>NZ_QGSZ01000153.1 GCF_003857055.1 Micromonospora inaquosa | reverse complement strand
GGCCGTCCCCGGCCAACCGCGCGGCCACCACGCCCGAACGCCGCCACAGCTCCGCGTACGTCCACCGCACGTCCCCCGCGACCACCGCCGTCGCATCCGGCGACCGTTGCACCCAGCTCCGCACCGCCGATACGACGTCCACGACGTCCACCGGCTCCGCGACCGACCAGGCCTCGACCGGCCGCGGGGCCAGGTCGATCACGCGTGTGGCGGCCGTGGCCTCGGTCAGTACCGCGCGGACGGTGTCCAGCAGGCTGTCCGCGGTCTCCGCCGCGACCCGGTTGGCGGCGTACTCAATCATCAGCTCGATCCGCTCCGGCGCCTCGGTGACGCTGAGCAGCAGGGCGCCTTTCGCGGTCTGCCCGGCCACCGGCATCGGCGTGATCGTCAGGCCGGGCAGACGAACCGTGTCGGGGACGGTGGTGTGCACGAACATCGTGTCGAAGCCCCGGCGGGGCCGGTCGTCACCGGCCAGCAGGTGCAGGGGAAGCGCGGGGCGGCTCATCGCGTCGCGCAGGGTGCCGGTCACCTCGGCCAGCACGGCACCGAACTCCGCCTGCGGGTCGACCTCGACCGCCACCGGCACCACGGCCGCGAACGAGCCCACCACGTCGATGTAGCGCGTAGGACGGTTCGCGGACGCCATGGCGAAGCCCGCGTGACGCCCGTCACCGAAGCGGGCAAGCGCCACGGACCAGCCGGCCGCGAGCACCGCAGCGACCGTGGTCCGCCGCGTGGCGGCCAACCGGCGCACCGCGGCCAAGTCGGCGCCGACAAGTTCCCGGACCACGCGCGCACCGCGATAGCTGTGGGTGCCGGGCCGGGTGACCAGTCGATCCGGGGTGCGTTGAGCGACTGCCAGGCGCTCGCGCCAGACGTCGCGGTGCTCAGCCAGGCGGTCGGCGCCCAGGTCGCGCAGCTGCTCCGCACTCCACTCGGCGTACCGGGTGTCGGGTGGGCCGGCGGGCGCCTGCCCCGACGCGTACGCGGCCAGCAGATCGCCGGCGAGCACCTCGCGCGAGCGGCCGTCGGTGACCAGGTGGTGCAGGACGAGGCAGAACACCGCGCCGTCGTCGAGCAGCAGAAGCGTGGCCCGCAGCAGCGGCGGGCGGTGGAAGTCGAACCCACCGGCGCTGGCCGCCCGGATCCGCGCGTCCAGGTCCGCCTTCGGCGCCGCGCCGCCGCGGAGGTCGTTCGCCGTGAACGGCACATCCACGTGGTCGTGGACGGTGGCCGTGGGCAGACCGTCCCGCCATCCGTAGCCGGTCCGCAACACCTCATGGCGGGCGACGACGTGACGTAACGCCGCGTGCAACGCGTCCGCGTCGACCTCGCCGCGCAGGCGCAGGACGTAGGGAATGACGTACGCCTCCGCGCCGCCCGCCGACTGGCACTCCGTCCACAGCGCCGCCTCGACCGGGGACAGTTCACGCTGTCGCATAGGTTGTCGGTCCTTCCGAAGTCGAGACAGTGGGCGAGTCGACGGGGCGTGCCGGATCCGACCGGGTCAGCACGTCTAAGTGGCGGAGGAAATCGTCGGCGAGGGCCTCGGCGCGGCTGGCCGGCAGGCGGACCCCATTGACGTGGAGCAGCAGCAGCGCGGGTTCGCCGATCATGGCGGCCGCCACGATCGGCTGCGGCGCGTGATCGACCACGTCGAGGAACTCGATCTGGCAGCCGCTGCGAGCGCCGGTGAACTGCTGGATCGGCGGGAAATGCGAGACGACGAGGATGGAATCGGCGTCCAACGCCCGCCGCTTCTCCGTAGCCCAGGTGCGTACCAGGCCGGTCTGTAGCCGCTCCAACCACTGGCCGAGCGGCTGCCCGGCCGGCGCCGGCACCATGATCGGGCTGGTGGCAACGAACATGCCGATGGTCTCGGCCGAGCAGGGCACCTGGTGCGGTCGGCCGTAACCGACCACCCCGAACCGGGCCGGGTCCTCACCCGTGCACCGCTGGACGGTCAGCGCCCAGGCCGCGTGCACGACGGTGGCGACCGTCACTCCGGTCCGGCGGGCCATCGACTGGACCCGGTCCATCAGGTCGGGGGCGAATGGCCGGGCGACCCGCCGCTGCTCGCTCGGCGCGCGGGTTCCGCCCAGAGCGCGGACCAGCACACCCGACCGGTCCGGCATCGGCTCGGCGGGCGGCGACACGGCGAGGTTCTCCTGCCGCCAGCGCACGTAGGCGGCGAACGAGCCGGCCGGTGCCCGCACCGTCCCGGTCTCCCCGGTAAGGAGGTGGTCGTACTCCTCGGTCAGATCGCGCAGCAGGATCCGACTAGACGTGCCGTCCATCACAAGGTGGTGCGAGGTCCAGCAGAAGTAGGCGGACTCGCCGTCGTGCACCGCGTACGGCACCACCGTGCGATCGCCCTCCAGGTCCATCTCACGCGCAAACTGCTCGTCGAACAGTCGCATCGCCACCGCCCGGAACCGGTCCGGGTCACCGCCGCGCACCGACACCATCGGCACGTGGACCGGTGTGCTGGCGGGGAATTCCTGCGACGGCACGGGCACCCCGGTCCACCGGAAGCGGACCCGCAGCATCTCGTGGCGCGCGACGGTCCGCGCCCACGCCTGCTGGAAGAGGTCTGGGCGGAAAGGCCGCACGCGGCAGCGCACCTGCAGGGCGTATGTCGCCATGCCGTCGTTCAGGGACTCGAACAGGATGGCGCGTTGTTCCGGTGTGAGCGGGACCATGTCGTGCGATTCGTCAGGCATGGACGCCTCCTCGCGGGCGGTCAGATCAGATGGTGTGCGGCGGCCTCGACCAGGCGCCGCAGGGTGGCCGGGGGTACCTCGCGGGGGGCCGCCCACCGGAAGACGAGCTCGTCCTCCACCAGCACGCAGTCGAGTTCGAACACGTTGCGGCGCGACGCTGCCGGGTCGCGCTGATCGGGCAGGTCGAGGTCCACGTCGAGGACCGTCGCGCCGACGGACAGCCGCTGCTCCAGCCGGCCGAGGTAGTTGAACCGCAGCAGCGGCGCGGGAAGCTTGCGCAACTCGGCGGTGCCCGGCAGGGCGGGGCGGCCGTAGGCCAGCGCCAGGAACCCGAGACCGGTGCCTGGCACCCCGTCCAGGGCCTGCCGCACCGCCGCGAGCGCGCCAGCCGCGTCGTCCGCCGCCGGCAGCGGCACGGCCACGGGGTGGAAGCTGGTGAACCAGCCGACCGCACCCGATCCCGGGGTGCCCTCGGACCGGCCGTGTCGCTCCACGTCGATGCCCAGCGTCTCCATTGCCGGGAAGGTTTCCCGGAAAGCGCGCAGCACGGCAGCGAGCAGCAGCCGGTCGGCGAGGTCGGGATGCCGGCCGATGGCCTGGGTGAACGCCTCCACGGGGGAACCGTCGACCCGGTGGGTCACCCGGCGGGCGTCGCCCTCGGAGCCCGGTCGCACCCCGTCGAGGGACGCGCCGGCCACCCGGGCGGTGGCGAGCCAGTACGGCAACTCCCGGTCGTACGCTCCGGCGGCGGTTTCGCCGACGTGGTGAGCCACCCAGGCCGGCCAGGATGCCGGCGCGGCCGGTACCCGTCCAGCAAGCACAGCGGCGAGTTCGGCGAGCAGCACGCGCAGCGACACCGCGTCGAACACCGCGTGGTGGCAGACGAGGACGAACCGGGCCCGGGCCGGGTCGTCGGCTTCGAACCAGACGAGCCGAGTCACCGGGCCGCTAGTCAGCGAGAGGCTGCGCTGCCACTCGGCGATCAACTCGTCGGTCTGTTCGTCGTGCAGGTCGGCCACGAACTCCAACGACACCGGCACGCTGCCGCCGTCCAGGTGCAGCTCCCCCTCGTCGATCCGCGCGGTCAGCATCGGATGCCGGTCCAGCACCTCGGTCAGGGCGCGACGGACCGCGGCGTGGTCGGTGCCGCTGACGGTCGCGCCGACCGAGAGGTTCCAGTGGTCGCGGGCCACCGGTTGAACGTCGACGAACCACTGCTGGATCGGAGTGAGGGGCAGCCTGTCACCGGTCCGGCCGACGCCGTCGCCGGCCGGGCCGCCCGCCGAGTCCACGGCCGCCGGGGCAGTGGGCGCGCGGTCGGCAAGCAGGGTCGCCAGGGTGGCCGGCGTGCGGGCCTCGTAGACGTCCAGCGGTGTCACGGTCAGGCCCGCCTCACCCAGCTGCCCGCAGATCATCACTGCGGTGATCGAGTCGCCGCCGGCAGCGAAGAGATCGGTCTCCGCGGTCAGCGTTGGGTCACGCAGCACCTCCCGCCAGACCTGGAGGATGCGCTGCCGGACGGGGTCGATGTCGTCCGGTTGCCCGGTCACCTCCGGCTCCTCGCGCGTCCCGGCCAGCGCCCGGCGATTCACCTTGCCGTTGCTGTTGCGCGGCAGGCTCGGCACGACGCTGAACAGGGCCGGCACCAGGGCCGCCGGGAGCTGCGCGGCCGCCGCCTCGCGTACCGCGGCGCCGGTCTGCCCGTCGGCGAGGACCACGAACGCGGCCAGGACCGTGCGGCCCTGCGCCGCGGTCTGGCCCACGACGGCCGCCTCGACGACACCCGCCACGGCGAGCAGCACGCGCTCGACCTCGGCCGGTTCCACCCGGATGCCGGAGACCTTGACCTGGTCGTCGCGGCGGCCGCGGAACAGTAGTGCGCCGTCCGGCCGGAGTTCGGCAAGGTCGCCGGTGCGGTAGGCCCGCCTGTCCCCGCCCGGGTCGGGCAGGAACCGGTCGGCGGTGAGCCCCGGGGCGGCGACGTACCCGCGGGCCAGGCCGGGGCCGGACAGCCAAATCTCCCCGGTCTCCCCCGGCGCGCAGGGACGCAGGTCGTCGTGCCGGACGGTGACGGTCATGCCGGGGCGGGCCGCGCCGATCGGGATGTCCGCCCCGTCGCCGGCCGGGTCTACCCTTCCCACCGTGGCCCACACGGCACCCTCGGCCGGCCCGTACTCGTTGAACAGCGGCGCCGGACAGCGTTCGGCGTGTTCCGCGGCGAGGCCGGCGGGCACCGCCTCACCGGCGACCGCCACGATTGCCAGCCCGGCGAGATCGGCCGGCTCGGCGAGGGCGAGCACACCCCGCCACACCCGGGGCAGGGCCAGCAGGTGGGTCACCCGCTCGGTTCGGATCAGCTCGATCAGCCGCCGCGGGTCCGTGCGGGCGTCGTCGTCCGGCACCACGAGGGTGCCGCCGTCGGCGAGCGTCCAGAACAGACCGGCCACCGAGCTGTCGAACGCGGCCGGCGAGTGCCAGAGAAAGCCGCCCACGCGCCCCGGGTAGACGCTGCGCCGCGCCAGGGTTGACGCCACCGCGGCGGCATGGTCGACGGCGACCGCCTTGGGCTGCCCGGTCGACCCAGAGGTGAGGATGAGGTAGGCCAGGGAGCCGTCGTGCGGGCGCGCCGTGGGCGGCGCGGCCGCCGCCGGCGGCCCGTCCAAGTCGACGACCGGGACGCCGGCCTCGCGCAGACGCACGGCGGTGGCGCCGGCGGACACCACCAGCGGCAAGCCGATGCGCTCGGCCGCGCCGGCGATGCGTCGGACCGGCCAGTCCGCGCCGAACGGCAGGTATGCGCTGCCCGCACGCAGCACGCCGAGCACCGCCGGCACCAGTTGCAGTGGGTCGGCCAGGCAGACGCCGACTGGAGTGTCCGGCCCGGTGGCGAACCGGCTCAGCTCCGCGGCGACCCGGTCGGCCGCAGCGTGCATCTCCCGGTAGGTCAGGCGCCGCCCGGCGTGACTCACCGCTGGCCTGTCCGACGGGCCGACGATCAGGTCGGTCAGCAGTCGACGGTCCATTACCCATCCCCTTCCGGTGCTTCTGCGCCGGCGACCGCACGGATCGCCAGGGTGAAGTGCGCGAGCAGGTCCTCGGCCTCCGGCACGGTCAGCAGACCGTCGTCGTGGTTGAGGCTCAGCTCCAGGTCGACGGCAGCCACTGCGGTGACCGTGACGCCGTAGTTGGTGCGCTCGAACCCATGCAGCGGCCGCAGGTGCAGGCCCGCGACACCGCCCGCCGGGACGGCCACCATGGTCCGGCTGGTGCCGAAGTCGAGCAGGTGGTCGAAGAGCACGTCGCGGGGGGTGGCACCGGCCAGGCGGCGCACCTCGACCAGGGACGCGCCCGAGCGTTCCTGCAGCGCCAGCAGGTCGGCCGCGGTCGCGACGGCCGGGTCCACACTGGCGCCGAAGCGCACTCGGAGCGGCAGTGTGTTGATCAGCATGCCGCTGGCCCCCTCGATGCCCGGGATCCCCGCGTCGCGCCCGGAGAGCACCGCGCCGAAGGTGACGTCGTCCTGGCCGAGCCGGTCGCGCAAGGTGGCCGCCCAGGCGACGTGGACAAGCGTCGCGGGTGCCAGCCGGCGGCGCCGCGCGCAGCTGCGGATGCGGTCCCAGTCGGCCCGGGACAGCCGCACGGTCGTCTCCCGGTGCACGCCGGACCGGCGCCGCCCATAGTTGATCAGGCGAGTCGATCGCGCCCCGGTCAGATGGCGGGCCCAGAAGTCGTCCGGCCCATGGGCGGGCGCGCGGGACACCAGCTCGGCGGCGGCCACCCGTGGCGGCAGGGCCGCCGATCGCCCGGCGCGGACCCGGGCGTACGCGGTGAGGACATCAGCCACGAGCAGGTTCATCGACCAGCCGTCGAAGACCAGGTGGTGGTGCGTCACGACGGTGAGGTGCCGGCCGTTCGGCAGGGCGGCCAGGGCCACCCGCAGCAGGGGCCCGGTCTCCAGATCGAACGGCGTCCCCCGTTCCTCGGCGGTCAGCTCCACCGCCAGCTCCGCCACGGTCCCGGACCGGTCCCGCCAATCGAGGAGCCGCACCGGCAGCTCCACCGACGGTGCGATCAGCTGCGACGGCAGCAGTTGCCGCCGCCAGGCGAACGAGGTGCGGGCCGGCGGGGTGGCCTGCGCAGCGGCCCGCCAAGCCGCCACGAAGGCGTCCGGATCGAACTCGCCGGTCAGCTCCACCGCCAGCTGGCCCAGGTAGGCGTCCGGGACGGTGGACTGCACGGCGTGGAACAGGATGCCCTCCTGCGCCGGGGTGAGCGGCAGCTCCGTTGTCCCGGGCGCGAGCAGAGCACGCAGGGCATCGTCGAGCTCGCGCTGCAGAAGCCCCGCAGCGGCGTCGTCGACGGTGCGGCCGTCGAGTTCCACCGCCACCGTCAGCGCGTCGCCGTCGACCCAGCCGTCGACCACCACCGGGCAGGGCCGCCGCAGGTGGCCGCCGCGGGCCGGGCCGGCCTGCACCGCCGAGCCGGCCGCGATCAGCGCCGTGCGTTCCGCTGAGGTGCGCCCGCGGAAGTTCGCGGATACGTCCGGTGTCGTCGGCAGCCGCAGGCTGTCGCGGACACCCCGGTCGGGGTGCAGGTAGCGCAGCACGCCGTAGCCGCTGCCGTCGCCCGGCACTGCGCCGACCGCCGACCGGATCGCGGCGAGGTTCTTCTCCGGTCCCCCGCCGAGATCGACCGGCAACGGGAACATCGCGGTCAGCCAGCCGACGACGTCGTAGCCGGCGGGGCCGGCTGCCGCGTCCCGGCCGGGGCTTTCCAACTCGACGACGCAGCGCGTCCGTCCGGTCCAGCGTTGCCAGGCGGTGAGCGCGGCGGCGAGCACCACGTCGGCGAGATCGCTGGTGCCGATCAGCGGCACGGTCGCCGTCACGGTGCGCGCCTCGCCCTCCGTACCGCCGTCCTCCCGAGCGGCGTCGGCGGCGATTCCGGCGACGACTCGTGCCCAGTGGTCCCGCTGGTCGTCGTATGCGCCGGCGGCGACCCCGGCGTGCAGGTCACGAACCCAGTCGGCCACGTCCGGCTCGGACGCGACGGAGGGTGAGCTCCACCCGCTGCGCACCAGGTGATAGGTGGCATCCAGCTTGTTCATCAACAGCCGCCAGCTGACCACGTCGACCGCCGCGTGGTGCGCGAGCAGCAGCAGCCGTCGGCCGCCGTCGCGGCCGACCAGGAGGGTGGCGCGCAGCTGACGGCCCGTAGACGGGTCCAGCTGGGCGGTCGCCCGTTCCCGGACCGCCGCCAGCGTCGCGTCGTCCCATCCCGGCACGGACTCGATCGCCCAACAGCCGCCGGCGACGGTCGCCGGTGACGACCGCCACCCGCCGTCGGTTTGCCGGTAGGCGGCCCGCAGCGCGGGAAACAGGTGCGGCAGCGCCTCGACCGAGCGGCGCAACGCGTCGATGTCGACGTCCGCGACGAGCTCGACGAGAACGTACTGGCCCCACGCGGCGGGCACCTCGCCGAGCCGATCGACCAGCCAGTGCACCGCCGGGGTCAGGTCGGCGTCGGCGAGAGAGGGTGACGCAGGGTGACGCCCGGCGGCCGGGGGCACCGGCGCGTCGGCCCCGGCCTGTCGGATCCGGCGAGCCAGGGCACGGACGCTGCCGGCCTCGAGGATGTCCCGGGGACGGACGGTGACGCCGAGCCCGCGTGCCTGCAAGGCAAGGGTAAGGCTGGTCATCGAGTCGCCGCCGACGGTGATGAAGTCGTCGTCCGGGCCGACCGCCGGGTGCAGCGCCTCCCGCCACTGGGTGAGCAGCGCGGTCTCCAGGCTGTCCTCAGGATCGGCGGGCGGCCCGTTGGTGACCAGCGCGCCGGTGGCGACGGCGAGTTCCTGGCAGGCGGCATGGTCGATCTTGCCGGCGGCGGTGAGCGGCAGCGCGTCGACCGGGTGGATACGCTGCGGCACGGCCGCGGGCGGCAGGGCGGCCCGCAAGGCGTCCGGCAGGTCGCTGGCCGGGCCGGTGAGGACGGCCAGCAGCGCGATGCGGCGCTCCCCCGCCCGATCCTCGACCGCGACCGCCGCGCAGTCGGCGACGTCGGGGTGCCCGGTCGCCTCCGCCTCGATTGCGCCGAGCTCCACGCGGAAGCCGCGGATCTTCACCTGTCGGTCGGCGCGCCCGAGGAACTCCACCGCACCGTCGGCGTGTAGCCTGGCGCGGTCGCCCGTCCGGTAGAGGCGGGCGCCCGGCTCGAACGGGTTCGGAACGAAGACGGCGGCCGTCCGCCTCGGGTCGTCGAGGTAACCCCGCGCCATCGTGCCGCCGATATGGATCTCGCCGACCTCGCCCGGATCGACCGGCCGCAGGTCGGGGCCGAGCACGTGCCACGAGCGACCGGCCAGCGGCGTGCCGAGCGGCACCGATGCGGACGTGGCGGCGAGCGCCGCCGAGTCGACGGCGCACAGGCTGGTGGTGATCACCGTCTCGGTGGGGCCGTACGCGTTGAGCAGCGCCACCGTCCGTAGCGGGCCGTTCAGCCAGCGGCGGGCCGCCTCGGCCGGCATCACGTCGCTGCCGACGATCAGGGTCCGTAGCCGGCGCGGCGGGGTGGGGTCGGTCTCGCCGGCCAGCAACCGCCAGTAGCCGGCGGGCACGTTGGCGACGGTGACCTCCTCGGCGTCGAGCAGGCGCAGGAAGTCGGCGGGCACCTCCGGTAGGCCCGCCGGGTGCAGCACCAGCGTGGCGCCGTGCACCAGGGGCGCGAGCACCTGCTCCACATGCACGTCGGCGCTGGGCTGCGCGAATAGCAGCGTCCGGTCGCCGA
Organism: Micromonospora inaquosa; assembly: GCF_003857055.1. Lineage (GTDB taxonomy): Bacteria > Actinomycetota > Actinomycetes > Mycobacteriales > Micromonosporaceae > Micromonospora > Micromonospora inaquosa. The sequence goes on along the minus strand of NZ_QGSZ01000153.1, from coordinate 63,248 downwards.
CGGTGAGACCCACCCGGGCACCGAAGGCGAGCAGGTGACCGGCCAGCGCCGCGTGCGAGACCACGACGCCCTTGGGAACGCCTGTGGAACCGGAGGTGTGCAGCACGTAGGCCGCCTCATCCGGGTGCACCCGGATGGGGCGCGCGCCAGCGGGCGGGGCGGCCTCGTCGCCGGTCAGCACCCGCGTCACACCGGTCTGCCGGATGAGCTGCTCGCGGCGGGCCGCGGCCAGCGTCGGGTCCAGGGGCACGTAGCAGCCGGCGCGCATCGCCGCGAGCAGCGCGACGACGAATTCCACCGACCGCTCCCGGTGCACCCCGGTCACCGTCCCGAGGCCGCGGGCCAGGTCCTCGGCCCGCTCCACCAGCGTCGCGTAGGAGATGTCCCGGCCGTCCGCCCGGACGGCCACCGCGCCGGGCCGGGCTTCGGCCCGTGCCCGCAGGAGGTCCCAGACCGGGCCGGTCATCGGTGCCCCGTCCGGGTGGGGACGGCCGGCGCCGGGCCGGTCGGTGCCGGCACCGGCGCCAGGTCCGCCGGCTCGACGCCGATCGGCTCCGGTTGCTCCGGCGCTGCCTTCGGCAACACCTGGGCGCGGTACGCGGGCCCGCGTAGCAGGAGGACCGCACCGACCACGAGGATGCCGCTGCCGGACACCAGAAAGATCCCGTGGATGCCGAGGAACGGCGCCAGGATCGGGGCGATGGCGGGACCGATCACGACGGGCACGGTTACCGCAGCACCGGTGAGCGCGCCGACCCGGCCCATCAGGTGCGCCGGGGTGAGACGTTGCACGAGCGTCCCGTAAGCGATCGTGGCCGCGGCGGCGCCGGCCCCGATGATCGCGACGACCACCAGCCAGACCCCGACGACCGAGTCGAGCCCAGCGAAGCCGGCGAAGCCCATTGCGCCGACCAGCGAGCCGACCGTGACGGCTGAGGCCGCCATCACCAGCAGCAGGTTGAACCGGTCACCGATGGCGGACAGCAGCCAGGCGCCCAGTCCGCCGCCGACGCCCATGCACACCATGGCCGTGCCGGTGAAGCCGGGCCCGGCACCCATCTCCCGGTACCAGATCGGCACCATGATCTCGAACATGGTGGAGAACAGGAACGCGACGGCGATCGCGCCGACGGTCAGCCGCAGCGGTCGGTTGGCCCACACCACCTCGAACGCCGCCGCGATCCGCTTCCGGTACGGGTCGGGCCGGTCGGCGGCCGCGTTCGCGTCCGCCGGGATGGCGCCGACGATCCCGACGAGCACCGCCGAGGCGAGGAACAGGGCTGCGCAGACAAGCAGCGTGACCCGGGCGTTGAACAGCCCGATCAGGATGGCCGCGATGCCCGGCCCGGCCAGCCCGGTCAGCATTCGCTCGGTGACGCTGCGCAGTGAGTTGGTGCGCAGCAGCATGTCGTCGGTGACCCGGTAGCGGATGAACCGCTGCTCGGCCGTGTTGAAGAATCCGCCGCAGAACGTGGCTACCGCGCTTAGCGCACAGAGCAGGGCGAAGTCGTCGGTGAGGGTGATCCCGGCGATGGCCAACGCCCGTACCGCGTTGGCGCCGACCATGACCGTGCGCGGTTGGAACCAGTCGGCCACCAGCCCGACGAGCGGCGCGCCGAGCACCATGGGCGCTGCTCCGGCGAGGGCCAGGAGCGCGATGTCACCCGGCCCACGGTGCCACTGGAACACCACAATCGTGATGATGGCCAGGTAGTCGAGGCCGTCGCCGAGGTTCGCGACCACCTGGGCGGTGTACAGCCGCCGGAACGCCGGCTGGCGGAGGGGCTGGAGCATCAGCGGCCGTCCGCCGCCAGCGCGTCGCGGAGGCTACGGGGACGAAGGTCGGTCCACAGCTCCTCGATCCGTGCCAGGCACTCGTCCTTGGTGCCCGTCACGCCGACCTCGGTCCAGCCGGCCGGGACCGCGATCGCGGTCGGCCAGATCGAATACTGCTCCTCGTCGTTGCGCACGACGGTGAACGTGGCGGTGGGATCGTCGAACATCTCTTCTCCTCGATCGTGGTCAGGCGTCGACAGCGGCCAGGCGGCTGGTGAGGCCGGCGAAGCGGCGGCTCACCGCGCCGGCGGTTGCCTCGGAATAGATCGCGGCGTCGTACCCGACCATGCCGACGAGCCGTTGCGGCGCCTCGGTCAGGTGCAGGCTGAAGTCGCTCCACATGCCTACGGTGGGCAGCGCAGGAAACGACTCCAGCAGCAGGCCGCCGACCTGGGCCCGCACGGAGGCGGCGCCGGTGAACAGCGGGCCGAGGTTCTCGGCGTCGCTCGGGACGTAGTTGAAGGTGGCGTCGAACATCGGCGGCCGGCCGTCCACGGCACCGAACTCCGGCCGGCGGCGTGCCAGCAGCTCGTTGGGGTAGCTCTGGTGCTGGAACGACTCCTGCAGCTGCCGGCGCAGGTCGTTCACGACCGCCGGCAGGCCCCGGTCGGCCGGGGCGTCCACGACGACCGGGATCGTGTTGGTAAAGCAGCCGACCGTGGTGGCGAAGGCCGGCCGCCGCAGGGTCCGGGACAGGCCCAGCACGAGCGGTTCGGCTGCGTGGCCGGGCCGCAGCGTCGCCGCCCACATTCCGAGCAGGATCAGGTAGACCGGGACCCGCAACCGCCACGCGAGGGCGTTGAGTTCCCGTTTCACGGCGGCGTCGAGGCTGAACGGCAGGATGCTCTGATCGGTGGCGCGGCCGGGCCGTTCCCGGTCGGGTGGCACCGGCCGGGCCGGGCGCCGGGCCGGCAGCACCGAGTCCCAGTACGCGGCGGCCGAGTCGGCGGCCGGTCCACTGAGCATGGCCTGCTGGGCCTCGACGAACTCGCCGTAGCCGGCCGTCAGCGGGCGCAGCGCCGCCGGGTCCAGCCCGTTGCTGTAGAGCGCGAACAGCTCCGAGGCGCACAGCACCATCGAGGTCCAGTCGGTGACGGCGTGATGCATCGCGAAGAACACCACGTGGCCGTCGGCGCCGCGCTCCCAGACGGTCAGCCGGGCGGGTGCGCCACCGGCCAGGTCGAAGGGCTCCGTGTGCGCCGCACGCACCGCGGCGAGCACCTCCTCGGTGGACCAGCCGACCGCGTCGACGAGCCGCCCCTGCGGCCGGGTCTCCGCACGCGCCGACGCGACCAGGCTGCCGCCCTCCACTCCGTACGTGGTCCGCATCGCCTCGTGCCGGTCGGCCAGCAGGTCGAGGGCCGCGAAGAGCCGCTCCGGTCGCAGCCCGGACGAGATGCGGACCGCGGTACCGAGATTGCACGCCTGCGCTCCCGCCGCCTGCTGCAGGAACCACACCCCGCGTTCGGCGTACGACACGGCGCGCCCCGCCATCACGCGGCCCGCCAGGACGCCGGCTCGTCGCCTTGGGCGAGGATGTCCCGGGCGCGGGCGACCGCCGTCGGCCCGCGCTGCTCGCGGATGAGATCGGCGTGCGCGGCGACCGTGGGTGCGTCGTAGAAGACGTCGACGGTGAGTTCCGCGTCGAGCAGCTCGGCCACCCGGCCGACGATCCGCAGCATGGCCAGCGAATGCCCGCCGACATCGAAGAAGTCGGTGTTCGAGGCGACCGGCTTGCCACCGATGACCTGCTGCCACACGCCGATCAGCACGGCCTCCACCGGATCCGCGGCCTCGTCGGCCGGCCCGCTGTCGAGCGGCGCGGTGAACTCCCGCAGCGCGGCCGCGTCCACCTTGCCGCCCGCGGTCACCGGCAGCGCCGGTAGCACGACGACCTGGTCCGGCACCGCCGCGCGGGGCAGGAAAGCGGTCAGCGCATGGCGCACCTCGGTCGGGATCAGTTCCCGGTCGCCGGTGGGCACCACCGCGGCCAGCAGCCGCGCCGGCTCACCGACGGTCACCACCGCGGCAGCGGCGACCCCGTCGAGGGCCCGCAGCGCGCTCTCGACCTCGCCTAGCTCCAGCCGGACGCCAGCGCGTTTCACCAGACGATCCCTACGCGTTTCGAAGAACAGCCGGCCGCCACGGCACCGCACGACGTCGCCGGTGCGGAACATCCGCCCGCCCCGCGTCGGCGTGAACGGGTCGGGGACGAACCGCGCGGCGGTTCGGGCCGCGTCGCCGCGGTAACCGAGCGCGAGTTGCGGACCGCCGACGTACAGCTCACCGGCCTCACCGTCGGCGACCGGTGCGCCGTCCGGACCGAGCACATAGACCCGGGCGCCTGCGATGGGGGACCCGAGGTGCACCTCGCCGTCGCGGTCGAGCAAGGTTGCCGTCGCGTTGGCCGTCGCCTCGGTCGGCCCGTACAGGTTCCAGATGTCGACGGCGGGAAACGCTGCCCGGGTCCGCCGGAGCAGTTCGGCATCGAGGGCCTCACCGCCGAGCATCAGGCGCCGCAGCCGAACCGGGGGCCGCCCGGCGGCCGCCAACTCGTCGAGGACCGCGCCCCACATCGCCGGGACGCAGTTGAGGGCACTCGGCCCGGCATCGCCGAGCAACTCGGCGATACGCCGCGGGTCGCCCGCGGTGGCGTCATCGACCAGCCACACCGTCCCGCCGCCGATGAGCGGCCCGAGCAGTTGCTTGAGCGAGGCGTCGAAGGCCGGGGACGAGACGGCCGGCAGCGCCACGCCCGGTTCGAGCAGGACCGCGTCGCACCAGTTGAGATAGCGCAGCAGGTTGCCGTGGCCGACCGGGACGCCCTTGGGAGCTCCGGTCGAACCGGACGTGTAGATGACGTACGCGACATCGCTCGCGCCCACGGTCGGCAGGGCGGCGTCGTTCGGCGCCACGTCCACGCTCCCCGGCCGCAGCACGGTGACGCCGTCCGGCGCGTCCCGGTCTCCGACTCCGATGACGGTGGTGATGCCCGCGTCGGCGAGCACCGCGGCGAGCCGCCGGGGCGGTTCGTCGGGGGCCATCGGCACCACGACACCGCCGGCCCGGCCGATCGCACACATCCCGACGAGCAGATCGAGGCCGCGGGGCAGCCGGAGACCGACCGGGTCGCCGCGACGCACCCCCGTGTGCTGCAGGCGCAGGGCCAACGTCCGGGCCCGGGTCAGGAGTTCGGCGTACGTGATCGAATCGGTGCCGAAGCGGGCGGCGACGGCGTCCGGGCGACGCCGGCCGTGGCTGGCGAGGCGGTCGAGGTAGGTAGCGGGGTTCACGAGGTCACCCCGACCTCGACGTCGTCCCACGTCATGGCATGCGACATGGCGACCAGTACGCGGCGATCACCGCGGTAGGCCTCGCGACCGTGCGACATCAGCAGGTTGTCGACGATGAGCACGTCGCCGTCCCGCCACGCTGGGGCCGCCTTGAGCGGCCGTTCGATCTCGCGGATCAAGTCGACGGTCTCGGCAGGGATCGGTGTGCCGTCTCCGAACAACACCTGCTTGGGGAACAGCTCGGCGGGCAGCACCGCGGCCAGGCCCTCCCGCAGATCGCGGGGCAGGGCGGCCGGATGGAACGCGACCACCTGGTTGAACCAACACTCCTCGCCGGTGTCCGGGTGCCGCACCAAGGCGGGCCGCACCGTGCTGGTCCGCAGGACGCCGCCGGGGAGCCACTCGATCGAGCTCCCTCGGCGCGCGCACCACGCCTCCGCCTCTGCCCGGTCCTCTGTGCCGAAGGCCTGCTGCCACTGCAGCCCCATCCGCGGGTGGTAGGTACGCACGTACCGCACGCCGGTCTGCCGAAGCTTGTCGACCAACTCGCCGGGGAGCGCGGCCGCTAGAGCGCGGGTGTCGACCAGCGGCGTGGCCCCGCCCGACTCGGCCGCCCGCGTGCACCCGAAGTACAGGTAGCGCGGAAAGTCCGCGCCGTAGCAGGCCTCGTTGTGCTGCTCGATCACCTCCCCCGGCGGATAGTCGGTGGACGTGTAGACCCGGCCGCCGATCTCGGTGCGCGGGGTAGCGGCGTCGTGATATTCGAGGGGCTCACCGCCCATCGCCCGCACCACGGCGTCCAGACGCTCGGCGCTGCCGGGAGGAAACCCACGGAACCGCACCGCGCCGACGTCGTTCAGCTGGGCCACGACGGTGCCGCGTGCGGCACGGACCGCCTCCGGCAGGTCCGTCGTCCCGGGCGTCGGTCGCTGATCGAGGGGATATCGGAGCTGCGTGGACAGGGTCATCGGTCACCTTTCGAGGGCAACGGGGGCATGCGGGATGGCACCGACGGCGGCGGGGCCGGCGGTCTCTGCAGGACGTGCGGGGGTTAGCCGGCGTGAACGACCACTGGATCGCCGGAGTGCAGCGCGACGACCGCCTCCGCGAGGTCTCCCAAGGGGCGGAACCCCAGGAAGTCGGTGTACGTGAGCCCAACCAGGCCTTCCGCCGTGAGTTCGGCGAGCACCCGCCACAGGTCGGCGGTCCGGCCGCCCTGCGGCAGATAGGGTGAGGACGCCGTCCACGACGAGCCGGGGCGGGCCCGGCGCAGCGCCGACTCGAAGACCGCCCAGCGCAGCGTCTCGGGCGTGCGGTCGTCGGGTTCCCGGCCGTCGGTCGGCGGTGCCGGGCGCAGCACGAACGCGTCCGGCACGACCGTGCCGGGCAACTCGGTCAGCAACTCGGTCAGGTGGCAGCGCAGACCATGGGCGGTCAGCCCGGCTGCCGCCGTGACGTGCAGGGTCAGCGCCCCGCTCGGCTCCACCAGGACGGCGGCGTCGGAGACCGCGGGGTGACGCCGGGCCGCCGCGACGATCCCGTCCCGGTGCACCCAGGAACCGTCCCGCTCGATCCAGCCCGCGTCCCGCTCCGACACGGGCACGTCCGCGAGGTCGAGGAGTTCGTCGACCGACGAGTCCGGGTGCTCGGCGGCGATGGTGAGGAAACGGTGCATGGCAGAGACCAGCGCGGTCGCCGTGCCGGACTCGATCAGCGCGGCGTCGAATCGGACGGCGTACCGGACGTCGGCGCCGACGACCTGCACCACGAGTTCGAACGGGTCACCCAGGTCGTGCTCGATGGCGCGCACCGACCAGTCCGTTGGCACGATGGCGCCGGAGGTGTCACCCGCCGCACCCACCGGCGAAAAGTTGAACGACGGCATCACCGACACATTGCGGCCCCAGCTAAACTGTTGGCGCACCCGCGTGTCGGTGAATGTGTCGTAATCGTGGTGGCCGAATCGATAACTGTCCAGAAGGCCGCCCTGCGCTCGTTGCAGGAAGTCTCGGAGTCGCTCACCGCCTTTCTGCTCCACCACTAGCGGAAGGGTCTGATAAAGACAGCCGACCACATTCACTTTTTCCGGCGAGAACCGGTTCGACGAGTATACGTTCACCGGCACCCTGGCCATTCCGAGGAAACGCCCGACGATGGCGGCGTAGGCACCGAGGAACACCGCCGAAACCGGCACCCCGGACCTTTTGGCGACGCGTTCGCAGGCGGCCGCGCCGGGCGTCGCGAGCAGGGCCTCCGTCGGCAGCGGTCCGGCCACCGACGCCGGCTCGACGGGCAGTGTGGTGGCTGGCATCGCCGCTGCCACCGTGGTCCACCGCCGCAGCGACGCCGCGCTCTGCCGCAGGCCGGCCGCCGACTGCTGCAGGGCCGCGTCGCTCAGCGGGCCGCCCAGCCGCGGCAGGGGCGCCGGGACGCCTCGACGGACCGCGGCGAGGTGTCGCCCGAATGATGCGGCGAGGACCTGCCGGGACGCCCCGTCGGTGCTGATGTGGTGGACGACCAGTGCCAGCCAGCGGACTTGCTCGCCGTCGGTGACGAGCACAGCGCTGACCGGCGGGGCGGCGGCGAGGTCGAACTCCTGGCGCAGGACCTGCCCGACGAACGCCTCCACCGCCGACCGCTCGTCGGCCGCGCCGGACACGTCACAGAGGGCGACCGGGGGCCGGAAGTCGGGCTCGACCACCTGCACCGGGCCGGTCACGACGTCCGCCGGGTACCGCGCACGGAGGGCCTGGTGTTCCTGGACCAGGCGGTGCAGCGCCTCGACACAATCGCTGACGCCGACGCCCGCCGGAACGGCCCAATAGGTCAATACGTTATTGCGCCACCGCCCACCCGGCAACGTCGAATGGTAGAGATACCAATGCATCTTCTGCGCCCAGGTGAGCGGAGCCTTGTCCATGACATATTCCCCCCGTGAACGACTGCCGCGCAAACACTAACAGCCAACGATGCGTCGCACAGCCCGCCAAACTCATCTGGCGACTAAGCGCCAGTCGAAGATCGAAGGATTAAGCTTTTCCCGCACCGGTCACCAGGCGAGGCGGAAATCTGGATCCGCCGCCACTCGACCGGTGTCGATCTGCGCTCGTTGCAGGCCACCGGAATAGTCCCAATTGACCGCCTGCCATCGGCTGAACTGGTCGAGCACCCAGATGCCGGACTGTCGGCTGCCGTTGCCGGACCGCCCGTTGCCGCCGAACGGCAGGTGCGCCTCGGCGCCCGAGGTGGAGTTGTTGACCGACAGCATCCCGGCCCGCACACCACGGCGGACGCCGAAGACCGTCGCCGGGTCATGGGTGTAGACCGAGCTGGACAGCCCGTAGCCGGGTCGGTTCGCCAGCTCGATCGCCTCGTCCAGCCCGCGGTACGTCGTCACGCCGATGATCGGGCCGAAGGTCTCCCGCAGGAACAGCTCGTCGTCCGGCCGCAGACCGGTGACGACGACCGGGTGATAGTAGTGACCCTTCTCCGGATCGCCGACGAAGCCACGTCGCGGGTTCTCCGCGCAGATACGACCCGTCGCGGTCGAGCCGGACGTCCGGTGGTGCGGCTGGATCCAGGATAGATAGTCCTCGAAACGGCTGGCGAATACCTCGGAGATCAACGGGCCGAAGAGGACGTCCGCCCGCGGGTCGCCGATGATCGCGGCGTCGACCGCCCGCCCCAGCCGCGCCACGAACGCGTCGTGGACCGACTCGTGGACGATGGCCGTGCCCAGCGAGGTGCACCGCTGTCCCGCTGTGCCAAATCCGGAGAACAGCGCGCCCTGCACGGCCAGATCGAGGTCCGCATCGGCCGCCACGATCATCGGGTTCTTGCCGCCCAGTTCGAGGCACGGCGTCTGCAGGTGCCGCCCGCAAAGCTCGCCGATCCGGACGCCGACCTCCGACGAGCCGGTGAAGCCGACCTTGTCCACCAGCGCCGACTCGAGCCCGCGCGACAGCGCCTCGAAGGTGGTCGCCCCGTCGGCGTGCACGATCTCCAGCACACCGGCCGGCACGCCCGCCGCACGCGCCAGGCTGAGCAACGCGTCGGCGCAGGCGGCGGAGTACTCGGCCGGCTTCCACACCACCGTGTTGCCGCAGAGCAACGCCGGCACGAGATACCAGGACGGCACCGCCACCGGGAAGTTGCCGGCGGTCACCGTCACGACGACGCCGACCGGCTCCCGAAAGGTGAACAACTGCTTGTTCGGCATCTCGCTGGGCACCGTCTGCCCGTACAAACGTCGCCCCTCCCCCGCGAAGAAGGTGCAGGTGTCGATGACTTCTTGCACCTCGCCCCGGGACTCAGCCAGCGGCTTGCCGACCTCACGCGTGACGAGCGCGGCGAGGCGCTCGGCGTTCGACTCGACCAGGCGGCCGAATGCGGCGATGACCTGCCCGCGCACCGGAGCTGGTGTGGCGGCCCAGGCGCCCTGCGCGAGTTTGGCTGCCCGGAAGGCGCCGAGCAGTCCGTCCACGTCGGTCAGGACCACCTCGGCGACGGTGTCGGAAAGGTCAGCGGGGTTGACCGACCGGAACACCCGGCCGTCGGCCGGGACGGTGCCGGCCGAGATGTCAGGCGTGCTGGAGTGGATCGTTGGCATGGCAGTGCCTTCCTCGGCTCTCGACTGCTCGGTCGGTCGGATCCTGACTTCCGCCGGACCCGTCGTTGCCCCGCCGCGACCCAGTTGTCCGGCCCCGCCGGTGGCAGCCGCGACGGTCGCGCCGATCTGGTCCGTGGCGGTTGCTGGCCAGCGCCGCAAGCATCGACCCTGGCCGGGGCCGATCACGCCGCCAGGGCCGTAAGACGGCTCATCACTGGCAGGAAACAAGCAACCCGTCGGGTCGGGCGCGGCGAGGATCTCCGCGCAGCGCAGCCACGGGAGATCCTCGCTCTCGTCCGGATGTCATCACGCCACGGATGTCCGTCGGCCGCGGCCCCGGATGCCAGGGCCCCGGCCGGTCCGGCTAATTGTCGTCGCCGAACGCGGTCACCGCGGCCCAGTACACCGCGGCCACGCTGATGCAGCTGTTGCGCATGGCGCTCGAGCTAGGATACGCGAAGGTGCAATTGTTGCCTAGGTGCTGGTACAGCGTGTTGTCACAGTTGAGCTTGTTGTTGCCGGGCGCCTCATAGCACATGTCGTGCCGCGCGCACGGGCCCCGGAAGTCAGCGGCGAGGTAGGAATCCGGCGAACTCGTGCAGTAGTCGTGCAGGCTGCCGAGCGACGGGTTGTAGACGTAGTTCGCCGGGACGGTCACCTTGGTGACCGCGGCGGACGGCCCGGTCCGGGTCGAGGCCGCGGGCACGCGAACCGGGTTGTAGCCGGACGCGAGGACGGTCAGTGGATAGGCGGCGGCGTCGGCGACCGGCACCGACCGCACCAGGCTCCCGCCCTCGATCCGATAGGTAGCGGCCAGCAGCTCGCCGTTCGCCCCGAGAGCGTAGGGGGCGTCGTACGCACCGACGACCTCGCCCTCGGCGTTCCTGACCACCACCTCGCCTGCGGACGACCGATCCGGTCCGGCCGAACGGGCCAGATGGAGGCTTGCGCCCGCCGGGAGGGCGACCGTGGTCGGGAAGGAGTGCGGCGACTTGGGCCCCTTCACCACGGCCGGCGCCAAGTCAGCGGCAGGCGACGCCGACACCGTGACGACCGCCGGCCGCTCGATGGCCGCCTCCGCGCCGGACGGACTCAGGGCCAGCGCACTCAAACCCGTACAGACCGCAAGCAGCCCCGCTTTAATTCTCATCCGATTCCCCGTTTCTTGCACTGTGGAGTGTGGTCACCAATTCGATTTGCGTGCATCAATCGAGTTGATTCACGGGGACGCTAGCACGGCCCAGCCGCGAGGGCCATGTCGATATATTCATGATCGGAACAGTGCGGCAAGCACCGATCAGCGCAGCTCACGCCAGGAGTACGGCACCGCAGGCCGCCACTGTCGAGCGATGGCCACTTCTGGTCACTGCGTCTCACGGACTACGATTTCCCACCCGGAGAGCGCATCGAATGGCGCGTACTCGCCACAGACCTTGCGACCAGAATCGCCGCTCGGTACCTTGGCGCGAGTCCACACCGAGTCGAGCGCGTTCCGCAGCGCGCCCGCGGACCGGCCGGTGGACAGCGAAAGTGAATCGATACGGGAGTCCCGCGAACATGAGTACGGGCTTGGTCGCACCGGCCGGTGCGCCGTCGGACACCGCGCCGGCGGCGTCCGGAGCCGCGCAGCCCCGCCGCTGCTGTGCACCTCCGGAGGGGGAGGCACCGCAGCACCGCACGTCACGGCGTAGGCACACGGGCACGTCTTTCTTTCCGGCACGCGCTCTGATGGCCCGGCCGTCTGCCGCCACCACGCGTCGCAACGCCGATCATCTGTCGCGAACCCACCGTCCACTCGGACACCCCATCCACTGGGATGACTCCGCACCGATTCCACGTCATGAGGGCCCACGCGATCGGCACGATCGCCGGGGCGGGTAACCGGGACGGCTGTCGTTCGGCGGCCGGAATTCGTTCGGAAGAGGAGCGAACATCAGCACCCAACTCGCCAACGAGCGTCCATCCCTGGCCCGGGCGGCGCATTCTCGGCAATCACCGCCGTCACCCATTCGGTTGCCGCAATAAAATCGTCTATGCCCGACCGGCAATGGTCCCTTTCCGTAACCGTCCGCCAACACGACGACGAGGTGGTGACCGACAGCGCCGAGGGTCGCAACACGGCCCGGCTACCACCACCTGTACCCGTACGGCAGGATTCGGCTAGTGAAGTTCAACTTCGACGTCGGCGTCCAGGAGCGGCACGAGGTGTCGTTCTCGTTCAGCAAGTTCTGGGGTGGCCTGTCGATCCTGGTAGACGGCCATCCTGTCCGCCAGGAACTGCGAGTTCTGTCGGTCGAGCTTGTCAAGCGGTACGAGTCTCGATGACTGTCGCCCTGGCCTGTCGGCGTAGGTTGCGCCAGACCGCCCAGAACGACGACGGGCCGGTGCTCAGCTCCCGTCCGCTGGCCATTAGCCGGTGCAGCAACAGGTAGAGCCCACCGGGATGGTGCAGCTCCCGACCGGGAGGACCGATCTCCCATGTCACGGTTTGCACCCACCGTCCGGCGCCGCGACGTCGCTTGGTCAGCTGGACCTCCACGGCGCGTCCGTCTAGCAGCCGGTGGTGCGCCGGCAGTTCCTTGACCGTCTCGATGTTGCGGCCCGTCACCGCGACCAGGAGGACCAGCATCGCCGGCACGTCCCGGCGGGTCACGAACAGCGGCTCGGCAAGCTCCTGCCGTGAACGGTGGGCATTGAAGCCCTGCCCCCTTTCTGGCGCAGCAACTCCCTCGGCGGCGATTTTGGCCAGCCGCAGGGCGTCGGCCCGCTCCATATCGTCAGCCGCGCCGGCTCGAGCGACATCCGGCCCAGCAACGTCTCGGTGGCCTGGAGCCGGTCACGCAGCTGCATGACGTCACGGCGGGCGGTGTCGACGATCAGTGCCAGCTCACGGTCGCTGTATCCGGCCGTGCCCCCGCCGGGCGTGCCCACGCCGCGCAGCCGTAACGCGCCGATCGCCGCCGCATCGATCACGCCGGCTGCCGGCTCCAGCCGCAGCAGCCGCCACACGTGATCCGCTCTGCGAGCGCCATAGACCGGCCCCACCCGGCCGATCTCCGCAGCGGTGTAGGCGTTGACGTGCGCAACCGTCAACGCCGACGGGTCACCCGGGCAGTCAGAGAGCGCCTCCAAGAACCGCAGGAACGCACGAAGGTTGTTCCACGCCGCCAGCGACGACGTCGATGTGCGCAACCCGCCGGCCGGTCCCACCCGCTGCACCAGCACTTCCGCCAACACCGGATGCCAGCCCGGCAGCGGGCACTGCGCGAAGTCGAACGTCCGCCGCCGACCGTCTTCACCCTCGAACTCGACGACCGGGTTGCCGGCGCTGCTCACCTGGCGCACCGAGCTCGGCGCGTATGCGCCGGAGGGCAGCGGTGCGCGCACGCCCGGCCGGGTGCTGCCCCGGCCGGTCCGGGTCACGCCCGCACCGCCAACACACCAGATGCCGCAGGCGCCGGATCCTCCCAGCCGTCAGGCACCAGCGCCATCCTCGTTTGCATCTCAAGCTCGGCCAGCGCGTGCAGGTAGATCTGCGTCGTCAGCACCGACCGGTGCCCGAGCCGGCGACGCACCCAGTCCAGCGGGTCACCGAAAATGCGGGTGTAGTGCTCCCGCTGCGGCGCCACCATCTCAGTTGGTGCAGCGATGTGCCCGCGCTGCAGCTGCTCCAACGTCACCACCGCGAACGTGTGTCGCAGCATATGCGCGTGACACCGCACCGACAGCCCCATCGCCGCGCACCGCCGGTTCGCCTCGGCGAACATCGCCTTCCACGCCGACACCGATAGCGGCAGACCGCTCTCACCCAGCCAAAACCACGCTGGAGTCAACCCGCCCGGGCCATCGACGAGCAACCGCTGCCGCTCAGCGAACCCCAACTGCGCCACTTTCACCCTCTCCGCCGAGCCGGCGCGCCGCGCCACCTCACGATCCGGATCCTCGACCACCCACGGAGCCGCCGCCACGCCGCGTACCGGCCCGCCGCCCGCGCCTGCTCCACCACCTCGGCGCGGTCCCACTCGACATACGCGGCCAGGTCGAGTGCGATCGACGCCGGCACGTAGACCCACCGCGCGGACCGGCCCTTCGCGACCGCCTCGCTCAGCCAGAACCGCTGATAGCCGCCCTCACCCCGACCGAGCGGAACGTCGAACACCGTCAACGCCGCCTGCTCGGACAACCGCAGCCCCGTACGGACCATCAAGTCGCAGAACCCGCTATTGCGGCCAGCCCACCGACCACGGAACCCCGCCCTGGGCAGCCCATCGGCGGTGAAGCCTCGCACCCCGACATCGCGCCACCGCCGATACGACTCCGGCGGCAGCCACTGCACCCGCTCCCGCACCACGTCATGCGAGTACGTCGCCGGCCGCTGCTCATCCAACGTCCGAGCACCAGCCCGCCCAGCGCCGAAACCAGCCGGCCGGCGCGACACCTGCGGCACCGGATTACTCACCACGTGACCGCGGCGCACCGCCCAGCGATAGAAGCGGTTCACCGCAGCGACCTCCCGGTCCCACGTCGCACCGGCCACCCGAGGCCCATCTGGATCCCGACGCCGCCACACGAGGTAGGCGACATGATCAGATTCGGTGGCGTCCCGCCACGACCGCTTCCCTCGCGCCGACCACAGAAACGACAGGAACGCCGCAAGATCCCGCGCATACCCTGCCTGCGTCGTCACCGCCGCCGCCCGCATCGCAGGATCGAGGAAGAACCCGTTCAACGCCACGTCGTACTCCAGCGACGGCGACACCAGAAACGGCGTTCTCAACGAACGAGACCGGCTCCGCCGACCCACTCGCAGTCTGGCATCTGCTGCAACGGATCGAGGCCTGAGCGCGGGTACGCCTGGCACAGTCGGCCGGGCGCACCCACCCGCTCACTTCAGGCCAGAGGATGAGGCTCGCCCGTGAGAGCCGCCAAGGCGACGGCAACCTCGTGGAGGCTCGCGCGAACGTACGTGGTGGTGGTGCCGGCGTCACTGCCACCATCGGAATGCCCCGCGTACTCGCGGGCCACAGCGTAGCCGAAATTCCGCTCAACCCACGTCAGCGTCGTGTGTCGCAGCCAGTGCGTACTGACCGCTGCACGTACACCCACTGAAGATGCTCGCCGATCCGCACCCACAGGTGGTCGTAGCGGCGGTATGTGATGGGCTGCCCGTTGCGGTATCGCAGCAACTGACCTTCCCCCGTCGCGTGCCGGTCCTCGGCATGCGACTGCAAGTGCCTCATGAGGGTCGGCGACACCGGCTGCCACCGAACCGTGTCACCCTTTTCCCGCAGGAGGATCAGGCACTGTTCCGGGTCCAGGTCGATCGGACGAAGCGCCAGCGCGCCACCCCGACGACATGCCGTCTCGGTGTGCAGCCGGAGCAGCAGGCTGTCCAATGCAGGATCATCACCCGTACTCGCGGCAACGGCATTGATCTCTGCCAACCGTGTGTCGGCCACTGCTCGCCTCGTGCTGGGCAGGCGCCGCGGCTTAGCTACCTTGAGAGCGGGGTTATCCGCCGCAGCGATGTGTCCGTCAGCGACCGCTCGCCGGTAGAGGCACCGCAACGAGGCGATCAGGTGCTCTGCCGCGCTTCGACCGCCTCGTGCATTTCGCCGAGCGACCACGTGCGTCTTGACGTACTCCGCAAGCTGCTCGATCTCCGATGGGGTGGGTTCATTGAGTCGCCTCTGCCCCACTGTTCCAAGACCCGCTTCCAATACGATCCGTAGGCACGCCGCGTTCCATCGCTGACCGCCGCCGACACGATTGGTACGTAATCTGCGAACGTCGGCGCCTGCGGGCGCTTCGTCGCCGCCTCAATGAGGTCACCGGGGGATATTCCCATCCTCGCGAGCAACAACCGAGCGGCGTCCAACTCAGCCTGGCTCGCCGTGTCACTCATGCTGCTCACCGCCGAGAGCAGCAGCGTGTATCTGAGCGACCACCGCGTCCAAGGTTGCGGGTGGATGCACGATAAGCACGCCGGCAATGGGGTCCGCCGCCAGCAGCAACCAGTCGCCAGGCTGGAGGCCGCACCATTTCCGGGCGGCTGCCGGCAGATGTAGATGACCTTGACCTGTCAGGGTAAAGACGCCCTGCGGGTCCCGACGGACGACAATGAGGCCGGCGCTCTCGCGGATTTGAAGGCGCGTACCGCAGCCCCATCCGAAAGCGCGGACGATCATTCGATCAGCGATCCGGCCACTGACATCAATAGCAGCCAGGCCGTAGACCGACGCGCTTTTCCGGGCTGCTGGAAGGTCAGGCAGGGGCAATGGTGGGCGCCGCAGCGTGCCTAGCCGCCGGTCCGTCCCCTTGCTCTGCGCGGGAGGCGTCAACGGTGGAATAAGAGGAGCAACGGTCATATCAGCCACGGCGGTCACCGCCGCCGAGCGTCGCATCCGTCGAGACTGTCGCGGAGATACCTTCCGCGTGGTCAAGCGGGCTTGACCACCAGTACGTCAAATACAGCAGGGATGCTTCAAATTTGTGTCCGAGGATCGACACGAACCGATGCCCAACGCGGGATGTGCCTTATCGGCGCTATCCCGCTCGGCTGAAGATCAGCCTACCTTGACGGGTCCCGAGCCAGGAGTTCGGGACCCCGTCTTTGCTCGCAAGCCCTCGGCCGGGCGCGCCTCCACGACCCGACGTGGTGCGCGCCCATAGCCCTTAATTGAAGGCCGTCAGCATGTTTGAGTCTCCCACGCCGGCCGCTGTGGCTCGTCGTTGTACACGATGACGTCGACGTGATCGGTCGGGCGAACCGTAGCGAAGTAGAGCTGTTGGGAGGGGATGTAACGCTCGCGCCAGCGTCGTTCGACGTCGGCCCGAGGTGATGCCAGGCTCTCTCGGATCACTGCACGATCCACGGTCTTGTCGAGCGTGGTCGACACGAAGATGCGTAGGTCCCATCGATCGATCAGTTCTGGACGCATCAGGAAGACGCCGTCGAAGACCAGCACGGCGTCGGCGGGGGTAGTCGTGACCGACGGACACAGCGCAGTATCCGTAGTGCGGTCGTAGACCGCGTGCTGGCATCGTCGATCTCCGCCCGGGCCAAGCGGATCGAGCAGAACCCGGTTCAGCGCCTCGTAGTCGTGGGTGTCGAAGTAGCAGCCTTCGGCCGAGTACTCGCCGCGCGGATAGCGCTGTGCCCGGGGGAAGAGGAAATCGTCGATCGTCGCGCGGATGACGTCGCGGCCCTGTGCGCGCAAGACGACGGCCAGCTCGTCGGCGAGAGTGGTCTTGCCTGCGGCGGGCGGTCCGTCGATAGCTACACGCGCGGGGTGTGCGAGCGTGACGGACCCGACCGCCTCAGCCAGGCGGCCGAGCAACTCGTGGCGGGTGCCTTGGTCCATATCCTGCCTCGTCCTGCTCTCGCGGAGGTCGCCGTGTCGAGTTGACCTTATGCCCGCCAGCCTTTCTCGCACGTCACTCCCCGAATCGTGCGCGGGCGGACGCTCGCACGGCTGACCGGGCGGCTCTGACGAGCACCCAACAGGTGCAAGCACCGTGGAAGTCATGCCCCTCTGGACTTGCCTACCCTGGTTTCGTCGCCTACTTGACACTACCGGTGTTGGCGTTTCCGCAGCTAGTGGTAGATCATCGTTGGGTCACGCGAGCATCGCACTCGTTGACGACACAGCTAACCATCTGGCCTCAACGCGACGACGATCTGCGTCGCTGGATCAGGTCGGTCGCCGGAGGTGGAGCTAGGCGCCGTAAGAGGCATCACGGAGATGTTGAACGTCGCGCTCGGCAGCAGGCTCAACATTGATGGTTGAACACGCGCCATTTTGCGGCGCGCTTCTGCAATGAATGGAGCGGCGTGTACGTTAAAACTTTCCGTGTGAAAAACTTCCGGCGGTTGCGAGACGTCAGGATCGATCTGGACCCCGAGACGACGGTGTTCGTTGGCGCAAACAACAGTGGGAAGACCTCGGCCGCACAGGTGTTCCGACTGTTCCTCGGTGCCGAGAAAGAGCGGTTCCGGCTCTACGACTTCACCGCAGACTGCTGGGCCGAGTTTGACGCGTTCGACGCCGCTTCGGATGATCCCGACGAGCGGCTTCCGCGCATCGTTTTGGACATCTGGCTCGACCTGAACGGTGATGATGACAACCTTCACCGTGTCGTCGACTTTCTGCCCAATCTGAGTTGGAGTTCCGGCCTGGTAGGGATCCGCCTCTCGTACATGCCCAAGAACGGCAAGGCCCTAATCGAGAACTTCGAGGAGTACCGCAGCAGGGCACTGGCGGTCGAACGCCTAGAAGGTTCCGACTACGAACCGTGGCCGCGGTCGCTGACCGACTATCTAAGCCGTGAGCTGCGGCACGAGTACGAGATCACCTACGCGATCCTGGACGCCACCCACTGCGACGAGCGGCTGGAGCCGATTGCGGAATACGCCCCGTACACTGCACGCGGCAGCGCGAGCCGCCTCGGCGCCAAGCTCGAATCGTTGATCAAGGTTGACTTCCTTGACGCTCAGCGTCACCTGGTTGACGGCGAGAGTCGCGGTCGGGCCGAAGATCTGTCTCGGAAGTTGAGTGGCTTCTACTCTCGCAATCTCGAACAGCGGGAGAATGATCTCGCGGCGGTCGCTGCGATTGCGGACTCGGAACGACACCTCAATGAGCACTTCGCGAAGGTTTTTGAGCCTACCTTGGACAAGCTTGCCGACCTCGGCTATCCAGGCTTCGTCCATCCGCGATTGGTGGTGAAGGCTTCCTTCAATGCCCAGAGCGTCCTCAACAGCGGTGCCCGGGTTCACTACGCTCTACCTGCGGCCGGCGGCCCGATGGGCACATCTGAGCGAACGCTGCCCGACCAGTACAACGGGCTCGGCTTCAAAAATCTGATCTACATGGTCGTCGAGGTCCTGGACTTTCACCATCGATGGATCGATGCCGAAGGTGAGCGACCCCCGATCCACCTAGTGTTCATCGAGGAGCCCGAGGCACATCTACACGCTCAACTGCAGCAGGTCTTCATCCGCAAGATCCGTGAAATTCTTCCACAGGTTGAGTCGGCCTTCGCCACTCAGATGATCGTCACGACACACTCCGCTCACGTCATCTACGAAAAATCGTTTGAGCCGATCCGCTATTTTAAGCGGACCGGCGTAGACGGCAATGTCCATCACACCGATGTGAAGGATCTGATGACTTTCCGGGAGACGACGGAGGATGACACCAGGCACTTCCTTCGGCAATACCTGAAGCTGACCCACTGTGACCTTTTCTTCGCCGACGCTGCGATTCTGGTCGAGGGCAACGTCGAAAGGCTTCTACTGCCACTGATCATCCAAAAATCGGTGCCTGAGCTCCAGTCAAGCCACCTCACGATCCTTGAGGTGGGCGGGGCCTATGCCCACAAGTTCCAAGAACTGATTACGTTTCTGGAACTTCCCACGCTGGTCATCACCGACCTGGACAGCGTGCGAGGGCCGAGCCCCGACGCGGCCGCGACCGACTCCGACGAGGTGCCTGCAGCTAGGTCGGCGTGTATGACGACGCAGGCGGGCGCAGTTACGAGCAACGAAACCTTGGCCTCATGGATCCCCCGTATCCGATTGATCGACCAGCTTCTCGATGCGGACGAGGCTGCGAAATCCTCACCGGCCGCCGCCGGTACTCCGGGATGTATCCGAGTTGCGTACCAGACCCGCCGACCGATCACCTGGGGCGATCGGCAGACAGCCTTAGCTGGTCGCACCTTCGAGGAGGCATTCGCCTTGGAGAACCTCGGGTGGTGCCAGCATGAGGCACAGGCCGATCTCCGGCTCCGCGTCTCGGAAGCGGCGGCCATGACGTTAGAGGGCCTGCACGAGGAGATCTACAAGCGCGTCAAGTCCTTTGATAAAACCGACTTCGCTCTCGCGCTCATCACCAAGGACCACAACCAGTGGATCGCGCCGCAGTACATTGTAGACGGTCTCACCTGGTTACGAGATCGGGTCACGGTCAATCCGCCCGAAACCGCACCCTTGACTGCGATCGAAGCCGAGGTTGGTAAATGACCGGCCGGATCGATGCCCGAGACACGGATGCCGACCGACTGATCCGCGACGTCCTCGACCGCAAGGGAAAGGCCGGGTTCATCATCACCGCCGGCGCGGGTTCCGGGAAGACTACCTCGCTCGTCAAGGCTCTGGCGCACGTGACAGCAACCCGCCGTACCCAGCTCCGAGCGCGTACCCAGCGCATAGCCTGCATCACCTACACGGAGGTCGCCGCAGCCGAGATCCACGGCGATGTCCACGACGACCCTCTGGTCTATGTGTCGACGATTCACAGCTTCCTGTGGGACGCCGTCGCACCGTTCCAGTCGGACATCGGTGCCTGGATCAAGCGCCAACTCGCCGGCAAGCTCGACGAGCTCGGCGGCAAGATCGACAAGGCGAAGGCGCCCACAAAGCGTGACGCGTTGACCCAGGACCGAGCTCGCTACCAACGTCAACTAGACGGGCTCCACTCGGTCCGCAAGTTCACCTACAGCGTCGGACCCGATTACGGCAGGGGGCAGGTCGGACACGCGGATGTCCTCAAGATGGTGCCGCGGATGCTCCTGGAGCAACCGCTACTGGCAAAGGTCATTGCGACCCGCTTCCCGATCGTCTTCGTCGACGAAAGCCAAGATACGGAGGAGGACGTTGTCGCGAGTCTGATCCACATGTACAGAACCGTCAAGAGCGACTTCTGCCTTGGATTCTTCGGCGACCCGATGCAGCAGATCTACCCCACGGGCATCGGCCAGGTTCCAGCCGAGCCGGACTGGGCGCTAATCAACAAACCCGAAAACTTTCGCTCCTCGCGCCGGGTGCTCGAGGTCGTCAACCGGGTACGAGCCGCCGCCGACGGTAACAAGCAGACACCCGGCCGACCCGACGAACTCACCCCAGAGGGACACGCCTACTTCATTGTTCTGCCTGCCGATGCCGACCGTGTCGCCAGCATGGATGCCGTTCGCCGCTGGCTCGCGCACCGCACGTCGAGCGACGCCTGGTCCGCCGACGGACCTGACGGCGTAAAGATTCTCGTCGCCATGCATAAGCTCGCGGCCCGGCGACTCGGCTTCGCCAACCTGCACGCAGCTTTCCACCCGAAGAACCCACCCGCACTGGCCACCGCGTTCATCGAAGGCACAGCCTGGCCCATCACGCCGTTCGCCAACGTCATCCTGCCCTTGTGCGACGCCTCGAACGACAACGCCGCGCTCCGTATCCTGCGCAAGCACAGCGGTCTGATCCGTGACGACCTCGCTGGAGCGGGCGTCGTGCGGGAGCGACTAACTTCCGCACGCCAAGCCTTGACTGAACTACGTGGCCTCGTCGCCGCCGCCGGCCCCGGCTCGGTCGGCAAGACGTTACGGTTCGCACACCACGCCAGACTTATCGACCCGGTTCCACAACTCGCCCGATACCTCGACCCCGACGGACCCCACAGTGACCAGGTCCTGTCCGAGAAAGCCCGAGAAGTCCTCGATGCGTTCATGACGTGCGACGTGCACGAGCTCCAAGGCTACCTACGCTATGTCAGCCGTCAGTCGCCTTACTCGACGCAGCACGCGACGAAGGGTGCCGAGTTCCCGCGGGTCATCGTTCTGCTGGACGACTCAGAAGGAGTCCTGCCGGCATACTCCTACGACAAACTCCTCGGACTCGCTGAACTGTCGCAGACTGACCGCGAGAACAAGGCGAACGGCAAAGACACGACCGTCGAACGAAGCCGGCGCTTGCTGTACGTCTGCGTCTCACGCGCCCGGGAGGAGCTCGCCGTCATCGTCTACGCGGACAATGTCGAAGCGGCGATCCTATCCCTTAAGGTGTCCGGCCTAGCAGATGAACCACTGACGCTGACCGATCTCACCAACGACCTCAACGGAGATCCCAGCATCACGTAGAGCCGAGCTGCCGGTCGAGTTCTTCAAGCCCGTCAATGACCTTCAGTCTGCTGGTGCCGGCCGGCATAGTCCGCGTTTCGCCGAGGGTGAGCTCGGCCAGTGCCTATCGCGCGGTACCGATCTCGACTGCTGTGGCATCCAGTTGGCGCCATGACGCCTGGCCATGACCATGGTAACGATGGCCGTGTAGGCCAGCAACACTTCAGCTGCCTCCAGCACAGCATCGTATGCCTGAAAGGATGGATCGCCGCTCATCTCGGCCTCAACCCAACGCCATCGGTACGCGACGGGATGTGGATACCTGGTACGCACGGCGTGGCCATGGTCGTCGAGAAGAGCGGCCGCTTCCGCCCGCATACGAAGGAGACGGCCCGAGCGGAGCAGTCGAGCCCTGGCTGCCCGGGGCTCCTCCGATAGCGCCGACTCGACCAAGCTGACCGCCTCGGTTTGCCACTTGTTCAGCCGGTCTGCCGCCTCGTTGAGGTCAACCAGCGCCGACGACAGCGTCTCATCCGGTTGAGGCACCGGCAGCTCGCGCAGAGCGCTCGAACGCAGGTGCAAACCGACGCCGTCGGTAACAACTGTCTTCGCCAACGGCGAGCACAGATACTGCTTCACCAACACGATCTCGTGCGGCCGCAGTGAGGAGTTGGGACGCAACACGATCACCTGTGCGCTGATACTGCAGGCTTCCCGGGCTTTCCCGGCATTCGGTTCACAGTGGACATCATTCAGACCGTTGGCCGGCTTGGCTCAGTAGCATGCTGTGCTGAGCGCCCGCCACTCCGGTGCTCGATCGGCACCCCCGAGGCGGTGACGAGATCGAGAAGCGATGCGAGAATTTGGCCATGGGTACTCCGATCACGCTATCACTGAACGGCATCACCATTGACTGGGGCCAGAACCGGCATTGGAATAACCACCACTGGCTCTTCCCCCCAGGGAGTCTCACCGACGTCGAATACCTGTACGCCTACGATGTCGTCGAGACGAAACCCGGGTTCCAGACAACCCTGGACGAGGCTTACTTCCGACTTTGCCATCTCGGCTACTCCCATCAGGAGACCAGGACGAAGTTCGACATTGCCGTGGCGCGCTGGAACCGAACTGCGGACTTGCGTCTCTCCTTCGAGGACTTTCAACGCGCTCTTACTAGCGTGGACTTTGCATCGCTCACGTCGGCGGATCTTGCACCATACGTTTGGGACTTCCGGGCATTCATGGCGAATTTGCTCGCTGCATGGGATTCGGACGAGGCGATGCTTGAAGACTTCGTTGCGGGCCTTGACTTCGCGCTCACCCTTCGAGTGCTCGCCGATCGTGTTGATAATCGCCCACTTCCACTAAGGTGGCACCACCAAGATTTTGTCGACAGCGGATGGGCGTCTCTCGACGACCTAACTGACATCGATCGACAGACTCTCATCATTAACCACACGATGATGGTTGGACGCCTGCAGGATTCCGCCGGCAAGACGTCCGTGAAGGACTTCGATAACTGGCTCGTAGAGCACGGGCTCCGCCGATCGACGCCCTACTCGCGGATGAATCAGGACGGCACGGTGACCCACCAGATGACGACCCTGCCCAGTGCCGTCCGTAACATGATCCATCACCCAGAGAACCCACACAATGCTCTGTCCGACGACAACCTTCGGGAGAGTATCGAGGTTCTTTTAAGAATCGCGAAGTTTCTCCCGAGCCCGATTCCCGGCCTAACCTAAGCTGATGGCAGCCCTCCGCCCGTAATCCCCTCGATCAGCATACGAAATTTTCCGGTGTCCGCGAGTTGGCCCCTACCCGGCGCAGTGGGCAGTCGTGCGGATGTGCGAACGTGCAAATGTGCGACTGAGCATTTCTGGCCCTCGGTGGCCTGCTGCATCTACTCGGTTCAGGGCGGGCAGCGAGCGCCGGGCGGCGCTCCAAGACGTTTACCCAGAAAGGTTGCTATTCAAGACAGCCTGAAGGGCGGCCCGTGCGCTGGCTTCCTGCTCGAGCGCGTAGCCCCGGTGCAGGCAGCGTTGCGCGAACGCTCCGACCTCATCCGGGCGTTGTGCGAGCTGCTGGAGGCGGCTGCGGCTATGGCTGTTGAAAGGTCGACCTTCGTCGTGCAGCACGGTTCCGACGTCCACGATGTGAATGGTGGTGTCCGACGGCAGGTTGTCGTGGATGCGGGCGGTGATGCGGACGCCGCCGAGGTCGGCATCTGCGCAAATGACAACCCGGGAGGTCTGCTGCACCGCCTGGACGATCATTGACACGACGGCGTCGGGCGGCTGCCCGTGGCACCAGACGACCGGCAGATCGGCCCGGGCGTCACAGACCGCTTCGGCCGCCTGCCGGTTCTCCACGACCAGCAGGACATCACCCGGCCCAGTGACGGTCACTCGGGGCAGCATGCGGGGGCTCAGCCGGATGTCATGCGGCCCGGGCATGGCCGACAGGTCAAGGACGGAGCCGTCGGTCGTGTGCAGCAGGATCGGGCCGCCGAGCCCGATGTACGGGTTGCGGGCCACGCCAAGTGCGATAAGTGTCTCGTGGTCGAAGCCCATCGCGGCGAGCAGGTGGTGTACGTCGTCGCGGGCTTTCGTGTCGTTGGCGTGGCTCTGCACGAATGCGCGGAGGGAATCATGGGTTCGGCCCTCGGCCAGGTCGGTAGCGGCGCGCAGCGCCCACAGCAGCCGATTGGGGTGCTCGGTGTTGCGTAGTGCCCGGCTGGCGTCCGGCCAGTCGTCGGCGATTTCCGACGCGATCTGCTCCGCCCTGGTGCGAAGGGTGGTGGTGTCGTCGCGACGGCGGCTTCGGCGATCTTGCTCGGCTGCCGTGAGGTCGGGGTGCGGGTACACCCGGCGTGGCGGCTGGGCCAGGGCGTTGCCGTTGAGGGTGTAGCCGATCGTGACGCAGCCGGCTTCGGCGAGTTCCAGCATGATGCGCAGCGCGTCGGTGCCTAACCTGCTGCTGACACCGGCCCAGCTGTGCTCGCTGCGAATGACCCAGCTCCAGTCACTGTCGCTGAGCAGGCCGTCCGGTCGGCGGGGAGCCTCGCTCGGTTCTGCGGTGCGGAGCCGTGCAGAGCGCGGTCTCGGTCGGCCTCGGCTGTCGCGGGGGTAGCGGCCGCTGGGAGGCAGTGGTGCGTAGGCGACCAGGCCCGGATAGTCGCGGATCCAGCTCAGGGTGATCTCGGGATCCGGTTCCCCAGGGATGGTGCCGTCGGAGTCGGTCATGTCTGCGGCTCCGGCCGGAACGAGGTCATCCAGTCGGAGAGCAGTTGCACCCGGGCGGTGTCGGCTTCGCTGCCGATGACGATCGGCGCCTGGTTGTACGGCATGACGTCGGACGGGCGTCGCAGCTTGATGTAGAGGCTGGACGCGCCGATGGCGTACCTCTCCATGTCGTCCTGTAGGGCGCCGACGACGCTGATCGCCCGGTCGCGGCCGATGTTTTCGAACAGGGCGACGGCGTCGCGGCGGTGTGCGGCGCCGAGGTTGCGGCCGAGTTCGTCAAGGACCAGCAGCAGCGGCCGGTCCTGGGCGCCGGCGAGTGCCGCGGCGCAGACGAGCTTCACTGCTTTGTCGTCCATCTGGGCGGTGTTGCCGCGCAGCCGGTACGACGACGGCGGCTTGCCCTCGCCGCGCCGCCAACGTGGGGTGATCGTCCACTGCCACGGCTTCTCCGGGTCGGCGGGGGCCTCCGGTTCCGGGAAGTCGAGGTTGCCGCCGTAGCCGCCATAGGTCTGGTCGAGCCGGTCGAACTCGTCGGATACCTGCCGCAGCTTCGCCTTAATCGCTTTGGCGGTGGTCGACCGCAGCGCCTCCGACGTTCGCCGAGCCTCGTCGAGCGCGGCCTTCGCTCCAGTCAGGGTGATCGTCTTCGCCTGCCGCTCCCGCTGGATCTGGGAGGCGTTCTCCCGGTCGACACGCTCATGATCGGTCAGAAAGTTCCCAACGATCCGCAACACATCGGGGATCAGCCGCACATATGCTCCGGTGCGCCGGTCGGCGCGTTGCTCGTCGACGACGCGCAGTTCCTCCGGCCGGTTCTGCTCCGGGTCACCGGACGGAAAGCACGCGGCGCGCACCTCGTTGGCCAGCCGCGCGCACACCTCGTCCCACTCCGCCGGCGGCCGCATCGCCTCGCTCTCATCGAGCGTGAGCAGGTGCTGCTCGGCGGTACCCACCGTTCCGGTCCACTGAGCGTTCAGGCGGGGAAGATCGAGATCTGTACGCTGCTGGAGCAGTGCACTCCACTGTCTGCGGTTCTCTTCGAGTTCCTTCTTCAGGGTGGCCAGAGTGCGGCTCGCCGTGTCGATCTGCTGGGCCCGGGCGGCTTTCTCACCGAGAGCGGCCTCGTAGCCGATCTTCGCCTGCCGCAACGGTCCGTCGAGTTTGCTCAGCTCCACTTCGATGGCGGAGTTGCGATCACGGAGCTTCGTCACCTTGCCTTGAACCGCACCAGCCTCGGCCTCGGCTTTAGCGCCACGCACGTGCGCGTCAGCGCGGCTCTTGGTCCGATCGGCCTCACGGATCCCCTCGTCAGCCTCGTCGTCCTCGCCGGCGGCCTTCTCCAGTTGATCCTGAGCGGCTCGGATTCGGCCAGCGCGACCGGTCAGGGCCTCCTGGAGACCGGCGATCCCGTGCACACCAGCCACAGGATCGATATGACCGTCAGCACCGGCGCGCTCTGCCAACGCCGCGAGGAATCGACCCACCGGCAGGTCGGGATCCGCGGCGGCCGGCAGGCCTGGCCCGAGCAGGTGGTCGGCCGGGTCTGCTTCGACCAGCAAGCTTCCAGGTAACGCGGCCAGTAGTTGGACGGCTTCCTGAGCTTGGTGGTGAGCGACGGCGACCGCGTGCCGATAGGGCAGCAGCCGAGCTTCCCATACAGGCCGCTGCTGTTCGGTCAAGGAGATCGTGTCGACCAGCGGCGCAGCGGTGATGTCGTTCGCCCGTAGCAACCGGACCTGGGCGACCGCGACATCTTCGCCCTTCTCCGCCGCCGACAGCGCCGCCTTGGCAACCCGCAGCGCGTGCTCGGTGCGGCCTTTGATCCGCTCCGCTGCCTGGACCATTCTCCCGGCTTCGGCGATCTCCTCCTCGGCCTGTTCAACGGTGCGCCCGTCAGCGACGGCCGCGACGGCTTGAAGGGTCCGCAGCTGTCCACTGAGGGTTTCGATCGAGCCGACGTTCTGATTCTGCTCGACCTTCAGCGCGCTCTCGACGGCCTTCTGGTCCTCGTACGTCTTGATCCGGGTCCGGCAGCTTTCGTTGAACGCCTTGTCGTCGGACAGCCGATGGACCTTCTCACCGGCTGTCTCGATCTGCGCGTCCAGTTCCTTGCGCCGACGTTCCTTCGCCTCGATGTCCACGGCGATCCGCTCGGACTCGTGGAAGCCGTCGACCAGGTACCGCGCGCAACGGCTTCGCCAGCTGTCACGCGCCTCGGCCAGCAACGTCCGGGCACGCTCCCGTGAGGCGATGCCGTCCTCCACGACCTTCATCCGGTCGTCCCACAGCTCGTACTCCTCCTCGGCCCGCGCGGCCCGCCCGGCATGTTCGTACTCCTCGGCCCGGGACTTCTGTTCCTGTTCGATCTCGGCGGTCAGGCCGGTCAGCGCACCGATGGCCTCGAAGATCCGTTCCGGGGTCAGCTCGTTGAGCGGCTGGGCGAGCAGGTTCGCGGTCGGGCTGGCCCGTACCGACGTCGACAGGAAGGACACGCACCTGACCGTCGAGCCGTACAGGGTACGGGCGAGCCGGTTGGCGCGGATGTCGGTGCGGCCGTTGCTGCGCGGCAGCGCATCCCACAGGCCGTCGGCGCCACCGGCCCGCTCGTCCTCCGTGTCACCGAACGGCACGTGCAGCCGATGGACCCACCGCAACTCCACATGCGGGCTCTGCCGGTTGATCCGCAGCCACACCGTCAACGCCGACGCATCCAGCTCCTCCATGGTCGCGGCCTGCGGCGGCACGAACACGCCGATCAGGTAGCCGCGGTCGGCGTTGGCGTGCATCGCCTCCTGACCGGCGAGCTCGGCGGTGAACAGCAACTCGGCAGCAGCCTGCGCCCCCGACTGCAACCGCCATTGCTCGTCGGCGTGCAGCAGGCTCAGCCCGGCAATGAACGACGACTTGCCGGCACCGTTGGAATCCGAGGGCCCCTGCCCTGCCACGGTGATCAGCCCACGAGCGGTGATCGGCACCGGGTGAGTCGACAGCCGCGAGATGTTGACCATCTGGATGCCAGCGAGGACGCGCGCTCCGACGATGTCCTCGACTCCGTCCGACGGCACGGCTACAGACGTCAACGCTGCCCTCCCACGCGGTTGTGCCGGCGTTCCCGGATCGCTGCGGCCAGCGGATGGTCTGGTGCCGCAGCGAGAATCAACTGGTCCTGCAACTGCTCGCGGGCGGCCGGAGTCAGCCGCGACATCTGCGGGCCCGGGACGTATCCGCTGTCGTGGTCGCCGCCGCGAACCGTCCGGAGCAGCCCGCACGCGGTCAACCGGCCCAGGGCCGCTCTGACCTCGCCGACCGGCACCTTGCTGTCACGGCTGACGTCCTGCAACGTGGTTGGGCACGGGCTCTCCCAAGAGTCCGCGGCGATCTGCTCCTCGCTGCGCGGAATCGCCACCGAGTGGACCAGCACCAGGACCAAAACCGCCCGGTCGGCGAGCGACAGCGGCTGCCACCCCGTCTCAGTGAGCTCAGTCCGTACGGCGTCGTCGAACCCGGACGTGAAGTGCAACTGGTCGACCGTCACCAGTGTCCGGCCGGTTCGACGAAGTAGCTCTTCCAGCCGTTCACGGCTCGTCGCATCGCTCAGCGCGGGCAGGAACTGCCGGTGAACCGGGCCACTGCTGTGCTCCAGCAGCGCGTACGCGGCTTCGACCAGCTCCCGCTGCCGATCGGGCAACGTCCCGAGCACCTCTTCGAAGATCGAATTCGGGCGGTTCACGACCCCTCCGACCTGTCCTCAGCGGTGTCGGGGATCAACCGCCACAGCTCCCGAAGCGTGCTCAGCTCCAGCGAGCCAAAGGATGCGATCCGAGGACCGATCCGTACTGTGTCCGCGCCCTCCAGCAGGACCCAACCGGATACCGCAAGGCGCCGGAGTCCTGCGGACAGCAGTTGCTGACGACTCACCTTGTTGCGGGCCGGCACCAGCCGTTGCAACACCTGACCGACATGACCGGTGAAAGCCGGCAGCCCGGGCCACGGATCCGTCGCGGGATCGGGCCAGCAACACCGCAAAGTCGCGGCCAGCACTCGCAGAGTTCCCTTGCTGTCCATCATCGAAGAGCCCGGCACCCCGTACTCGATCAGAACAGCCTGTCCCGCGCTGTCGGGCAGGTTCGGGATCAGCCACACCGCCCTGGCGTCAGCCTCCACCAGACGACGCAGCCCGGCCGGTGTCGGTCCACCAGCGGAGACCTGCTGCGGACCGCCGGACCGGATCCGCGCCCACCACAGGGCCGCATCCCGCTCGTTCACGCCGCCTCCTGCTGGTCCCGGCGGAACCAGCCGTCGGAGACCCATGTCCGCGTGGACGTCACATCGACACGCCACCCGTCACCCCAGGTCACCGTGTACGGCAGCTCCGGGCGTAGATGAATCGCGGTCACCTCCGACAACACACGCCGACTGGTCGGCCAGTCACCCGCGTCGGCGAGAAGCTGCGCCACCGTGACCACATCCCGCCCCGCAAGCAACTCCTCCGCGCGCTGAGCCAACAGCGTCGCCTCCGGGTCGACGTCGACCTCCGTCGGCGGAGGCTCCTCGTCGACACGCGGTCGCGGCGGCGGCACCCGGCCACTGTCGGACTGCAGCCCTTCCTCCACCGCGTCCAGCAGATCGTCGGCGGTGAAGAACGGCTCCGGCGCGTCGAACAGCAAACCGTCCAGCGCCTGCGCCAGCCCCTCGGTACTGCTGTCCCGCGCGAACGTGCGCCACCGCTCGGTCGGCAACAACCCCAACGCACGCGTCTTACCAGCGTGCGCCAGCAGCCGCCCGGCCGCGGTGTTCAACGCGTCGCGATAGGCCGCCAACGCCATCCGGAGCTGCGTGCACTCCGGCAACAACTGCGGATGCCGGTCCGCGGCCGCATTGTGATACACCCGCGCCTTGTCGACCAGGTCGCTGTTACCCAGCAGCGGCTGCGCCTGCGTCCGCAAGCACTCGACTGTCGCCGACTTCGCCAACTGCATGATCGGATTCGCCAGCAGCCGGAAAACCGTCGTCATCTCCAGCAACTGCTCGCGCACCACCTCCGGGGTCGTGTCATCGTCGTCCAGCGCCAGCCGGGCCATCGACAACATTCGGTGCAGCTCCGCCTGGCCCCCGGTCTGCGACAACCGGCGCAGAAAAAGCAACATCACGTACGGCGCGAACGTCGCCTGGTAGAACATCTCGTGCGGCCGCTCGTTGACCCGGGTCACCGCACGGTACGACCGCAGCACCTCGAACCGGCGCCGGACCACATCCGCCGGCAGCGCCGGACATGCAAGCACGGCCTGTTCGATCGTCATCCCGGCTGGCCCCGCGTCAGCGAACGCCTGCAAGATCGACTCGTCGACCCCGACCGAGTCCGCGTCGTCCACCATCGCGTTGGCGTTCCGCGCCAACACCGCGAAGACCTGCCGGTAGATCCCGAGAACAGCCGATTCGGCAGCGTAGTCATCGAACGTCATGGCCGCTGCATCGCTCATAGGAGGTCGACAATATCGCGGTAGGCCAGCAAGCAGGAGAACCTGCGTACGCCGAAGCTACCGGATGCTCCCCCGGCCTTCGACTGCGAGATCATCGGACAGCTCATAGGCCGCGAAGGTATTTGAGGACTTCCAGGACGAGTGTCATGGTCGCGCCGAAGGCCGCGCCGCCCGCGATCACCGCCGTGGAGGGGTCAGCTCCGCTGTGGTGGAACAGCACGGCTGCGACGACCCCGACACAGCCGGAAATCACTACGGCGACCGCGACAGACCGGTGTTCGCGGGAGAGGTTGCGTCTGGTCATCGGGCACCGCCAAACAGCCGGCGGACTACCACATCGCGGGTCTCGGCGACCCGGGCGGCCAGGTCTCGCGCCGTCACGACCTCATCGTCAAGTGCGCGTAGCGCTGCGACCAGCGACTGCTGCCGAGCCTGAGGCGGCAACGGGATCTTCATCGCCGCGACGTCCGCTGCGGTCACGTATGCGGTCACGGTAGCCCGTGCGAACGCCTTCATCCCATCCGTGCCCGCTGCGGAGCGCAGATATGCGTACAGGTAGTAGGGGTTGAGGACGTCGGGGTCTGAGACTCGCAGACGCAGCAAGTTTGTGCTCAGGAGCCAATTCGACTCGGTCGGCCGCACGATGGCGGGTGCCGTAAGTGCCCCGGTCCGCACGCAGAGCACATCGTCGGTGCGTAGCCAGTAGTCCTCCAGTGCCTTAGCGGTCGCTCGCGGGGCTCGCGGCGGTTTGTCCGCCACGATTCTCCCGTCACGCAGGTGCCGCGGCAGAACGATGGGGACTCCCTGCTCGTCGGATCGCTCTTCAGCTCGCAGCCGCGAGTATGAATAGCCCGCCTTGACGTCGCAGACGTCGCCAAGACGGACGATCTGCGCGCCGAGCGGCTGGGAAGCAACGACCGCTGCATCCTCGGCCGCCCTGCGGCAGTGGAAGGCCCGCGAGTAAGTCGCGCCCAGGCCGGCGCGGGCGGCTTCGGCGTCGGGGGCACGGAGCCCTATCGGGCCTGGTAGGTACTCCGCCGGGTTGAGCGAGTAGGACTTCGGCCGGATGACGGCCTTGGTGACGGCGGCACTCAGACTCTCGATGCCCGGGTGTGGCCGACCGGCCGCACGGTCGGCAAGGAACGATCGCCATGCTCTCAGGATGTCGGCCTGGCCTCCCTCATCGAGCAGCGTGCGGCCACCGCTTGACACACCGAGGTTCACCGCGTCGACGAACAGGATCGGCTGGTCCGACCCGGGTGCCCGCCGGACGATCCAGACACTGGTGGCAACGGACGTACCGGCATACAGGCCGGGTGGGAGGGCAATGACCGCTTCCACCATGGAATCGTCGACCAGTCGGCGGCGGATTTCCCGCTCGCGGGCATTGGCCGAGACGGCGGCTATCCGTGGCATGATGATTGCAGCCCGGCCATCGTCGCTCAACTGCTCGATGCAGTGCAGGAGCCAGCGAAAGGCGGATCGGGCTGGCGGTGGTGGGAATGGCTGCCAGTCGGTGTTGGGGCGCCGGTCGAGCCACGAATCGCTCCCGAACGGCGGATTGGCAAGGACGTGCGTGACCGTTGCGCGCCGAGCTTGTGCCGCCGGACGCAGGTCGGCTGGTTCGCCTAGGGCCAGCAGGGTGAGTCCAGAGAGGCTCAGAGCCGCAGCATCGGGGCCGAGCCCGTGCAGCCGTAGGGTCCCCGGCCGTGCCGCCACGTCGGCCGCAGCGATGAGCAGCTCGCCAGCTCGCAGGTACGGGTCGTAAACGGACTCGGCAGAATCGTCGATCACCGCCTTGGCAAGGAGGGCCGCAACCGTGCGCGGGGTGAGGAAGCCGCCCGGGGGCAGGGCGGCCTCGTACGCGTCGACGAGGGTGTGCACGTTCGCTGCGCCGAGTTCCGAGCTGCCGGACATGAGTCCCCGGACCTCAGGGACGCCTTCCGGGGTCAGCCGCCGCAGTGCGGCGAAGACCTCGGGCGAGACGCCGTGACGCCGCGCCGCCTTCCCGGCGGTTGTCGCGATGCGGTCGATGAGCCATCGCGCCCCTTCGGCCCCTGCATTCGGCGCGATCAGATCGTTCAGTCCGGCCCAACCCTGCGGGTCCCGCTCGCGCAGAAAGATCAACGTGAGGCGCAGAATGAGGTTGTCGATCTCGACGGTCGTGGGATCGCCGGGCAGGTTCATGCCAGGCATGTGGCTGGGCGTCGCCGCGGCGAGGCTCCGCCGGATCCGGTCGGCGTAGCTGTACTCGGTCCCGTCGTCGGCCGCGCGAATCGAGCCGTGTACCTGGCGGGACTCGAGCCACTCCAGCACTTCGGGAAGCGCGAAGCGGTTCTCCCCGACGGGACGTGGGAAGTCGCGGCGCTTGGCCCATGAGGTCACCGCCGCGCGGCTGACCCCGGCCAGCCTGGCAATCTCCGAACGTGTGACTTGCTGCATCTCTCTCCCCGGCCATCGCAAGTGGACTCGATCGAAGGTAGAGGACACCGGGGACACCGGCAACCGTGAGCACCCGCAGATGCTCACCTGCCTTTTCGTTGACAGACAGCCACGACCAGGGTTTTTCTAGGGCCCGGACCGCAGAGAGCGGGCGCTAAGAGAAACTTCGTTAACTCTCCAGGTGTTAACCCGCCAAGGGACGGGGTTGCTGAAACGATAGGTGACCCTTCGCCGCATTCAGCCCTCTTCGTCGCAGTGGGGCCGGCCGGCCCCGCCCATGCGGAGCGGCTGGAGACCGTTCCCGGCCGCTCGACATCCGGCTGTCGGAGGTACGGCCTCGGCTTGGAACCACCGGCGGCGAGCCAGGTCGCCGGGCTCAGGTTGGCGGCTGGCGGGTCGCGTCACGCGGGGACGGTTCCGTGGGGTTGGATTCAGGGCGTCGCCGTGTGTCTGGGAGCGCCGCCGTGAATCCGTATGATCAGCTTGCTGGCCTTGACCTTCCGACCCTTCAGGTGCTGGAGGCGGCTCTAGCGTTGGGTGGCCTGGTCACCGAGGTGGAGGTGTCGGCGTTGGTCGGTGCCGACGCGACGCCGTACCTGCAGCGTGCCGCCGATGCAGGGCTTATCTCGCGGCTGCGGGGCCGGCTCACGGTAAACGGCGTACTGCGGGAGGTCTTCGCCCGTCCGCTGGGTGTCGGCCCGGCCGCTGGTCAGCTCGCCGCCGTGTTGAGCGTCGATGATCTGAAGGTCGTGGCACGCAACCTGGGACTGCCCACGAAGGGTCGCAAGGCGGACTTGCTGGAGGCGGTGGCGGAGTTCTTCCTCGACATGGACAACGTGCACGCTCTGGTCAAGCGGATGCCAGCCGCGACGCGGACGGTGTTGGAGGAGGCTGACCGCGACGGTGGACGGATCCGTCGCCATGGCGGAAGCGGCATCGCACATCGGAGTCGGTACACGAGCCGCTATCGGCAGGTGCATCCGCTGGACTGGGCCGAGGAGCACGGGCTGCTCTACCGGGTGACCTGGGAGGACTATCAGCTGGCGGGTCAGGTTGCGCTCGCTGTGCGAGGAGCGAACTACCGGGCGCCGTTCCAGCCGCAGGAACCACCGGTCACCTGGCGTACGCCGAATCCCCCGGCAGTGCGCCGCGACGCCCAGGCCCAGGGCATCGCCGTGGTCGGGCTGCTGTCGGCGCTGCTGGACGGGGCTGGACGTGAGCCGCTAGTCACGGTCAAGGCCGGCGGCGTGGGCGTGCGCGAGCTGACCCGGACGGCGAAGACGCTGGGAGTGACGGTTCCGACCGTGCGGCTGCTGCTAGCGGTCGCCCAGGAGGCCAGGCTGGCCGACCTCGACGATCGCGTGGTCCCGACGGCCGCGTACGACCGCTGGCTCAAGCTCGGTCTGGACCGGCGGCTCGCGGTGATGCTGAAGGCGTGGCGCGAGCTGGACTATCTGCCGTCGTCGCAGACTGGGCCGTGGGTTCCGGAGCACCGCCAAAGCTGGTCTGCGCAAGCCCGGATCGCCGCACTGCGGGCGTTGGGTGACCGGGCGGCGACGAACCTCGAGCAGGCGGCGCAGTGGATGTGGTGGCGGCAGCCGCTGACCTTCGGCGGCACCACGAGCGTACGCGGCGTGCTGGACGAGGCCGCAACCCTGGGGATCCTCGGCGCGGGCGCTGTCAGCCCTGCCGGGCATGCGCTGCTGGCCGACACGGACATCGCCGAGGCAGTCGGCGACCTGGGTGAGGTCGCCCGCACCGCCCGGCTGCAGGCCGACCTGACCGCGGTCGTGGCGGGAACACCGAGCCCGGATCTAGCTGAACTCCTCGGTGCGACCGCCGTCGTCGAGTCCCGCGGCACGGCCACGACCTGGCGCTTCAGCCCCGCGGCGGTACGCGGCGCGTACGACGCAGGCTGGACCGAGCAGCGCTTGTCCAAGGCCCTGACGAAGATCGCCGAAGGCGGGCTGCCGCAACCACTGGTCTACCTGCTGGCCGACGTCGCCCGC
Source organism: Micromonospora inaquosa (assembly GCF_003857055.1). Taxonomy (GTDB): domain Bacteria; phylum Actinomycetota; class Actinomycetes; order Mycobacteriales; family Micromonosporaceae; genus Micromonospora; species Micromonospora inaquosa. The sequence goes on along the minus strand of NZ_QGSZ01000153.1, from coordinate 28,445 downwards.
CAACACGGGTCGGTACGGGTCGCGCCCTTGGCAAGCACCCTGGTCAGCGATGACACCGCGCTGCTAGCGCAGATCTGCGCCGACAAGCGGCTGGACAAGCTCAACCTGCGTCTGCTCGCCCCGACCGTGCTGGCCAGCCAAGCCACCACGGCTGACACGATGGCCGCCCTGCGCAAAGCCGGCTACGCGCCACGCCAGCAGAACGCCGACGGCCGCGACGTCATCGAGAAGGCCCGCCGCCACCGCGCCTGACGGGCTGGAGAGCACCATGCTGATCGTACGAGCGACCAAGAAACTCCTCGATCACACCCACCCGCCTCGGGCTGTCGAAGGAGACCACGACACGACCCTGCTGGGCCCGTGGTACGCCACCGCGCTGTTCTGGCGGCCCCGGCTGGCGCTGCTGGTCAACGAGCGAACCCTGCTACCGGTCCTGCTGCCCCTGGCACCAGCGCGCAGCCTTCCCGCCCGCGTCCCCGACGAGATCGCGACGGTCCTCGACGCCCACCAGGCGCCCAGGGCCTTCATCGCTAACGAGCTACGGCACATGCAGGACTGCCGATTCGCCACGACGGCCAACCGCAGCGTCGTCGGGATCATGAACGAATTCACCAAGCTCGCCGAGATCTACACCGACGATTCCGCTCACCCCAACCTCGTCACACTCTCGCTGCGGCTGGCCACCACGCCCTGCAGCCCCCTGTACGCCACGAACGTCAGCCCCGACCGCGAACTGGCAGCACTGGTGGGCGCTGCCGGATCAGGGAAGGGGGTCGACGGCGTGCAACATAGCGAGTAGACCGTCGATCGCCCCCCACTCGTTCGGGATGGGGTCCGGCGAGAAATGCATCATCTTGTTACGGATGCCGGCGACATCCTTGACCTGCTGAACGAACTGGGCGTGGTCGAGCGGCCAGTCGAGGAGCAGGAAGTGCTTCTCGTCCTTGAAGACGTGGACGTAGGCTCCGAAGGTCAAGCTGTCAGCGTCCTTGTGTCTCTTGTTCGTGGCGGTCTCGATGATGTCCGGGGCGATCCTGGACTTCACCCTACGGTGCAGTCGGCGCTCACATTCCTCGATCATCGTGAAGGGCCTGGCGATCTCACCAAACCGGTTGGTCAGGTCGGCAGCTGTCACGATCCCCGCGATCTGAGCCCGGCCACCAAAGACGCGATCGCCCACCGGCTGGAACGTGGGCAACTCTTGACCTCAGCACAGTGGGCCGACCTCAACATCTAATGGCCGCACGGGGCGACCGCCGCGCGGAGGTCGCTGCGAGGTTCCAGCCAGTGGCGCGCCGTCATTGTCCGGAGCGGCTACTCGCCGGCCAACCGGCGAGCTGCTGGCTGGTCTCCGCCCCGAGTGCCGCCGCCGCTCGGGGCGCCGACGGCGACGTGGCCGCTATCGCGGCGGTAATGGCGATGCGGTGGAGCCTGCTGGTGCCGCACACTCGCTCGCATGGTCACGTCAGTGAGCAGCGTCGCCGAGTTGAGCGGCGCGGTGCGTGCGGGTGCCCGGGTGAAGTTCCTGTTCTTCTGGGGCCACCAGCCGCAGCGCGACGGCAGCATCGGGCCGGATGCTTGAGCCAGTGGTGGCCGGCGCCGTTCACCCTCAACGACCAGCGCTTCGCCACCACCGAGCATCACATGATGTGGCGCAAAGCCACCCTGTTCGGCGATCACGCGACGGCCACCAAAATTCTCACGGTGGCGCACCCGCACGCGGCAAAGACCCTCGGCCGGCAGGTCACCGACTTCGACCAGCAGACATGGGAGCAGCACCGCTACGACATCGTGACGGCCGGCAACACGGCGAAGTTCGACCAGCATCCGACGCTGCGTACCTACCTGCTCGGCACCGGCAAGCGAGTGCTCGTGAAGGCCAGCCCACTCGACCGAGTGTGGGGCATCGGCCTGGCCGCCGACCACCCACACGCCACCGACCCCGCACGCTGGCGCGGGCTGAACCTGCTCGGCTTCGCCCTCATGCACACCCGCACGATCCTTCGGGAAAAGGAACCGACCGATGGGTAAGCCGCCGGACCTGGTTGCCGCCGAGTACGCGCTGGGCAGCGTCGATGTCGAGCGGATGCCCTGGTACGCGGCGGACTGGCTCGCCGACGGACACGACGGGCCGGCCCTGCGTGAACTGGCCGGACTCGACGGCACCGACACCCGACTGATCGGCGAACTCCTGCCCGACGCCCTCAGCGAGGTGGGCGTGCGTGTTCCGTCCGCAGCGCAAGCGGCGGACACCTGGCTGGCCACGCTGGCGCAACGGCTGATCAACGGCGAGGTCGACGAACGAACCGTCAGCGAGCACGCCTCGGCCTTCGTGTCACGGCACCTGGATCTCGACGAGATCTGGCACAGCCCATTCACCGACCTGCACGTGCTGGTCGACGAGTGGGATCAGGACTGGGGGCGCGGCAATCAGGAACTGGCGACGACGGTTCGTCAGCTATGCCGTGATCACATTTCCCGCGTGCCGGCTTCGCCGGGGATTGACCTCACGAGCCTCGCCCACGGCAGCGCAGAGCAGCAAACGGGCGGGCTTCGCCGGCTGCTCAACGCGTGGGACTTCATCGGCGTCCACGACCCGCGGGCCAACGTCGACGAATACGACTGCCTGATCGCACCGCTGCTGGCGAGACTGACCAAAGGTGCCGGCGCGGGCGATCTCAGCGAGTACCTGTCGGCTGAGATCCGTGGCCACTTCGGGATGACCGTCAGCGACACGGAGACCCGGGCCTTCGCGCGACGTCTGCTGACCTGGTGGGGCACCGAGCAGGGGGCCCGGTAAACGCTCCTGATAGCACCCATGGTGGACCCTCTGCGCGAGCCGGACTAATCGAAGGGTTGCAGCTCGGGTTTGAGCCCGACCTGCGCGAGCACCTCGTCCGCCCGGGCCGTCGAAACCCCGATAATCCTGGCGGCCAGCCGGATCGTTCCGCGTAGGGTCCGCCCGGGGTGCAGGCCGCTCGCATCCAACGAGACACCCACGGTCCGCCCCGGGGTCGGCAGATCACGGTATGGAACTCCGTCGATCTTGGCCAGACCGCGCGTGGGTGAGACCAGACCCAACAGCATCTTGAGAATCGTGGACTTGCCCGCACCGTTGGGGCCGAGGAGCCCAGTGATGGTTCCGGGGACGCAGTCAAAGCTCACGTCCTTGACCGCGGACCGTCGGCCGAAGTCCTTGCAGATGTCGGTGACCGAAATCAACGGGTGGCCTCGCTGGCGGTGCGGAATTCCGGTGGCACCCGGTGATCGGCGATGATTGCCGCGATCACGACCACCACCTGGATGGCGAGCAGCACAAAGATCACTCGCACGGAGCCTACTTGCAGGTGTGTCTCGCGAGTCATCGTCAAGATGAAGTCGACGGCGGTGATGGCGATCGCGATCGCCAGGCAGCCGACGGCCAGCCGAGTGGGCAACGACCGGACCTTGCCCTTGGGGAACTTCTCGGCGTAGGTCGCGGCCGGCCCGAACTGCTGCTCCGGCTCCTGGCCCGATTCCTGGGAAAGCTCTCGCACCTCCCGCAGGACCTCGACGATCTTGGACTCCGGGACCCGCCGAAGCCGAAGGTTGAACGCAAGGCTGCCGTAGTAGCTCACTTCTTCTCCATCTCGGAAGTCGGGTGGGACAGCGCCGACGCGACGGTGGTGTTGAGCCGCCGCCACTCACTCGCCAGGCGTTCGAACTCCCGCCGCCCTCTGTCGGTCAACCAGAACACTTTGCGCGCCGGACCCGGCGAGTCGATCTCCCACCGATGGTCGACAAGGCCCAACTCCTGCTGCCGGGCCAGGAAGGGGTAGAGCGTGCCGCCCTTGACGGAACCGAATCCCAGCGACCCCAGGGTTCGGAGGATCACGTACCCGTGTGCCTCACCCCTGGCGAGGATGCTCAGCGACACCAAGGGCAGGACCGCCCGCAACCAGCCGGATGACCATTCAGTCTCATCCATGGCCGTAGCTTAGCAACTATCTAAGTAGAGTCGCGACCTAAGTAGCCACTCTTATTTTCATGTCAGCATCTGCCGCCTGCTCATTCCTCCCCGCGACCGGGCCGGCAGCCATGTCGCGGAGAAGTTCCTCGGCCAGCGGGACACCGGCGAGCCGCCGACTCGACAGCGCCAGACCCGCACCTGCCCAGGCCAGCACGACGACCAAGGCGAGGATCGGCAGAGAACCCGCGGCACCGAGGCCACCGAACGGCGGCGTGAGGAGGAGAAGAAACGCGACCGAATGCAGCAGGTAGAGCGTGAGGCTGCGCTGCCCGAGAGTGGCGAGGATGCGAACCTCGAACGAGGCACGCAGGCCAGTCCACTTCCCGGCGATCGCCCACCAGCAGGCCAGGGCCCTCAGCAAACCACCGATCTGCGCCGCCACCAGGTGCCATGGATGGGCGGCCACGTCCTGAAGGTCTCCCCAATGTTCCGCCAGAACGGCGGCGTACGGCAGGCAGAGCGCAAAGGATCCGACGAGCAACACGACGACCAGCGGGAAGAACCTGCTCGTCGGACGATCGCCCCGGGATCTGTCGCGCAGGGCGAGCGCGGCCGAACGGTAGCCGACCAGCATCGGGAACAAGAGTCCACTGCTCAGGAAGGGCATGGACAAGACGTACAGCAACCACTCGATCCAACGCGACCCCAGGGCCACCGAGGCAGAGTCGGCCAGCACGGACGCGGTAGCCTCGTCGCCCGCTGTCATCAGAAGCGTTGATGGCAGGACCAACGTCTGGAGCAGGAACAGGACGCCACTGGCCCAGAGGTCCTACATCACCGCTCCGGTGGTCTCGTGATGGGCCAACGCTTCCTCTGAACCACTCGACGCGGCGAGTCAACCGAACCCGGGGCAGTCCCGACCGTCGTCATCTTCGCTGGAACCTCACCCGTCCGGATGAAAGGAGTCAGCTGAGTGCGCCCGGCAGGCGGTACGGCAGGCCACCCTGAGCGGCTGATGCATAGGCGGCTGTGATCGCATGTGCGACAACGAGTGCGGGTCGCGCCAGCTCTGCTTCCATAGCAGGCGAGGCCACCTGGCGGAGTACATCATCGGCGAGGGCGGGTAGCCAGTCGTCGTGGGCGTGGCGACTCCGTGGCGTCTCGGCCAGTCGCCAGGTTCGCCGCCCGGTGGGGCTGTCCTCGACGAGGGTGTCGTCGTTCAGGACGACCGTGCCGTGTGTGCCGGTGAGGCTGTAGGTGTTCCTCCGGTGCGGGGCTCGCCATGAGAGCAGGATGTGGGCTTCGATCTTTCCGCTCATGTCGAGCACCAACTCGACGTGATCTTCTACCCCCACGGTGCTGTATCCCATCGTGCAGCCGACCATGTGGACATGCATCCCGGTCAGCCATTCGGCAAGGTATACGCAGTGCGGGCCGTGATCGACAAGGACACCTCCCCCGGAGACTGCGGGGTTGCGGCGCCACGACGGGTTCCAGTCCGGAGATCCGCTTGCCGACGTGGGGCGTTCGATTCTCATGTCGAGGCGCTGCAGGGGTCCGATTCGTTCGGGAGCGCCGAGTTCGCGGAGACGCTGTAGCAGCGGCGAGTGCACGTAGTTGTGTCCGGGGTAGATGATCCTGTTACGTTGCCGGGCAAGCGCGATCAACTTCGCTCCGTTGCCGGGGTCGAGGAAAGTGGGCTTCTCACAGAACACGTGGGCGTCGCGCATGAGCGCCTGCTCGGTGTAGGCCTCGTGGCTGGTCGGCGGCGTGCAAATTAGCGCCAGTTCGATATCCACGTCGATGTCGTCGAGAGTGGCTGCCACGGCGGCGTGCGGGAATCGGGCTCGCGCGGCGTCGCGCCGGGTTGGCGTGGGGTCGAGGATGGCTACGATCCGGGTCTGAGGGATGGTGTCGTAGCACCGGGCGTGGGCTTCGCCTGCCCGCCCGTATCCGATGACACCAACGTTGATCATGTCGGGGCCTTGTAGCGCTGTAGCACTGACACGAGGGTGTCCACGGCTGCGGTGAGTTCGGTCTCGTCGGCGGTTAGCGGCGGGTAGAGCCGTAGGGTGTGCCCTCCGGTCATGACCAATACTCCGGCGGCTACGAGCTGTTGGAACACCTCGCGCAGCTGCTCCTTGCCGGTGACGTTCAAGCCGATTCCGATGGCCATGCCGACGCCGTGGACGCTGCTGACCAAGGCCAGCCCGGCGAGGTCCTGGCGCAGCCGGGTGAGCGTCCGAGCCCCCACCTCGCCCGCTCTGTCTGCCAGCTGCTGCCTGTGTACGGTCTGGGCCACGACGGCGACGGCACGGCACGCGAGCGGAAAGCCGCCGTAGCTGGAGGAGCTGGCGCTGGGGGCTCCGAATGGGCCGCGCTGCATGAGGTTCGTCGGGGCGCAGATGGCGGAGACGGGGTAACCGTTGCCGAGGCCCTTGCCGAGTACGACGACGTCGGGGAGTACGTCTGGTTGGTCGCTGGCGAGGATGGTGCCCGTGCGGCCCATGCCGGTCATGGACTCGTCGGCGATGAGCAGTGCGCCATGTTCGTCGGCGAGGCGGCGCAGGGCACGGAGGTAGCCCGTCGGCGGTACCACGTTGCCTGCGCGGCCTTGGACGGGTTCGACCAGGATCGCTGCGATTGATCCGGTGGATTGCTCACGCAGGATGTCGCGGGCGAGGTCGACGCAGGCGAACTCGCAGGCTGGCGAGGTCAGGCGCAGGGGGCAGCGTGAGCAGTTCGCGTATGGGGCGCTGATGCTGCCGGGTGCGGTGGGTCCGAGGCCCGTGCGTGCCCCGCTGGTGTGCGCGAGGCTGCCCAGTGTGCGGCCGTGGAAGGACTGCCAGAAGGAGAGGATCTCGAAGCGGCCGGTCGCGGACTTTGCCAGCCGGATGGCCGATTCGACGGCCTCGCTGCCGCTGCTGTAGAGCTGGACGCGGTCAAGGTGAGCCGGCAGCAGGTGCCGCAGCAGGCGCGTCATCTCCAGGCGGGCGTCGCTGGCGTGCGCTCCGATCATCCAGCTGCCTATCTGTCGGGTCAGGGCTTCGACATACGCCGGATGCGAGTGGCCGAGGAGGTTGACGCCGGCGGCGCCCATGAGGTCGGCGATCCTGCGCCCGCTGGTGTCTGTGAGGTGCATGCCTGCCGCTTCGGTGACGGCGAGACCTGCCCACCGGACCGCCTCGGAGATGCCCGGTCCGAGGACGGTCATCTCCTCATCCCAATGCGCCTGGCCGTTCACGACGTCGTCTCCCTGGCGTTGGTGGACGCCACCCGGAACCCGCCCGCGGGGTGGCGATCGGTGGCGAGCATGCGGTTGCGGGTGAACGAGTTCGCGCACTCGGTGGCGTAGTAGAAGGCTCCGCCGCGGATGACGTATCGCTCCCCCGGTCGGGTGCTGGCCATCTCGCGTCCGTCGTCGTGGCGATAGGGATAGCCGAATGTCGGTTGGTGTCCGCTGTGCCCCCAGAGGCTGCGGGTCCATTCCCAGACGTTGCCGATCAGATCCTGGCAGCCGGCCTCGTTGTCGCCGTCCGGGGAGAACCGGCCGGGGGCGACGACCGCGCCGATGCCGGTGGCGCGGATGTTGGCCCGACGTGGATCGGGTACGTCTCCCCAGGGGTGTCGCCCGCCTCGGTCGTTGCCTGCGGATGCCTCCCACTGCGCTTCGCTGGGCAGGACGATGCGCTGGTCCGGAGCCAGCGCCCTGGTGTGATGCAGGTGGCGGGTCAGCCAGGCGCAGTAGCGCGAGGCGTCGAGCCAGGACACCATGACCACGGGAAGGTCGTCCCGCCACAGCGAGTCATCGGCCTGCCAGTGGTCGGGGCAGGGGCCGCCCTCGGCTGCGAGGAAGGCAAGATATTGGCGGTTGGTCACTACGGTGCGGGCCAGCCGGTACGGCTGGAGGCGAACTGTGTGTCGCGGGCGGCAGTCGTCCTGTCCGTCCGGTGCGTCGACGCCGAGGATCACCTCGCCGCCGGTGTGCGGCAGCAGGTCGGGTACCGCCGGTTCCTTCAGCGCTGCCTCGTGGACCTCGCGTGGGATGACGCCGTCGGCCAGCAACTGACGCAGCGACGGCTGCCGGTCCTGCCGTGACATCGTGTCCGCATAGCCGCGGACGGCCTCGGCGTGGTCGCTGGCCGCCAGCCGCAGGAGGCTGGCGCGCGCGAACGGGGTAGATGCGGCCAGCGCGGCGAGTTCGGTGACCGCGTCGAGGCGGGAACCCGGGTCGGGCGATGTGAGATCCTCGCGGACGTAATCGGGCAGTTGCTCGCTGGCGTACCGGGACGTGATCGCAGCCTGGCTCGCGCCGACGGCGAGGTGAGGGCTCCCGCCTGCGGCGACGACGCGTTGCCGGGCGAGGTCCAGCAGGTGCGGCACTGCCTGCTGGGTTCCCGAGGCTGCGAGGTCGCCGAGGACCGCAGCGAGGCCATCGTGGCAGGTGCTCTCGGGCCTCGTATCCGCGGCGGATGGCGATGCGAGCACGAAGGCGCCCGCAAACGCGGGGGCGAAGGCGCCCACCGTGTCGCGAGTGGAGACGAGGTCTGCGCAGACGATGACCGGCTTTCCCGCTTCTGGAAGAACGACCGCCGACAGCTCATCGATCCGAAGCATGCTGTTGGGGCGTCCCGGAACGGAGCCGGGCAGCGCCAACGCGGTGATATCGCCGTCGCGACGGGTGAACGTGACAGCGTGGCCCGCCAGGCAGACCAGCAGCACATCCTGCCCGCCGAGAGCCTTCCTGGCATCGTCGATGGCGCGGCGGGCGGCGGCAGGGTTGCCGAGTCGCCGGTCGGCAATCACGATGATCTTGCTGTCGAAGTGGTGATCGAGCTGCCAGCGCAGCTCGGCCTGCATCTCGCCGTGCGCCGCCCAGCCGATCGCTGGCAGGTGCCGGTAGGTGGTCGGCGCGAGAAATAGTGCGCCGATACTTACAGGTATTCGCGGAGCCATGGCACCGTCTCGCGGTACACGATTTCGCGTTCCTGCGGTTCTTCGAGGCAGTGATCGCCGTCGGGTACCCCGACCACCTTGTGCGGTCCTGAGACCAGGTCGGCTGCGCGCACGCTCTGCCCGAATGGCACCTCGTGGTCGGCCTCCCCGTGAACGAAGAGCACCGGCGTGGACAAGCCACGCAGCGGTGCGCTGATGTCCTGCACGTCCTGCAGCTCGTCGAGGAAAGCCACGCCGATCTGCTCGCCGTCGAGATCCACATAACCGTCGCGCCGCGCCGCGCTGAGGTTCTCCTCACTCACGTAGGATTCGAACGCGCCGTCGAGCAGCCAGATGGCCGGCCACAGCAGCACGACCGCCCGGTATGCCGGGTCGAAGCCAGCTAGGCCGACGGTGGCGCCGAAGCTCTCCCCTATCAGCGCCCAGGCAGTCGGCTGATACCTGCCATCGACGAAGCTGCGGACCGCTCGCAGGTCCTCGACCTGCCGGGCGATGGTCATGTCCCGGTAGCTGCCGGTGCTTTCGCCGCAACCACGAAAGTCGAAGCGCACGGAAGCGATCCCGGCAGCGCCGAGATGCGCGGCAAGGTCGACGTAGAGGTCGGTCGGCCCGTCCTTCTGCCCACCCGGTCCGCCGTGCAGCATCATGACCATGCGTTGCGGCGACCCGGTGGTCGGTGTCGCGACGACGGCAGCGAGCTCGTCATTGCCCACACCGATCCGGTGACGTGTCTGCTGGATCATGAAAACCTGCTCCTCATCTCTCGGTGGCGCGCAATCAGTCGCCGCCGACCGTCTGGCTGGTGAACCTGATTCTTGGACGCCGGTACGCGGCCAGCCACAGCCACGGCATGAACAGCGCTCGGGTCGCATAGCGCGAGGTGGCCTCCGCTTCGGACTGCTCGCCAGACAGCGACAGCTGCCGTGCGTCTACAGCGGCCTTACGCGCGTGCCCGTGTGCTCTGAGCAGGCGCCCCCGGAAGAGGTTCAGCCGAGCATCGGTCAGGTCGATGCGGACCAGCTGACGGACGTCGCGGTATTCCTCAGCGATCTGCCGCGCCTGACGAAGCAGCAGACCCGAGTCCGCGAAGGCCCGCCGCATCAGACTCACCTCCGCCAGATCCCTGATCGCGTATGCCTTGCCCCGCTCCCAGGGCAGCTGCTCACAGGCTTCCAGGAACCGGCGCACCGTCTGCTCACACGAATCCAGCTCGCCCAGATGCCAGTAGGCGGCTCCGACCAGCGACTGTATGTCGATCATGTTGTTCGGGTCGCCAGCTGCCCGGGCGATCTCCTCGGCATCTTCCTGAGGGTTCTTGACCACGGCGAGGGCTTCGGCCGCTTGGCCGGCTCGGAACAGTGCGAAGCCGACGCACCGGAGCTGTCGGGCGATCTCTCGTGCCGAGTCGGCGTCCCGGGCGATACCGAGCCCCAGCTGGGCCGTGCGAGCCGCCTCCTCAGCCTCACCGCGCACGGCGTGCGTAGATGAGATCACTGACAAGGCCAGCGAACGCTGCTCATCGTTCCCCAACGCCGTCGCTGCCTCGTACGCGACCCAGCCGAGTTCGATACGGTCGTCGAACAGACCCAACGTGAAGAAGATGTCGAGCGTGACCTCGAACAGCTTCACGCACTGCTCATACGCCTCATGCCGGTGAAGGTCGCGGACGAGCAGCCGTATCGCCTCGATGTGCGCGCCGGCGCCGGCCGCGTCCTCCCAGTCCTGGCTGAAGCGGGCGATGAAGTGCTCCGCCAGCCTTCCCGCGAATGACACAGTCTCGCCGGACGCTGTGTGGTTGAGCACGAATAGCCGCAGCGCAGCCGAGCATGTGTACACCGTCACGCCGTGCTGCTGGCGCGACGAGAGCAGCCCATCGGACCACAGCCGCTCGACGAGGGCGCCCACGTCGGCCGCCGGGACCGCGAGCGCCACTCCCAACTGCTCAGCGTCGGCGCTGCCGCCCAGGTAAGCGCACACACGCAGCAGGCTGCGCCCCATGTCGTTCACGTCCTGCCACACCACACTGAATAACGCATCAGCCAACTGCGTCGACCCGCTCTCAAGCTGACCAAGCCGGTCCGAAAGACTCCGGCCGTCTCGAGAACAGGCCAGCACGAACAGCTCAATCGCCCTCGGATTACCGCCCAGCAACCGATGGATACGCTCGAACGTGGCAGCATCAGCTCCGACGATCTCCGGAACGCTACGGCGCCGGGCCTCCCGAAGCAGCAACTCCTGCATGTACTGCAACTGAAGCTCCTGCAGCAGCACCCGCGGTGCCGGCAGCCGACCGGGAGTGTTGGCGCTAACGATGGCCAGCGAGCCGCTCGGCAAGGTCCTGAGGAAGTCGATCAGATGCTGCGCATCGGCAGCGGTCAGCCGCAGGTTGTCGACAACCAGGACAGCCGGATGGTCAGCCAGGTGGGCGCGTAGCGCCTCGGCCTTGTGCTCGGCGGGAGCCGCTGACAGTGCCGGACTTCCGGTGGCGAGTCCAAGCGTGCGGGCAAGGTCCGCGAGACTCAGCACGCTGTTATGAGCGTCGAACCACACCAGGGCCGTGAACCCGTGGCCCGGCTTCCTCGCCGGCCGGCGCTCGGCAAGCCGATGCGCCACCTCCGTGGCCAGCGCGCTCTTGCCGACACCAATGCTGCCCTCGATGGAAATCAGGTACTCGCCGCGGTCGAGATGCTGCAGAGCCTGAGCCACCTCATTGCCGCGGTCGACGAGCTGGGTACGAGACGGCAGCAGCACCTTCGGCTTTCCTGACCGGTTCCTGCCAGCCTCACGGAGACGCACGATCAAAGGCGGCAACCCCAGGACAGCGGCGACCACCGCCAGCAGCCCGGAGACCAGGCCGAGCCACTCGCTCACGCCGGAGGTGAAGCCACCCACAGAACAGACCTCACTCGCACGCCACCATCACGGTCGGTCATCTACCGACCACAAAATGACGATCATCCCCCGCCAGTCTTACGGACGTCCACGTCGGACGCAATGCCTCGACTGCATCGGCAAAGTGCCAGTGAATTCGGCGCTGCCCACGCCTCGACCTTGCCCTGCATCCAGGGCTCTTCGACCTCCTGGAGCGTCTTGACCAGGGACTTCTTGATGTCTACACCGCCTGACTTCGGCCGCTGGCGAAGTCTCAGGTGCAACCCAGCCCCGCTCGCTCGTCCAGGCGATGCTCGTCTGCGCATGCCGGCCGGCCATCGAGTGCGACTCGAGCAGCACCATCCGAACGGCGACGCATCACGACCTCGGCGCGAACTCCGACGCCACGGCGGGAGCCGTTGCAGTAGCTGCGCGCGCGGTGTCTCCGGACACCGGCCCGGCGGACTGTCCGGGAACAAGCATTTGTGGGATCCGCCCGTTGTGGTGAGCGTGCAGGTACTCCATGGCCTGCTCGACGGTGGGGTCGTGGGCGAACTGCTCCTGGAAGTACTTAAGCCGATCCCGACAGTTGTCGATGATCTGCGCCCAGGACCGCAGCCAGACCCGCACGGATGCCGCGCCCTGCTGGTACTGCCCTATGCAGCCAGGTGGGCGGTCGCTTGATTGGGCCTTGGCCTTGGCGACCTCGGTCATGTCGGTGGTGACCAGCCAGAAGTCCCATTCGACGCGCACGTCGGCGAACTGCGGGTCGGTGACGACGGCGAGGGCGTAGTCCTCGATCTGGTTGATTTCCTTGTGCCCGACGGTGACGTGCGGCGCCTTCAGCTCGACTACGAGGTGCTGATGGCGGTCGTGCTCTCTGCGTGCGCGGGAGAGCATCAGGTCCACGATGCCGACCCGTCCGTCGGGGCGGCGCACCGGTACCTGGTTGCGGATCTCTCGGCCAATAGCGTGCAGATGCCGGTCGAGGACGGCGTCGAGGGACCTGTCGCTGACGAGGAGGTTGAAGCGCTCGCCGAAGACCCACACCTCGTTCTCGAGGATCTTGTGGAGTTGGCTGCGCTCTTTGAGGACGCGTCGAACCTCCGGGTCGAAGACCATGTGCTGCAGCGCGGTGAGGAACGTCAGGCGGTCTGACACGCTGGTAGATGCCTTGATGACCGTGGCCAGGCTGGTGCGATCCAACAAGGTCTTGAGGTTGTTCTTGTCGTCGGTGGAGAGCTTGAACACCTCGTCGAGCAGGTCGTGCATGTTGTCGGGCTGGTGGCGCACGGCCTCGCGCAGCAGAGCCAGGGTGGTGCGTTGCGCGCGTACCGTGCGCGGAATCTGGCGATGAACGGTGGTCGCCACGAGGTCGAAGGTCTCGCGCTCCAACGCGTCGTTTCTGTGGCAGCGTCACCGGCGTAGGGGTAGACGCCATCCTCCTTCCACTGCTGCACCACCTCGCGGCGTTGTTGCACAGCCCGCAGTTTGAAGTGCTCGCGCAGCTTGTCTCGGACTGCGGTGATCAAGGCGCCAACGTGGGAGTCCAGCCGACCTTCGCCGAGTAGGAAGTCGCCCTGGTGCTCAGGCATGGCTTCCCACAGCACGTAAGCGGTGAAGGTAAAGCCGGGAGCGCGGATGCCGACGTCGGTGATGTCGATAGTGATCCCGTCGGCGTCACACAGGTGCAGCTCGCGGTCCGTCTTCATCGACCACTCCACCACCCGCAGCCGGGCGGCTTGCGCTGGCTCGCCGTTGACGGTGAAGGATAGTTCGTACTCGTCCCGGCGCTGGATGGACTTCTCCGGGTCGATCCTCTGCCCGTCGTAGATCACTTCTACGCCCTGGTAGACCGCGAGATATGTCGCCAACTCGGTCGTCAACTGCGCGACCGCCTTATGGGTCTTTAGCTGATCAAGACGCTTGGACTGCCGCCCCCATGCCTCGAAGGTCGTGCCGGTTGGATCGTCGGTCGGCTGCGGCGTGGAGATCTCGAAGTCGTTGCGTGCCGCGGCGCTGGCGCGAATCATTACACGCCGTCGACCGTCGATGCCGTCCGCGACCGTGGCCCACCGGATGTGATCACCAAGGGCGTAGCCCCGCAGGCGACCCTGGCCGGCGCTGCCGTGCAGGAACCGGTTTAGCTGCGGTGTCCGGCGGGTCATCTTCTTCCAGGACCCACCGATGCGTTCGAACGCCGAGTCGCAGCCTTCCGGGGTGATGCCACTGCCATTGTCGATGACGGTGATCTTCTCCACCCCGCCAAGGTCAGAAACGTCTAGCAGCACCTCAACCCGGGTGGCGTCGGCGTCCAGAGCGTTCCACACCAACTCCTTGACCGCCCCGACTGGGTCGTTCTCGCGCGCGAGCCGCTCAACGTGATCCTCGGCCGCTTCAAGATGCACACGACGCATGCGTTTCACACTGTCACATCAACATCACGCCTGGCGACCATCGACCCGGCAGGGCGGCCCAAGTTCATGGCGTGGCGTCGCACCCACGGCTCCTACGACGCCTGGATGGTGGTAGATGCACGTTGCGAGGGGCGCGGCATTCATGGACGACCAGCCCAGTAGGTAGCGCCCCCGCTTGCCCGCCACGGCGCACTGATATGTCGGCAGGAGTTCGACGGGCCACCAGCCGCCGGAGATGAAGTGCATCCATCCGCCCAGCAGCCCCAGCCTCGCTGATGCCAGCCGCGTTCGCACTGGGCAGGCGCCCGGTGCGAAGCCGGGTACGCCAGAGCCTAGCTGACAAGAGTCGCAGGAACGAAACTTCCATCGAGATATGGCAATAACGTTCTTATCGGTGCATATAGGACTCGCCCCGGATCAGTCCACTATCCGACAGGCACAAGAATGTGTGCCCCTTTCGTGTCCACTAAGGTCTCCGCATGGCTTCCTCGATCGCCAATGCGGCTTTCTCGCCAGCAGCTGAAATCCGTCTGGCCCCTGAGCCGGGACAAGTGGTCGAGGTGCGCGGCTCGACTTGGGCGGTTGCCCGTGTACACCAGCAGGGCCTGCCGCGGAGTCCGGCGGACGAAGCCGTGGCCTCGCTGAACCACGCGGTGACCCTTCAGGCGCTCGACGAGGACCGGCTGGGTGAAGAGCTGACGGTCGTCTGGGAGCTGGAGGTCGGCCACACCGTCACGCCCGCTCAGGGGCTACCGACGCAGATCAACCCGGACGCCTTCGATGACCCGAACACCCTCGCCGGGTTCGTCGACGCGATGCGCTGGGGCGCGGTGACTTCGGCGGACGACCGTAGCGTGCAGGCGCCGTTCCACAGCGGTGTGGCGGTGGAGGCTTACCAACTGGAGCCGCTGCGCCGGGCGCTGTCCTCGCCCCGGACGAACCTGCTGCTGGCCGACGATGTCGGCCTGGGCAAGACCATTGAGGCCGGCTTGGTGGTGCAGGAGCTGCTGCTACGGCACCGGGCGCGTACCGCGGTCGTGGTGTGCCCGCCAAGCTTGTCTCTGAAGTGGCAAGACGAGATGCGGGACAAGTTCGGTCTGGATTTCACGATCATCAACAGCGAGATGATGCGGGAGGTACGGCGCCGCTACGGCCTGCACGCGAACCCGTTCCAGCTCTATCCCCGGGTGATCGTGAGCATGGCGTGGCTGCCGCAGGTGCGAGCACAGCGGATGCTGCGTGACGTGTACGCGCAGACGGCGAGCACGAAGAGCGCCCGGCGGTACGCGTTTGACATCCTGATCGTGGACGAGGCGCACCACGTGGCGCCGGCCAGCCCGTCGACGATCGGTGGTGGGCGCGGCTACGCCGTTGACACGCAGCGCACGCTCGCGGTCCGGGATCTGGCGGACAAGTGTGAGCACCGTCTATTTCTCAGCGCCACTCCACACAACGGGCATCCGGAGTCGTTCACGGCGCTGTTGGAGATGATCGATTCGCGTCGGTTCAGCCGTGGTGCGCTGCTGGACGAGCGGGCGTTGCGGGAGGTGACGGTTCGGCGGTTGAAGTCGGACCTGCCGGAGAAGGGTTTCCGCCCTCGGGAGCTACGGGTCATCCCGTTCACACCGCGCGCCGACGAGCAGGAGATGTTCGCTCTGCTGGATCGGATTCTCACCGAGAGCGCGAAGGCGAACGGGACCGGTGAGTCCGGTGACATCACCGCGATGCTGTTCAAGAAGCGGTTCTTGTCGAGCCCGTGGGCGTTCGGCATGACCTTGCAGTCGTACCTCGCCGCGCGTTCGGTGGGCCAGGCGCCGACGGACTGGGACTACGACGACATTCTCGGCGAGGGGCAGGCCGACGAGGAGGAAGGCCTGTGGGAGCAGGACGAGGCGACGGTCCTGCGGCACAGCAAGGCGACCGACCCGCTGGTCGCCGCCGCGCCCGGCGAGTTGCAGCGGCTGGCCGAGTGGGGGTTGAGTTTCGAGAGCCGACCCGATTCTCGCCTCGATGAGCTGATCACGGCCCTGGACGCGATCTGTCGACCCGGCGGGTTCTGGTCCAACGAGCGCGTCGTGGTGTTCACCGAGTACGCCCACACCCTGGAGTGGGTGCACCGGGTGCTGGTGCAGCAGGGCTACGGCGACGTGCTGGAGGTCATCCAGGGACAGACGCCGACCGACGAGCGGGAGCTGATCCGCGAGCACTTCACCACCGAGCCGTCGGCAAAGAACCCCGTGCGGGTGCTGCTGGCCACCGACGCAGCCGGTGAAGGCATCGACCTCCAGGACCACTGCCACAGGCTGATCAACCTGGACATCCCGTTCAACCCGTCACGGTTGGAACAGCGCATCGGCCGGATCGACCGCTACGGGCAGCAGCAGACTCCGCTGGTGTTCCAGTTCTCGCCGGACCGTTCGGCGACGTTGTACGCCGCAGACATGGAGTTCATGGGCCGGATCGCCCGCAAGGTCGTGACGGTCGCGCGTGACCTCGGGTCGGTCAACCAGGTCATCGCCGACGAGATTCAGGACCATTTCACTCGCTCCTCAGCGGGACGCCGCAATAAGGGCGCGCTCGACGGCAACGCCGTGATCAACAAGGCGTTGGCCGGCGGGTTGGACCTGAACAGCAGGTTGACCCAGTTGGAGAAGGGCTACGCCGACAGTCGGGCGGAGCTGCACCTGGAGCCGGAGAATCTGCGGCGGGTGGTCGACACCGCGCTGCGGATCAGCCACCAGCCGCCCCTCGTGGTGGCCGGCGACGACCGGACCGACGCCGCCGTGTTCACCGTGCCGCCGCTCGGCCCAGCCTGGCAGTCGACGTTGAAGGGCCTGGACACCCGCTCCGAGCCGGGCGTGTTGCGGCCGATCACGTTCGACGACAAGGCCGCGGCAGGGCGGAAGGACCTGGTCTACGTCCATCTGGGTCATCCGCTGGTGAAGAAGGCTCAGCGGTTGCTGCGGCGGTCGCTGTGGAGCGCGGACGCGCCGTTGCACCGGGTCACGGCGGTCGTGGTGGATGGGTTGGAGGAGTCCTTCGTCGCGGCCGTCACCCGGATGGTGCTGGTGGGCCGGGGCGGGCTACGCCTGCACGAGGAGATCTTCCTCGCCGGCGTGCGCCTGCGGGGCCGCCGGACCATGGCGGAGGAACGCGCCGAGCAGCTGCTCGACCAGGCGCTCGATGCAGGCAGGCTGAGGCTGGCCGCTGCGGACGTCCGCGCCGACCTGGCCGAGGAGTGGAACGAGCCGGAGTCCCCGCTGCGGGTCCGGCTGCTCGACTCGATGACGCGCCGCGCCGAGTCCCGCCACCAACGGGTCAGCGACCAGCTCGCCAAACGCGAGCAGGCCGACATCACCCGGGCACGGGAGATCTTCGCCGCGTTCCGCCGCAACCTGAACGAGTCGCTGGACCAGCTCACCAGCGCCGAGTTGCAGGACCAACTGGCTCTCTTCCCCGATGATCAGCAGCGGCAGCGCCGCCGCGACATCGACACCATGCGCCGTCGCCTAGACGAACTCGGCGACGAGGAGCAGCGGGAGATCGCGGCGATCAGCGAGCGGTACCGCGACGTCAAGCCACACACCACCGCAGCGGCGCTGGTGTTCGCGCTCACTCCGGCCGACGCCCAGCGAGGAGGTTTACGCTGATGCGGACCACCCATACCCTCCGTTCGAAGACGGCCACCGAGCTGCATCGGGCGTGGCTGGAATTGGTCGAAACAGACGGCCCCTTCCTGGCTATCCCGCCGCTGAAGCGGGTGTGGCCGCAGGGAATGCCTGCCCTGGCCCCCGAACGCCTCGACGTCCTCCGCGAGGCCAGGCTGGCCTTTGACCACGCCTGGGAGGCCCTCGACATCGACCCGGACGACGAGTCCGTTCAGGCCAAGTACGCCGAGGTCCGCGACGTCTGGGTGCAGACCGTCCTGCGGGACGTCGTCAGTTGGCGTACCTCGCTGACCTGGGGTCCAGACTGCGCGCCCGGGGTGACGGCGCACTCACCAGACAGGCGGGTCACCGTCACCCCGCAGGCCGCGCTGTCCGGGCCCGATGGCATCGGCGCGCTGGTCGGCGTGGTCGACAAGTGCGACAGCCTGCACTCCACAGGCACCGACGGCTGGGCCGCCACCGCCATCGACCGGATGGAAGCGATGCTGCGCGGCGCCGGCATCTCGATCGGCATCGTCACCGACGGCCGCTGGTGGGCGCTAGTCTGCGCCCGGCCGGACGCGATGGTCGCCTCCGGCATCGTCGACGCCCAGACCTGGGTCGAGGAGCCGCTGACCCGCAACGCCTTCCTCACCCTCATCGCCCGGCAGTACGTCATCGGCGGCGACCCG
Organism: Micromonospora inaquosa; assembly: GCF_003857055.1. GTDB lineage: Bacteria > Actinomycetota > Actinomycetes > Mycobacteriales > Micromonosporaceae > Micromonospora > Micromonospora inaquosa. Next base: position 9,913 of record NZ_QGSZ01000153.1, on the reverse strand, counting down.
AACGAGCGGCTCCCGCAACTGTTCGAGGAGTCCGTCGCCGCCGCCGAGGAGATCACCGAAGCCCTCGGCGCCCAGGTCCGCCGCGCCGTCGAGCTGCTGGTCCAGGCGTTCGCCGAGACCGCCGCCGACCATCGCCTCCGCGGCCTGCCCGACCCGCTGCCGGCCGACCCGCACGACACCTACTCCGCCGCCGTCACGGTCATGATGCGCATCGTGTTCCTGCTCTTCGCCGAGGAACGCGGCCTGCTGCCGCAGAGCGAGCTCTTCCTGCAGGGGTACGGCATCAGCGGCGAACTCGACGCCCTGGAACAGCGCCGGCCGCGCGACGGCGAGGAATCGCTGGACAGCACCTACCTGACCTGGCACCGGCTGCTAGCCACCAGCCAGGCCCTCTACCGGGGCGCGTCGTTCGAGAACATGCGAATGCCCGCCTACGGCGGATCGCTGTTCGACCCGGAGCGGTACCCGTTCCTGACCGCGTCGAGCGACAACGGCACCCTCGCCCTGCCCGCCTCCGACCGAGTCATGCTGCACGTCTTGCGCTCGGTGCAGGTCGCCCAGCTCAAGGGCAGCGACGCCCGCCGGATCTCGTTCCGTGACGTCGACGTGGAACAGATCGGCTACATCTACGAAGGGCTGCTCGGCTACTCCTGCACCCAGGTCACCGGCGACACCCTGGTCGGCCTCGTCGGCGCGACCGGTGCCGAGCCGGAGATCCCGCTGACCGTGCTGGAGCAGCTCGCTGACGCAAATACGAATCCCGCGAAACTGGCCGCCGCGATCATCGCCTGGCTCAAGGAGAACCAGCCCGCTGCCACTCCGCCAAGCGCAAACGCCTTCGCGAAGCGGCTCGCAACCAAGCCCGGCGACGACGCCGACCGCATGCTGCGCGCGGTAACCGATGACGATGACCTACGCGCACGCCTGCTCCCCTGGGCCACCATCACCCGGCCCGACCTACGCGACCGCCCCACCATCGTCCTGGACGGCGGTCTGGTGGTCACCGAGACGCCGTCGCGGCGCAACGCCGGCGCCCACTACACCCCGAAGGACCTTGCCGAGGACGTCGTCAAGCACGCCCTCGAACCGCTCTGCTACTCCCCCGGCCCGCACCAGGTCGCCGAGAGCAGCGGTGCGTGGAAACTGCGCGGCTCGGACGAGATCCTCAACCTCAAGGTGGCCGACATCGCCGCTGGCTCCGGCGCATTCCTGGTCGCCGCCGCCCGCTACCTCGCCGCCCGCCTCGTCGAGGCATGGATCGACGAGGACCCCGCCAACGCCGGGCAGCACGACCTTGGCCAACACGCGATCCGTGAAGTCGTCGCCCGCTGCCTGTACGGTGCCGACATCAACGCGATGGCCGTCGAGATGTGCAAGCTATCGCTCTGGCTAGTCTCCCTCGACCGCAACCTGCCGTTCTCCTTCGTCGACGACAAGATCCTGCACGGCAACTCGTTGCTCGGCCTCACCGACCTACGCCAGCTCCGCGCCCTGCACACCGACCCGCCGGAGCACCAGCAGCCACTCCTGTTTGCTAGCGACCTGGACGGCATCATCCGGCGAGCGGTCGAGATCCGCCGTGAGCTGGCCAGCGAGGTGCGCGAACACGACCCGCAGCGCAGCGCCACCGCAAAGCGCCGCCAGCTCGACCGGATGCACGAACTTACCGCCCAGCTTCGCACGGTCGCCGACGGGGTGGTCGCGGCTGGGCTGCGACTCGGTGGCAAGCCTGGCAAGGCGCTAGACGAGGCACACGAGAACCTAGCCGACGCGGTGGCCGCCGCTATGCCATCAGATGGCACCAACCGCAACTCAAATTTCCTGCGCATCATCGTGGGCGCGGGACTGACCCCAACCGTTTCGACCGACTACGAACGCTGGCAACCTCTGCATTGGGTGCTCGAAGTTGCTGATGTCTTTACGGACCACGGCGGATTTGATGCAGTTATTGGGAACCCAGCCTTCTTGCACAGCAAGAAGATTACAACGGCATACGGCAAGAACTATCGGGATTACCTTCAGAACTCGTTAGCCAACGGCGTTAAGGGGGATGCCGACCTGGCGGCATACTTCCTGCTCAGGCAGGCCGCACTCACCAAGAAGGAGGGCTCGCTCGGCATTGTAGTAACAAAGTCAATCAATCAATCTCACACAAAACGCGTCGGACTCGATCAAGTGCTCGAATCAGGAGCGCAGCTTGTCTCCGTGTCCACCCCGTTCGACTGGGGGCCAAAGGGGACTGCGGTCTCAGTGGTGAAGCTGTGGCTCCGTTTCGGTTCACAAGCTAGCAACACTCGCCCCAACCCAATGCAGCCAAAGGGACCAGTGCCTGCCCAGGCGTACGTAGGCACGTATCCCAACGGCGACGGATTTAGAGTGCCAGCTTCCATCGCTATTGAGTGGATTCGTCGCGATCCGGAATTGCGGCATAAGATCCATCCGTACATCCGCGCCGCAGACCTGGCTCAAGGCCACCCGGCGCAGCCAAGCGAGTATCTGATCGACCTCGACGGTCTCTCCGAATCAGAAGCGCGGAGATTTGCCAAGCTTTGGACTCATCTTGAGCTGAATCAGCGGCCCTGGCGAGAGAAGCCGAGCACAAAGTCGAGCGCCCGCGAGCGATGGTGGGACTTCGAGAGGTCAGCGAATGCAATGTACGCCGAGCTATCGAAAGTGGAGCGTGCCATCGCGTTCCCTCGCACCAGCAACCTACTGATGCCTCGATGGGTGCCTAGTGGGGGCAGAATCGACATGGGTGTCATAGTATTTCCGATTGACCGCTGGGACGTCTTTGCGCAACTAGCATCGAGCGCCCACTATCACTGGACGATTGACTATGCTGCAACAACTCGCGACGATCCCAGCTATGCGCCGAGACGAGTATCCAACACCTTCCCTTGGGCGTCGAGCAATAGACCATTGCCCAAAACGGAAGCGTTCGAAAATTGTCTTGAGCAGCACTGTTCACGGCTTGGCGGCCTTCGCCCAGTGGTAAACGCCTTCAATGACCCAACCAATTCGCTACCCGACACCGAGGATCTACGGGACAGATACAGGGAACTAGACCGCGAGGTTTTTGATATGTTTGGTTGGGGCGACATGAAGCCTCGCTACGGGTTTCAGTCTCGCAATAACCTCGCCAGATATACGGTAGACACCGAAACGCGAAATGAGATTCTCAACCGGCTGCTAGAAGAAAACCTTGGTCGCGCGAACAAAGGCAGTGCGGCCAGCAAGCCAAAACGCGCAGAACGTAACAGGTCTCCCCGAGAGGGCGAGTCAACGCTGTTTTAGTGGGCGGATGCGGCGGAACAAGTGCGGAACATTTCGCTGATGGTGAATGGTGATCGAGAACTGCAACAAGTCACCCGGATCTTCCGACGACCGCAAGAAAGGCTCTTAGGTGACTTCACCTACCTTCGAGTTCCGGCTGGAACACGAGCCGGATGGCACCTCGTACACGGTTCGGGAGAACCTGGTCGACGTCCTGGAGCGAGAGTTGCTCGGGCCGTCGGCTGGTCCGGAGGAGCTGTTGGCGGTGAGCCCGCGTCAGCTGTACTTGGTGGGGCATATCGCGCCGGTGAAGTTGACCGAGCCCGATGCTGATCCGGCCGGCTCTGAAGACGGGTATGGCCTGGTAGGCATCCGATCTGATGCGGCGGGTTTTCATGCGCAGCGTGGGATTCCAGCCGAGTCTGCCGACGGCACCGATGTCGAGGGTGAGGAGGATGACGCCGACGACAAGGCTCCGCGGCAGGGGCTGATGATTCCGTCGTCGATGGGGTTGCGGTTCCAGGTGCCGAACGATCTGGCGGAGTTCACGGTGACCGCGTCGTGGGGCACTTACGAGAGTGTGAAGACCGGTGAGGTCGACAAGCGGGGCCAGGCGGTGCGACGGTATCGGCGCACGCCGGTGGGGGTCGTCGAGAAGATCGCGGCGGCCGAGCTGACGTCGGGCCGGACGTACACGCGGGTGCTGTCCGGGCAGATCTGTTTGCGGATCGATGCCTACGACGACGCGCGTTTCGGTCGGCGGTTGATCGAGATCGCGCTGGTCAATGACCGGGAGACGCCGCCGACGATCCCGGTGCACGAGTGGCTGTTCCAGACGAAGCTGCACGTCGACGCGGGCGGCGGGGCGGTGTTCCTGCCGGTGCGCGACGTCATGGAGCAGGAGTGGCCGGAGCACGACGACGAAATGCGCCGGCTGCACCTGCAGTACCGCAACCGGCTGGAGTTCGCGGTTGGGCGGACCTGCTCGGTGGACTGGCGGGCGGAGCCGGGGGCACGGCTAGCGACGGCGGTGTGGACGACGTGGCTGCCGGTCGCGGAGACTCCGCAGACGCAGGCGCGGTCGGTGACGGACGCAATGCTGTCCATGGATGCGCTGGCCAAGGCCAGCCCTGAACAGGTTCGTGATGGGCTCGCCCCGCTGGTGGACGGATACCGGACCTGGCTCGACGGTGAGGCCGCGAAGGCGGCGCAGCTCCCCGAGCATCTCCGGGACCTGGCCGAGGAGGTCGTGGACGAGGCACGCGCGGCAGAGCAGCGGCTGGCGGACGGGCTGGCGCACGTGGTGGCTAATCCGGAGGCGTTCGTGTGCTTCCGGTTCATGAACGAGGTCATGCGGGACCAGCGGGTCCACTCCCGGATCGGGGCGTTGCGTAGCTCCGACCCGAGCCTGTCGTTCGACGACGCCCGCGGTCAAATCGAGGCCGACGAGCGGGAGAAGCCGTCGTCGTGGCGGCCATTCCAGCTGGCGTTCATCATCATGCAGCTGCCAGCGCTGACCGACCCCACCGCGGCGGCGCGCAGCGGCGAGCTGTCGCGGGTGGAGTTGTTGTTCTTCCCGACCGGTGGTGGCAAGACCGAGGCGTACCTGGGTCTGGCGGCGTACACGTTCGCGATTCGGCGCCGGCAGCAGGTGGTGGCGTCCTCCGATGGGCCGTTGGACGGGCGTGACGGGGTGGCCGTGTTGATGCGGTACACGTTGCGGCTACTCACCGCGCAGCAGTTCCAGCGGGCCACCACGCTGGTGTGTGCGGCGGAGCTGGTTCGCCGCCGGGACGAGGCAACCTGGGGTAGCAAGCCGTTCCGGATCGGGTTGTGGGTCGGCACCGATGTGAGCCCGAAGCGGTGGGACGAGGCGGACGAGCAGCTGCGCAAGGCCAACGCGTACGGCGGGCACCGCTTGACCGTGTTGCAGGTGCAGCGGTGCCCGTGGTGCGGCAGCCCGATCGGCGCCGCAAACGTGAAGCCGGTCAAGACGAATCGGCGGGTGCTGGTCTTCTGCGGCGACGACATGGGCCAATGCCCGTTCGCCAAGGGCGGTCAGGTGAATGAGGGCCTGCCGATGCTGACGGTGGACGAGGAGATCTACCGGATGCCGCCGGCGTTCGTGATTGCGACGGTCGACAAGTTCGCCCGGCTGGCGCGCGAGGGTGAGGCTGCGTCACTGTTCGGCTATGTCGGCCGGCACTGCGGTCGGCACGATTACGTGCACCCGGACTACGCCGGTTGCAATGTCACCACCGGCCATCAGGCCGAGCCCGGCATGCCCGCCGCGACCGTACGCCCGGTCGGACGACTCCGGCCGCCGGATCTGATCATTCAGGACGAGCTGCACCTGATCACCGGGGCGCTGGGCACCGCCGTGGGGCTGTTCGAGGTGGCCGTCGAGACCCTCGCCTCGTGGGAGACTGCCGACGGCAAGCCGGTCCGGCCGATGATCGTGGCGTCGACGGCCACCGTTCGCCGCGCGGACGATCAGGTGCGAGGGCTGTACGGGCGCGGCGTCCAAATCTTCCCGCCGCAGGTGTTGGACGTAGCGGACACGTACTTCTCGCAGGAGCTGCCGATCGGGCCGACCACCCCGGGCCGGCGCTACCTAGGGGTGAGTGCGCAGGGAGTGCGGCTGTCGAGCGCGGAGATCCGGGTCGCCGAGGTGCTGCTGCTCGCGGGGCAGTTGCTGTTCGACCGCAGTGGGTCTGCCGCCGATCCGTACATGACGTTGGTGGGCTACTTCAACGCGACCCGTGAACTGGCCGGTATGGCCCGCTACATGGCCGACGACGTGCAGAACCGGGTCCGGCAGCCCCGCCCCGGATCGGGTTTCCCACGGCGGCTCGGCTCGTACGGGCGCCTGGTCACCGGCGAGCTGACCTCCCGCATCGCTTCAGTCGACATCGGACGCACCCTGGACAACCTGGCCCTGGAGTTCGACCCCGACTACGCCACGACCACGGCGATGCGGAAGCGGCTCGAACAGCAGGAAGCCGGCGGGCGGATGGAGCGGCCGAAGGCCGACCCGCTCGACGTGGTGCTGGCCACCTCGATGCTGCAGGTCGGGGTCGACGTGCAGCGGCTCGGGCTGATGCTGGTGGTGGGGCAGCCGAAGAACACCGCCGAGTACATCCAGGCGTCCTCACGGGTGGGCCGCGACGTCGGCCGCCCGGGTGAGGACTGCGGCCGGCCCGGTCTGGTCGTGGCGCTCGGAAACTGGGCACGGCCCCGCGACCTCGCCCACTACGAACAGTTCCGGCACTACCACGAGACGTTTTACGCGCAGGTGGAGGCGCTGTCGGTCACCCCGTTCTCGCCGACGGCTCTGGACCGGGGCATCGACGGGGTGCTGGTCAGCGCGGCTCGGGTGCTGCAGGCGCACCGCGACGACGGGCTGTCGCCGGAGCGGGCCGCGTGGCGGGTCCGTGACGAACAGGACGCTCTCACCGCCCTGGTCGATCGGCTCTATGCCCGAATCAGGCCGGCGGCCCAGCTGGACGACCTGATGGCGCAGGCGCACCAGCGGCTGATCAACCGCCTGGACCAGTGGAACGCTCGGGGAAAGTACGCCGGGAAACTTAGCAAGACCCTGGTGTATGAGCGCACCGGCGACAACGACAGCTACCTGCCGTTGCTGATCAGCCCGGAGAACGCAAAGGCACACCAGGGTCAGCCGGACCGCGCGCCGTTCATCGTCGCACACTCGATGCGGGAGGTCCAGCCGGAGATCAACCTGCTGGTCAGCCCCATAGCCGAGCGGCTGTTCGTCGTCGAGCCCGATGACGCGCCGTCGTGGGAGCTGCCCGAAGGAGAAGAAGACGAGTGACGGACGACGAGGGGCAGATGATCTTCGAGTCTGCGCAGCTGTTGGACCCGCTGGCCGACAGCGAGCAGGCGAACGTCAAGAACCGGGCCAAGGTTGGCTCGGCCCGCCCGTCGTCGCTGCTCTACACCTACGGCGTCGGCTCGATCATGGACCTGCCGCAGTTCTCGATCATGCCGGCCGGCCTCGACGATTGGGAGCCCATCTGGCGGCGGCGTCCCACCGTGCAGACGATCGAAGAGCCACGGCTGCTCAAGGTGGTCCAGCTTCACCTTGGGTCGCGCGTGCAGCAGCTGCGGCCGTTCCCGTGGCAGCCGAAGGCCCGCGCAATGTCGCAGGAGGGCTCCGACCTCGGCATCCCCGCGCGGGTGTTCCCGCAGTGGCTGCGCTGCACCGGCTGCGACTACCTCGGGCCGCTGTCGCGGTTCAGCTACACCAACACCCACCCGTTCCGGCCCGACCTGGCGACCTTCGAACACGCAAGTTGTCCCGGCCGTACGTTTGCGGGTGCGGCGAAGGGAAAGGTCAAGGCTCCCACGAAGGGAAAGGCCAGGCGCAGCCCGGCGGTGCCCGCCCGTTACCTGCTCGCCTGCGCCAACGGCCACCTCGACGAGTTCCCGTACGCGCTGTGGGTGCACCGCGGCAGAACCTGCCCCGCCGCCCCGCACCCGGACCTGAAACTGCGCGACAGCAACATCGGACAGGGAGCCGGCGCGGTCATCACCTGCGAACGCTGCCAACAGCGGCGCGGCATGGGCGAGGCTCAGGGCGAGGCCGGCAAACGGAAGCTACCGACCTGCCGGGGCCGGCATCCGCACCTGAACGCCTTCGATCCCAAATGCGGGCTGGACACCTCACTGATGATGATGGGCGCGTCCAACCTCTGGTTCGCGTCCACCCAGTCGATCATCGTCATGCCCCGCAGCGAGGAGCAGAAGCAGACCGCGCTCGCCACGAAACTCCGTACGCACCTGACGCCGGAGGAACTGGCCGACTACGCAGCCCTGCCGAAGGTGCTTCGTTCGCTGCTCGTCGCGCACAAGTGCGACCTCGCCGGAGTCACCGACGAACAGCTGACCGCAGCGGCGGCCGAGGCACTTGCCCCACCACCGTCCGAGGAGGAGCGCCGGGAGAGGCTACGCGATTGGGACCCGGTCGAGCTGCTTGTGCCGGAGTGGGACTACCTGCAGAAGCCGAGCCTGTTCGCGCAGCAGCAGGACTCCAGCGGGCTGATGGTCACCGAGATGCCCACGGCCGCCGACCTCCCGAAGCAAGTGCACCGGGTCATCGCCGTGAACCGGATGAAGAAGGTCAACGCGGTGATCGGCTTCACCCGGATCGACGAAATGGACCGGGTCAACGACCTCGCAAGCCGGCTCGTCAAGCTCACCCGGGACGGCCGCCCCACCTGGGTACCGGCCACCGAGGACCGCGGCGAGGGCATCTTCCTGCAATTCGACGAGGCCGCCATCGCCGCCTGGGAAGCACAGATCTTGCCCACCAGCCTGTGGCGGGCGCACCGCGAAGCCCACCGGCACAACTTCTCCCGGCGCTTCTCCGCTACCGCCGCCCAGATCGACCCCGACAGCCGGTTTCCCGCCCCGCGCTACTGGCTGATACACAGCCTGGCGCACATCCTCATCCGCGAGATGGCGATGTCCTGCGGTTACGGCGCTGCCAGTCTCAGTGAACGCCTTTACGCCTGGCCTGCCACCCCCGACCGGCCCGCCGCCGCTGGGCTACTTATCTGCACCACGGCCTCCGACAGCGAGGGCACCCTCGGTGGACTGGTCGCGCTCAGTCAGCCGGAACGGCTGCACGGGCTCCTGCTCGACGCGCTGCGCAGAGCAGCCCGCTGCTCCTCCGACCCCGTCTGCGGGCAACGCACACCACGACACGGCGAGGACTTCCTGCACGGCGCGGCCTGCCACTGCTGCAGCTTCGCCTCGGAAACCTCCTGCGAACGGGCCAACCGATTCCTCGACCGCAGATTCCTGCTCACTCTGCCGACCATCGACGACGAACGGGTCCCCGGCTTCTTCGGCACCATCGATGTCTACTGACCCCTACACGGCGCTCGGCGCCTTCCTGACCGCCTACGAGGCACAACGACTCGCCACCGTCCTACAAGCCAGCGGCACCTCTGGCCAGGCACTGAAAGAAGTACACGCCGCCCGCCGCGGCGAGGCGAAGCGCCTACTCCTCGCGTCCGAACTCGGTCCGGAGCACCGGGACAACTCAGTCGCCGTACTCCGGGCCATCGCCGGCGCACGATCCGTCCGGACCGCCATCTCCCCCGTCTGGACCATGCCCGGCGTCGAAGCCACGACCGGCCGTCTCACCAGCGAAGCTCAGCGCATCATCGACGACGCACGCATGTCGATCGTCTGCTCCAGCTTCAACTTCACGCCGCACTCGGGCATGTGGACTGCCCTCAAGAACGCCGCACGGCGCCCCGGCCTGAGCGTCACGGTGTACCTCGACGCCCACGCCGGCTCCCCGGCAGCCGTCGCGGCCCATCTGCCGAAGGCGACCGTACTCCGGACGCTAACCCCGCCCGGAGGCCACCATCCGCTGGTGAGTCACGCCAAGTTCATCGTCGTTGACCGCGTAATCACGCTACTGACCAGCGCGAACTTCTCCTATAGCGCAGAGAACACCAACATCGAGTTGGGACTACTGGTGGGGACTGCCCCGGGTTCGGTTGACTCGCGGGTTTGAGTGGTTCAGGCCGCGTGTACGGGCTGGTTGATTGTCTCAAACTCGATCGGGGTGAGCCGTCCGAGGCGTTGTTGCCGTCGCCGGCGG
>NZ_QGSZ01000316.1 GCF_003857055.1 Micromonospora inaquosa | reverse complement strand
TATAAGGGACAGGGATCGAACGGCAACCTTTGCCGGGATGGCAGCCGCAGGTCAGACGGCGGCGAGGACCGCGGCCTCCAGGCGGGCCCGGGTGGCGTCGTCCGGCCAACCGCCGACCAGGTAGAACGCGTCGACCACGTCGGCGCCGAGGGTGGAGATGCGGGCCGCGCGAACCAGGGCGCCGGCCTCGTCGAGCGCGCAGGCGACCCGGTAGAGCAAGCCGGCGGCGTCGGCGGCGCGCAGTTCGAGGAGTACGGCGTCGGTGGCCGCCTCTCGGTGCCAGACAACTCGCGGGGCCGCGCCGCCGCCACGGCTGGCGAGCGCACGGCCGCGCAGCCGCTGGGTGACCGACACGTCGCCGGCGACCGCCCGGCGCAGGTCGGCGCGGAGCGGGACCGGGTCGGGCGGGAGTCCGTAGCGCGGCTGCACCCGGCACTCGACCAGGGCCCGGCCATCGACGGCGGAGGCATCCGCGGAGATCACCTCCAGCCGGTGCAGCGCCAGGCACCCGGCCACCGTGGCGAGCAGACCACGCCGGTCGGCCGCAGCGACCGACACCCGGTCACCGGTCAGATGGACGACCGGCAGTGGCCCGGCCAGCAGCTCCGGGTCCGGGGCAGGCGGCTCGGGGAGTACACCGGTGTCCAGCGCGGTGCGAACCCTGGCGACCAGCTCAGCGACGAGCCGGCCCTTCCAGTCGGACCAGGCCGCCGGCCCGGTCGCCGCCGCGTCGGCGCGGACCAACGCGTGCAGCAGGTCGAGGGTGCCGGTGTCACCGACCGCCTCAGCCACCGAGGCGATGGTGACCGGGTCGGCCAGGTCCCGGCGGGTCGCCACGTCGGGCAGCAGCAGGTGCAGCCTGACGAGCTTGCCGATCAGCTCGACCTCCGGGGCGGGCAGACCGACCCGGGTGGCAACCGCCTGGGCCACCGGCACACCGACGGTGCTGTGATCACCGGGGAGGCCCTTGCCGATGTCGTGCAGGAGAGCGCCGAGGAGCAACAGGTCGGGGCGTTCCACCTCGCGGGCGTGCCGGCTGGCCTCATGCGCGGTCTGCACGAGGTGCCGGTCGAGGGTGAAGCGGTGCACCGGGTTGTGCTGGGGCAGGCTCCGCAGCCGGGTCCACTCGGGCAGCCAGCCGTCGACCAGCCCGTACCGGTCGCAGGTCTCCCAGGCCGGCACCAGGCCGGGACCGGCGCCGAGCAGGGTGATCAGCGCGGCCCGGGCCTCGGCGGGCCAGGGGGCGGACAGTGGCGGGCAGTACGCCGCCAGCCACTCGCAGGTGGCCCGGGCGATGGGGATCCGGGTCGTGGCCGACGCGGCGGCCACCCGCAGCGAGAGGCTCGGGTCCGGGCGTGCCCCGATCGCCGTGCGGGCGAGCACCAGCTCACCGTCGTGTTCGACAACGTCGCGGGCTACCGGGCGGCGAGCCGGGCGGTCGTTGCCGCCTCGGGAGCGGCCGGAGCGCAGCCGGTCGGCGGCCCGGAAGGCGTCGTCCAGGGCGTGGCTGACCGTGCGGGCGTCACCGGCGACCCGGCGCAGCAGCGCGTCGCGGTCTTCCAGCCCGAGCAGGGTGGCCACCCCGTCACCCTCCTGGGCGACCAGCCGGTCGACCCGTCGACCGACCTGCTGGTGCAGGGCGTCGCGGGTGTCCAACAGGCGCAGGTGGGCGGCGCGCACGGCGGGGCGTAGCGCATCGGTGATGCCGGCGGCGGAGATCGCCCGCAGCAGCCCCACGTCGCGCAGACCACCGGCGGCCTCCTTGAGGTCGCCCTCCAACAGGAACGCCAGCTCACCGTGGGCCTGCCAGCGGCTGGTGGTGACCTCCCGCAGACCGGGCAGGTGCCGGACGGCGGTGCGGCGCCAGTGATCGGCGGCGGTGCTGATCAGCGCGTCGGCCAGCGCCTGGTCCCCCACGACCAGCCGGGCGTCGAGCAGCCCGAGCGCGACCTTGACGTCGTCCTGGGCCACCGAGAGCGCCTCGGCGACGGTGCGTACGGAATGGTCGAGTCGGAGACCCGCGTCCCAGATCGGGTACCAGACCGAGGCGGCCAACTCGTCCGTGCCGGGCACCCCGGCGTGCAGAAGCACCAGGTCGAGGTCGCTGTACGGGGCGCACTGCCGCCGACCCAACCCTCCGACAGCGAGCAGCGCCACCCCTTCGCGCGCCGGCAGGAGCCCGCGCAGAAAACTGTCGTACGCGGCGGCCCGCCGCTGGCGAGCCGACTCTCCGATCCCCCCGGGAACGCCGACGACCTCGTTGATCAAGAGGTTCGCGTCGCCGTCATCGGCGTGCCCTGACGCGTTCTTCTTGATCAACGAGGTCATGTCAGTCGTGGTCGAGATCAGAGTGCGTCGAGGCCGCGTTCGCCGGTACGTACCCGGACGACCTCTTCGACACCGGTGACCCAGACCTTGCCGTCACCGATCTTGCCCGTGCGGGCCGCCCCGACGATGGCGTCCACGACCTTCTCCACGTCGATCTCGTCGGTGAGCACCTCGACCCGGATCTTGGGCAGGAACTCGACCGTGTACTCGGCACCCCGGTAGACCTCGGTGTGCCCCTTCTGCCGCCCGTACCCCTGAACCTCGCTGACGGTCAACCCGGCCACCCCGAGGGCGTGCAGGGCCTCCTTCACCGCGTCCAGTTGGTACGGCTTGATGACTGCGGTCACCAGCTTCATGTCCAACCCCTCCATCCCAGGAACGTTAACCGGCGACCTTTTCGCTGACCGGCTCGGCGGACTCCGCCTCCGGCTTGGCACCGCTCGTCGTGCCGCCACCGGGGGTGCCGATGCCGGCCATCGCGAACGCGCTGCCCGTGCCGCCGCCGGCCGGGGACAGGTCGTAGCTGCTCTCGGCGTGCTCGGCGATGTCGATGCCCTCGACCTCCGCCTCGCCCTTGACGCGGAAGCCGATCGTCTTGTCGATGACGAAGGCGAGCACCCAGGCGATGCCGAACGACCAGACGGTGACGATCAGGCCGGCGAGGGCCTGCCGCCCGAGCTGGGTCGCGCCGCCGCCGTAGAAGAGGCCGTCGGAGGCGCCAACCACGTCGCTGATCGCGGCGTTGACCGAGTTGGTGGCGAACAGGCCGAGCCAGAGCGAGCCGATCCAACCACCGACGAAGTGCACGCCGACCACGTCGAGCGAGTCGTCGTAGCCGAGCTTGTACTTGAGGCTGACGGCGAGCGCGCAGACGGCGCCGGCGACGATGCCGAGCAGGACCGCGGCCCACGGTGCGATGAAACCACAGGCCGGGGTGATGGCGACCAGGCCGGCGACGGCGCCGGACGACGCACCGACCATCGTCGGCTTACGGGTCTTGACCCACTCGACCGCGATCCAGCCGAGCACCGCCGCCGCCGTGGCGAGCTGGGTGTTGATGAAGGCGAGGCCGGCGACCGAGTCGACGGTCAGCTCCGAGCCGGCGTTGAACCCGAACCAGCCGAACCACAGCAGACCCGCACCGAGCGCGACCAACGGGATGTTGTGCGGCTTCATGCCCTCACGCGGCCAACCGAGCCGCTTACCGAGGACCAGGGCCACGGCCAGGGCCGCCGCACCGGCGTTGATGTGCACCGCGGTGCCACCGGCGAAGTCCAGCGCGTGGATGTCGGCGCCGATGATGCCGCCGCCCCACACCCAGTGCGCGACCGGGAAGTAGACCAGGGTGGCCCAGCCGAAGGCGAACAGCAACCAGCCGGCGAACTTGGCCCGGTCGGCGATGGCACCGCTGATCAGCGCGACGGTGATCACCGCGAAGACCATCTGGAATGCCATGAACACGTAGAGCGGGACCCCGATGCCGCTGGGGTTCTCCGCCGTGGCACCCCACAGGTCGGTCTCGGCGAGGAAGGTCTTGGTGCCGAGGTACGCGCTCGGGTCGCCCCAGAAGCCGTTCACGTCGGTCCCGAAGGCGACGCTGAAACCGTAGAACCACCACAGAATAGAGATGAGCCCGATAGCGGAAAAGCTCATCATCATCATGTTGAGTACGCCCTTGGCCCGGTTGAGGCCGCCGTAGAACAGCGCCAGTCCGGGGGTCATGAGCAGCACGAGCGCGGTCGAAACCAGCAGCCACGTGGTATTGGCGCCGTCGATCGTCGGTGCTTCAGGCACGCTGGCCTCCTAAAGGGTGAAGTCCTCCTTCGCGGCTTTCCGGGGCAGCGTCGCCCGTAGGCCGGTTGCGCGGAAGCTTCGCGGCCGGCTGTTTCACTTAGGGTCCCGTGCGGGTTTCCGTTTCGTGACGGGTTGTTTCGGACGTGTCACGAACTCCGCACAGTCAGGAGCATGGACGAAGGTGGATCGACCGGACGGTTATCGTCGATGGCTGACCGGCCAGACGCATCGACCGGTCCGCTTGACAGTCCCGGCCGAGCATCGACCGAGCGACGCTCAGCGGAGGGCGTCCTCCAGGATGTGCCGCTCGTAGTCGAGCAGCCGCAGATCGCGCATCGGTCGGCGCAGGTGCCCCTTGTGCACGATCCGGACGAACGCCGGCTCACCGGCGGCGGCCATCCGGCGGATCCCCTCGACGTGGTCCACGATCCGTTTGCGGATGGTCCGGATCAACCGGTGCCGGTCCCGGGGGATCAACCCGTACGCGTCGGCGAAGAGCCGGAGTCGGCGCGGCCGGTCCGGGTGCTTCCAGCCGAGCGTGATCGAGTCGCGGTCCGCGAAGATCGGCACCCAGGTCCAGGCGGCGTACGCCACGTCGTAGATCCGCGCTCCGGGCGAGGCGAGGTCGAAGTCGATCAGCCCGAGGGTGCCGTCCGGACGCCAGATCACGTTGTGCGGCGCGGCGTCGTGGTGGCAGATCACCTCGGTGTCCGGTGGTGGGGGCCCGAACGAGCGCCAGACCGCCGACTGCGCAGGGGTGAAGCCGTACTGCGCGTCGTGGAACATCCGCAGCATGGTGGCGACGGTGACCAGGGCCTCGTCGGTCACCCAGTGCGGGGCGAGCGGATATTCTCCGCACTCCCCTTCCAGGTACGACAGCACCTCACGGTTGCGCTCGTCCATCCCGAGCGCCCGGGGAGCACCGGTGAATCCCACGTACTCCAGGTGGCGCAGCAACGCGTGCACGGACGGGGTCCACGGCCCGGCGTTGCGCCGCACCGTGTCACCCACGCGGACAACGGTGCTCACGTTGCCGCCGTGCAGCGGGATCTCCTGCGAAGTCACGTACGGTCTCCCGAGGCGCTGCGAAGGATGGCCGGGGTCACGCCAGCCCGCGTACGCGCGATCGTCAGTGGTCACTCGAGACTACGCGTCCCGGCCGGTGGCCTCGGTCCCCAGCAACGCGTCGACGAACTGCGCCGGGTCGAACGGGGCCAGGTCGTCCTTGCCTTCGCCGAGGCCGACCAGCTTCACGGGGATGCCGAGTTTGCGCTGCACGGCGATCACGATGCCACCCTTGGCGGTGCCGTCGAGCTTGGTCAACACCACCCCGGTCACGTTGACCACCTCGGTGAAGACCCGGGCCTGCTCCAGGCCGTTCTGCCCGGTGGTGGCGTCCAGGATGAGCAGTGTCTCGTCGATCGGGCCCTGCTTCTCCACCACGCGCTTGACCTTGCCCAGCTCGTCCATCAGGCCGACCTTGTTCTGAAGGCGGCCGGCGGTGTCGATGAGCACGGTGTCCACGCCGGTGTCGATTCCGCGCTTGACGGCGTCGAAGGCGACGCTGGCCGGGTCGGCGGCCTCTGGCCCCCGGACGGTCTCCGCGCCGACCCGCGAGCCCCAGGTCTCCAGCTGGTCGGCCGCGGCGGCCCGGAAGGTGTCCGCTGCGCCGAGCAGCACGCTGCGACCGTCGGCCACCAGCACCCGGGCGATCTTGCCGCAGGTGGTGGTCTTGCCGGCGCCGTTGACGCCGACGACCAGGACCACCGCCGGCACGCCGTCCTTGGGGGCGGTCCGCAACGAGCGGTCCAGGCTCGGGTCGAGCGCGTTGACCAGTTCGGCGGCGAGCAGTGCCCGCAGCTCGGAGGCCGAGCGGGTGCCGAGCACCCGGGTGCGCTCCCGCAGCCGGTCGACGATGTCACGGGTGGCGTCGACGCCGACGTCGGCGGTGATCAGGCTGTCCTCGATCTCCTCCCAGACGTCCTCGTCGAGGTGGTCACGGGCGAGCAGGCCGAGCAGGCCCTTGCCGAACACGTTCTGTGAGCGGGACAGCCGGGAACGGAGTCGGACCAGCCGCCCCGCGGTCGGCTCGGGGACCTCCACCTGCGGTTCGAGCACCGGCGGCGGCTCGACCAGGACACCGGTGGACAGATCGGACTCCGGTGCCTCAACCGGCGGGCCGGCGAGATCCTCCTCGGCCCTGGTGTCGACCTCGGTGCGCGGCAGCGGGGGCTCGGGCCGCCGCCGCAATCGCGGCACGACCAGCCCGACTGTGCCGGCGATCAGCACACCGAGCAGGACCAGAGCGAGGACGAGATATTCGGCCATGCCGGAATCCTGTCAGATGCCGGCGGCGGCGTCCCAGCCACCGCACCCCGAGCGGTGCCCGGAGTCCCAGCCACCGCACCCCGAGCGGTGCCCGGAGTCCCAGCCACCGCACCCCGAGCGGTGCCCGGAGTCTCAACCACCGGCCCGGCTGGGGGCGGGAACCGGCGGTAGGCTCGGCCGCATGCCCGCCGCACACCTCCTCATCGGCCCACTGCTGCGGCGAGTGGTGGACACCCGGGCGACGATCTGGGTCGAGACGGCGGAGCCCGCCGTGGTCACCGTCCGCACCGCCGGCGGCGCCACCGGCACCGCGCCCACCTTCTCGGCGTACGACCACCACTACGCCCTCGTGGTGGTGGAGGGCCTCACTCCCGACAGTGAGACCACCTACGAGGTCCTGGTCGACGACGAGATGGTCTGGCCGGTGCCGAGCAGCGGGTTCCCGCCGAGCGTGATCCGCACCCGGGCCGCCGACGATCGGGACCAACCGGTCAATCTGATCTTCGGCTCGTGCCGGGAGACCACCCAGCACGCCACGACCCGCAAGCTGCCACCGGACGCGCTGGACGCGTACGCCCGGCGGTTGATGGCCGACCCGGAGTCGAACCCGCTGCCCGACCTGCTGGTGCTGCTCGGCGACCAGGTCTACGCCGACGTCACCTCGCCGACCGTGCGGCGACTGCTGCGTCGACGGCGGCGGCGGCCGAAGGGCGCCCCGGCCGACCAGGTGGTGAGCTTCGACGAGTACACCAAGCTCTACCTGGAGTCCTGGCGTGATCCGGAGATCCGCTGGCTGCTCTCCACCGTGCCCAGCGTGATGATCTTCGACGATCACGAGATCATCGACGACTGGAACACCTCGGCGGCGTGGCGCTCCGAGATGCGCGAGCAGCCGTGGTGGCCGGAGCGGATCGGCAGCGGGCTCGCCTCGTACTGGGTCTACCAGCACCTGGGCAACCTCTCCCCCGACGAGATCGTCGCCGATCCGGTCTTCGCGAAGGTCGCCGCCGCCGAGGACGCCACCAGCGTGCTGCGCGAGTTCGGCCACCGGGTCGACCAGGAGTCCGACCTGGCGCACGACACCGAGCGTTGGCGCGCGGTGCAATATCAGTGGAGCTACGCACTGGATCTGGGCCGGACCCGGCTGGTGATGCTGGACAACCGGTGCAGCCGGGTGCTCGAGTCCAACAACCGGGCGATGCTGCCGCCCGGCGAGTGGGCCTGGTTCCTCGACCAGGCGCACGGGGTCTACGACCACCTGGTGGTGGGCGCCTCACTGCCCTGGCTGCTGCCGCAGGGCATCCACCACATCGAGGCGTGGAACGAGAAACTGGCGGACTCGCGCCGACCGTGGGTGGCGCGCGGGGCGGAGAAGCTGCGCCGCGCTCTGGACCTGGAGCACTGGGCGGCGTTCCGGCGTTCCTTCGAGGGGCTCGCGGAGACGTTCGCGCGCATCGGCACCGGCACACCCCGGCAGTCCGGCGCCCGGATCGGAGCCGGCCCGGCGTACGCCCCACCGGCGTCGATCAGCGTGCTCTCCGGTGACGTGCACCACTCGTACGTGGCGCGGGCCCGGTTCGCCGACCCGGCGGTGGTCACTCCGGTGCACCAGCTCACCTGTTCGCCGATCCACAACCAGGTGCCGGCCGGTATCCGTCCGCTGATGCGGCTGGGCTGGTCGACGGGTCCGGCCGGGGCCACCCGGGCGCTGGCCCGTTCGGCGGGCGTGCGCCGGCCGGGGGTGCGCTGGCGCAAGCTGGCGGGCCCCTACTTCGGTAACGCGGTCGCCACCCTGACGCACCGGGGGCGCGACGCCGACGTCGTCATCGAGGGCACCACTAATGACGGGCACCTACGCCCGGTGATGCGGCGTCGACTCTCCGGCGGCGGCGGGCCGGCCGCGCCGTAGTCTCTAGGCCGTGGATGAGCACCTGCCGGAGCCGATCCGGGCGGTTGAGCATGAATTGACCGCTCTGCTGCGCCGTGGGCGGGCGGTCTCCTGGGAGATCGCCCGGGAAGTGCACCCGAATCTTGAGCCGAACACCTACGGGCTGCTGCTCTGGTTGCGGCGTAGCGGGTCGATCCGGTTGACCGAGTTGGCGGCACGGCTGGGCGTGGGCAAGGGGACGCTGAGCCGGCAGATCAACGCGTTGGAGGTGCTCGGCCTGGTTCATCGCGACCCTGATCCGAGTGACCGGCGGGCCGCGCAGATCAGCCTCACCGAGGAAGGGCAGCGCCGGTTCGACGTCGCCCGCTCAGCCCGGCTGGGCGAGTTCCTTCGCGCCCTGGACGGCTGGCCGGAGCGGGACGTCGAGGACTTCGCCCGGCTGCTCGGCCGGTTCAACGACTCCTGGCAGTAGCGCCCCGCGACGGGGAATAGGGTGCCGATTCGGCAAGTTGTTGCTTCAGGCAACCAAGGCATACGGTTGCTCCAGGCAACTCTCAGGCGGCCGTGCGTCCAGCCCACCGCCGTTCCATCTCGACTCCACTCGGAGGCAACAAACGATGAGCCAGGCGACAGTGCCTCCCCAGGCGACCGCCGTGACCATGACCCACCGGCAGATCCTGGAAGCACTCTCCGGCCTACTGCTGGGCCTGTTCGTCGCGATCCTCTCCTCCACGGTCATCTCGAACGCGCTACCGAGGATCATCACCGAACTGCACGGCGGCCAGTCCGCGTACACCTGGGTGGTGACCTCGGCCCTGCTCGCGACCACCGCGACGACCCCCATCTGGGGCAAGCTGGCCGACCTGACCAGCAAGAAGACCCTGGTCCAGCTGGCCCTCGGGATCTACGTGCTGGGCTCGGTGCTGGCCGGTCTCGCCCAGGGCACCGGAGAGCTGATCGCGTGCCGCGTGCTCCAGGGCGTCGGCGCCGGCGGCCTCACCGCGCTGGCCCAGGTGATCATGGCCACCATGATCGCGCCCCGCGAACGGGGCCGCTACAGCGGCTACCTCGGCGCGGTGATGGCCGTCGGCACCATCGGCGGCCCGCTGATCGGCGGCGTGATCGTCGACACCTCCTGGCTCGGCTGGCGCTGGTGCTTCTACGTCGGGGTGCCGTTCGCCATCGTCGCGCTGATCGTGCTCCAGAAGACCCTGCACCTGCCGGTCGTCAAGCGGAAGGCCGAGATCGACTGGTGGGGCGCCACCCTGATCACCGCTGCCGTGTCGCTGCTGCTGATCTGGGTCTCGCTCGCCGGCGACCAGTTCGCCTGGGCCTCCGGGCAGACCGCCGCCATGGTCATCGGCGCGCTGCTTCTCGGCGCCCTGGCGATCCGGGTCGAGACCCGGGCCGCCGAGCCGATGATCCCGCCACGGCTGTTCCGCAACCGCACCATCACCCTCGCCGTCGTCGCCAGCATCGCGGTCGGTGTCGGCATGTTCGGCGCGTCGATCTTCTTGGGCCAGTACTTCCAGATCAGCCGCGGTCAGAGCCCGACCATGTCCGGTCTGATGACCCTGCCGATGATCCTCGGCCTGCTGGTCGCCTCCACGGTCATCGGGCGGGTCATCACCAAGACCGGCCTCTGGAAGCGGTACCTGGTGATCGGGTCGGCACTGCTCACCATCGGCTTCGCGCTGATGGGCACGCTGCGCGCCGACACCAACTTCGCCCTGCTCAGCGTCTACATGCTGGTGATCGGCGTCGGCCTGGGCATGACCATGCAGAACCTGGTCCTCGCCGTGCAGAACACCGTCGGCCCGCACGAACTCGGCGCGGCCAGCTCGGTGGTGGCGTTCTTCCGCAGCCTCGGCGGCGCGATCGGTGTCTCCGCTCTCGGCGCGGTGCTCGCCCACAAGGTCAAGGACTACACCGCCGACGGGCTGACCCAGCTCGGCATCCCGGCCTCCAGCTCGGGCAGCGGCGGCGCCCTGCCCGACGTGCACACCCTGCCCGGCCCGCTGCGGGCGGTGGTGGAGGCCGCGTACGGCCACGGCGCCGGCGACATCTTCCTGGCCGCCGCCCCGTTCGCGCTGATCGCGCTGATCGCGGTGGTCTTCATCAAGGAGGTGCCGCTGCGCCAACACAACGGCGACCCGGTTTCCGACGAGGTCGAGCGGGAATCGACCCTCGCTGCCGGCGCTGGCGCACCCGTGATCCGTACCGGCGAGCAGAGGTGAGGTAGAACCATGGGCGTGGGAGCACCGGACCGCGAGGAGTACGGTCCCCGGACCCGACCGCTGCCTTTCGAGCGCGGCACCGACGGGCCTCGGGTGATCATGGTGGGCGTCGACGGCACCCGGACCTCCGAACGGGCCGGCTCCTACGCCGCTGGCCTGGCCCGCCGGCAGGGCGCCGCTCTGGTGGTGGTCTTCGTCAGCTCGCCGAGCGGGCTGACCGCCCTGGTGCCCGGCATGGACGCCGGCGCGGTCCAGCGCACCCACGACGAGTTGGCCGACGAACTGCGCCGGGAGTGCCGGCGCGGGGCCGAACAGTGGGGCATTCCGGTGACCCTGCTGGTGCGGCGCGGCGACGCGTACGGCGAACTGTGCTCGGCGGCCGACGAGTTCCAGGCCGACATGCTGGTGGTCGGGGCCTCCGAGCAGGCCGGACACCGACTGGTCGGCTCGGTCGCCACCCGGCTGGTCCGCGCCGGCCGTTGGCCCGTCGTCGTGGTGCCCTGATAACCGGTCGCGGGTGACCGAGGCGCCGGGCAGGATGCGCGGCATGACCTGGATCGCACCGGAGATAACCCGGACCCCCGAACCGTACGTCGGCGACGAGCGCACCATGCTCAACGGCTGGCTCGACTACCACCGACAGACACTGCTGCTCAAATGCGCCGGCCTGACCGAGGAGCAGCTGCGGACACCGAGCGTGGAACCGTCCGGGCTGACGCTGCTCGGCCTGGTCCGGCACCTGGCCGAGGTCGAGGCCTGGTGGTTCCGGGAGAACTTCGCCGCCGAGCCTGTCGACTACCCGTACTTCACGCCGGAGACGCCGGACGCCGACCACGACGTCAGCGCCGCCAACGCCGAGGCCGACTTCGCCATCTTCCACCGCGAGGTGGCGCTGGCCCGCGAGGCCGCCGCCGGCCACTCGCTCGACGAGACGTTCACCGAGGTCGGCGGGAAGAAGCGCACGTTCAACCTGCGCTGGGTGTACGTGCACATGATCGAGGAGTACGCCCGGCACAACGGGCACGCCGACCTGATCCGCGAACGCATCGACGGCGTCACCGGCGAGTGACCGGGTAGCCAGCCGTCAGTCCGGCCGTCCAGCCCGCAGCATGTGCTCGCCCAGCGGGGTCAGCGTGTGCACCACTGACGAACCGGCCCGGTGGGTGGCGATCAGTCCGGCCCGGCGCAGGGTGCTGGTGTGCTCGCTGGCGGAGGCGATCGAGATGCCGACCGCTCGGGCCACCTGTGACGTGCTGAGGCCGTCGGCGACCACTTCCAGCACCGCGGCCCGGCTCCGGCCGAGCAGGTGGGCGAGGGGCTGGCCGGTGGCCAGTTCCCGCCGGGCCGGCCGGATCGGGTAGGTCAGCACCAGCGGGCCGACCGGGTCGTCGAGCACGGCGGGCTGCGGCACGAAGTACGAGGGCACCAGGGTGACGCCCCGGCCGCCCGGCGACAGACCGACGTCGCCGCCGAAGGCGCACCGGTACGACAGCTCGTACGTGTCCCCCGTCGGAGTGAAGTGCAGGTACGGGCTGAGGCCACGGAGCACGCGGTCGAGCCCGGCGTCCACGATGGCTCGACCGCGTACCGTCCGGTCGGTGTGCACCGCCGCGACGATCGTCTCCCAGTACGCGCCCACCGCGACGGCGTGGAAAGCCTCCATCGCATCGAGTAGGCGGCGTACCGCGGCTGGTTTCCCGTCGGCGAGCGGACCGACCCGGGGTGGCAGTTCACCGGCCTCGATCCGGGGTCGTAGCTCCGCGGTGAGGGTCGCCGCCGGGGTGGCCGCGACCTCCGCCAGCGCCGGGCCCAGCTCCCCACCGAAGCTGGGCGGGGTGAGGAAGTCCGGGAACCACCGCTCGCGGCGGCACAGGTCCAGGTAGGGCCACATGACCGGGCGCAGTGCGGCACGGGTACGGGCCCGCCAGGCGACCAGGTGTTCCGGCACGGTGGTCTGGAACACCCGTTGCCCGGCAGCCCCCAGCTCCAACAACACCGACGGCTCGGAGCGCAACACGGTACGGCTGAGGTCCGCCGCGCTCAGGTGCAGAGTCACCACGGCATCGACGCTGCCACCTTTCGGGCGGGTGCGAAAGGGGCTGGAGACGCCCCGGCGGTGCGGTGACCCTCGGGACATGAAGAAGCTGCTCGCATCGGCCACCGCCGGCCTGGCCGTGCTGACCGTCGCCGTACCCGCTCCGGCGCTCGCCGAAGGCCCGCGCCCCGACACGTACGTGGTCTCCCGGGCATTCGGGGTGCTGCCCGAGGGGATCGCGGTGACCCGGGACGGCACCCTCTACGTCACCAGTCTCGGCACCGGTGCCGTCTACCGTGGTCACGTCCACGACCGGGAAATGCGACAGTTCCTGTCGCCGGGGGCGGACGGGCGCACCCGGGCGGCCGGGTTGCACGTCGACCGGCGGGGTCGGATCTTCGTCGCCGGCTGGGACACCGGCGCGCTCTTCGTGCACGCCCCCGACGGTGAGCTGCTGGCCCGCCGGACGGGGCCGGGCGCCGCCCTCAACGACCTGGCGCTGACCGCCGACGCGGTCTACGTCACCGACTCGGCCACCGGCACGCTGTGGCGGGCGGCGCTCGACGGCCCGAAGGTCGGGAACCTCGTACGGTGGCTCACCGCCGCCGACTTCCCGGTCGCGCCGGGCTTCCTCAACGGCATCGTCGTCACCGACGGCGGGCGGATCGCGCTCGTCGCCGACCAGGGCAACGGTCAGCCCGGCACCGAGCGGCTGTGGCGGGTCGACCTGGTCGGGCGGACGGCCACGGCCGTCGAGGTGATCGACGGCCAGTTGGGCGCCGACGGGCTGCTGTTGGAGGGCGACCGGCTCTACGGGGTGGTGAACTTCCCCGACGGCGCCGGCGGCTGGGACTTCGCGGTGAACCAGGCGATTGTGGACGCCGACCGGCGAACCGCCCGGGTGGTACGGCAGTCCCGCCCGGTCGGCCTGGCGCAGTCGCCGACCACGATCGTCCGGGACGCCGGCCGGCTGCTCTGGGTGAACAGCCAGCTCAACGCGTCCGCCCCGGCGCCGCCCTTCACCGTCACCCAGGTCCCCGGGCTGCGCTGACCCGGCCCGACGCCCGAGCGTTGGAGGGCCGGGTCACCGCGATGTCGACGAGCGCGCCGCTGTCGCCTCGCTCAGTACGCCAGTGCGGCGCGCAGGTAACGGAGGTCGGCGTGACCGCCCCAGCGGTGCGCCGACAGCCCGGCGGCGCGGGCACCCCGCACGGCCCAGTCCTCGTCGTCGACGAAGAGGACCCGGGCCGGTGGGGTGGCCAGCGCCTGGCAGGCCGCCTGGAAGTACTCCGGGGCGGGCTTGTGCACACCGATCACCGAGGAGTTGACCACCACGTCCAGCTCGTCGACGAGGCCGAGGGTGGCCAGGTCGGCGTCGAGCAGGTCGGTGGCGTTGGTGGCCAGCCCGACCCGGACGCCGGCGGCCCGCACCTCGCGGACGAATGCCAGCACCTCCGGGTCCACCTCGCCCCGGTAGCTCTGCCACTGCTCGACGGCGGCGCGGGCACGTTCCGGGCTGCCCACCGACTCGGTCAGGGCGTCCGCCACGCTGGTCATCCACTCGGCGTGGTTGACCTGGCCGGTGAGCACCGGCTGGAGCCGGCTCCACTGCATGGCGATCTCGCCGAGCACCCCCTCGGAGAGGCCGTACTCCCGCTCGACAACGGCTGCCACCGCCGGGTCCCACCGGCGCAGTACGCCGTCGAAGTCCAGCAGGAGCGCCGTCGCGCGTTCCCGAGCCACTACCCGTTCTCCTCGCCGCGGCCGTGCCGCTGGTCGTTCTCGTCGGCCCGGTTGAGCCGTTGGCTGATCACCTGCGTGACCCCGCTGCGCATGGTCACGCCGTAGAGCGCGTCGGCGATCTCCATCGTCCGTTTCTGGTGCGTGATGACGATCAGCTGACTCTTCTCGCGCAACTGTGCCAGCAATGTGATCAGCCGGCCCAGGTTGACGTCGTCGAGGGCCGCCTCCACCTCGTCCATGATGTAGAACGGGCTGGGTCGGGCGCGGAAGATCGCCACCAGCATGGCCACAGCGGTCAGCGACCGCTCGCCACCGGAGAGCAGCGACAGCCGCTTGATCTTCTTGCCCGGTGGGCGGGCCTCCACCTCGACGCCGGTGGTGAGCAGGTTCTCCGGCTCGGTGAGGATCAGCCGCCCCTCGCCGCCGGGGAAGAGCACGGTGAACACCTGCTCGAACTCCCGGGCGGTGTCCTCGAAGGCGCTGGCGAAGACCTCCAGGATCCGCTCGTCCACGTCCTTGACGACGGTGAGCAGGTCCCGACGGGTGGCTTTGAGGTCCTCCAACTGCTCGGAGAGGAACTTGAACCGCTCCTCCAGCGCGGCGAACTCCTCCAGCGCGAGCGGGTTGACCTTGCCCAGCAGGGCGAGTTCGCGTTCCGCCTTCGCGGCCCGCTTCTCCTGCACCGGCCGCTCGTAGCGCACCGGCTCGGGCACCGGCAGACCGTCCCGTTCGGCCGCCGCGACATCGACCTGGGTCGGCGGAACGGGCTGGGTGGGGCCGTACTCGGCGACGAGGGTCTCCACGTCCAGCCCGAAGTCCTCGGCGGCCTTCGCCTCCAACTGCTCGATGCGCAGCCGCTGCTCGGCGCGAGCCACCTCGTCACGGTGCACCTGGCTGGTCAGCCGCTCCAGCTCCGCGCCGAGCCGCTTGGCCGCCCCGCGTACCTCCTGGAGCTCTGCCTCCCGTGCGGCGCGCTCCAGGGCGACCGCGTCGCGGTGCTCCTCGGCCGTCGCGATCGAGCTGGTCAGCCGGGTCAGCGCCTCCCGGGCGCCACCGGCGACGGACCTGGCGATGCCCGCGCCCCGGGCGCGGGCAGCCCGCCGCGCCGCCGCGCGCTCCCGGGCGGCCCGCTCGGCGGTGGCCTGCCGGGCGAGAGAGTCGGCCCGGCCGGCGATCGAGGAGACCCGCTCCTCGGCGGTACGGACGGCGAGCCGCACCTCCATCTCGTTCTGCCGGGCCTGCGGCACCATGGCCGCCAGTTGATCGCGTTCCTCGGTGGAGGGTTCGGCGTCGACCGGGGTCTCCTCGGCCAGCCGTAGCCGCTCCTCCAGCTCGGCGAGGGCGGTGAGGTCCCGTTGCCGGGCGGCCTCGGCGCGGGAGCGGGAGTCACCGAGCCGGTCGGTCTCGGCCTTCGCGGACCGGGCTGCCGCGCCCAGCTCGGCCAGTCGGCGAGCGGCGGCGTTGCGGTGGCTCTCCGCCTCACGCTTCTCGGCGGCGGCGTGCTGCACGGCCTCCTTGGCGGCGGCCACCTCGGCGCGCGCCTCGACCAACTGATCACGCAGCTCCAAGCCGGCGCGTTCGGCGGTGAGCCGGTTGGCGCAGGCCTCCTCGACGGCGGCCTGCACCTCGATGTAGCTGGGAGCCTTGGCCGACCCGCCCGCCGCCGCGTACGCCCCGACCACGTCACCGTCCGGGGTGACCGCCCGCAGCTCGGGGTTGGTGGCGACCAGCTCGGCCGCGGCGGCGAGATCATCGACGAGGGCCACGTCCCGCAGCGCCCGGTGCACCGCCGGGCGCAGCTCGGCGCCGCACTCCACCAGGTCGGGCGCCCACCGGGCGCCGTCCGGCAGCTTCGGACGCAGCGCGTCCGCGGAGCCGGTCATGCCGGGCCCCGCCGGACTGCCGACCAGCAGGCCGGCCCGGCCGGCGTCGGAGATCTTCAGCAGCCGCATCGCCTCGACCGCCTCGTCCACCCCGGTGACGGCGACCGCGTCGGCGAGTCCGCCGAGCGCGGCGGCCAGCGCGGCTTCGTGGCCCGGTGCGACGGTGAGCAGCCCGGCGAGGCTGCCGAGCAGGCCGGGCACGTCCCCGGCGCGGGCGAGTAGCGCGCCGGCGCCGTCCTTGCGCCGCAGCCCCAGGGCGAGCGCCTCCTCCCGGGCCTTCCAGGTGGCGGCGTCCTTCTCGGCGGCACGCTCCGCGTCGGTCAGCGACCGGACGGTGGCCTGCGCACGCTCCTGCACGGCGACGGCCTCGGCGTGCCGGGCGTCCAGGTCGGCGTTGTCCCGGTCGGCCTCGGTGGACTGGGCGGCGACCGCGTCCAGGTCGGCCTGCGCCTGCTCGGCGCGGCCCAGCGCGTCGGCGTGCGCGACGGCGAGCCGTTCGATCTCCTCGCCGGCGCTGGTGGTCCGGGCGCGGGCCGAGTTGACCTGGCCGGTGAGCCGGGCCATGCCCTCCCGCCGGTCGGCGATGGCCTTGGCCGCGGCCACCAGTTCCCGCTCGGCGGCGGCCAACTGGCGTTCCAGCTCCTGACGGTGCTCGACCGCCTCAGCCAGTCGGATCTGGTCGTCGGTGAGCGCGCCGCGCAGCTCCTCCTCCTGCTCGCGGACGCGTTCCGCCTCGGCCTCCAGCTGGTCCGGGTCGCGGCCGGGTCGCTCGTCGTCGCCGGTGGCGCTGAGGTGCCGCAGCCGCTCCCGGGCCAACTGCTCGATCGAACGGAAGCGCTCCTGCAGGGCGGAGAGCTTGTACCAGGTGTCCTGGGCGGCGGCGAGCAGCGGCGCGTCCTCGGCGAGGGCGGCCTCCAACTCGCCGAGCCGGCCCTGCACCTCGGCGTGCTCACCCTCGATCAGCTCGCGCCGCTCGCGCAGCGCGGTCTCGTCGGCGATCTCCCGGTCGAGGGTGGTCCGCAGGGTGGCCAGGTCGTCGGCGAGCAGGCGCAACCGGGCGTCGCGCAGGTTGGCCTGGATGGCGGCGGCGCGCCGGGCCACCTCGGCCTGCCGGCCCAGCGGCTTGAGCTGACGGCGCAACTCGGCGGTGAGGTCGGTGAGACGGTTGAGGTTGGTCTGCATCGCGTCGAGCTTGCGCAGCGCCTTTTCCTTGCGCTTGCGGTGCTTGAGGACGCCGGCCGCCTCCTCGATGAACGCGCGGCGGTCCTCCGGCTTGGCGTGCAACATGCCGTCGAGGCGACCCTGCCCGACGATGATGTGCATCTCCCGGCCGATGCCGGAGTCGGACAGCAGCTCCTGGATGTCGAGCAACCGGCAGGAGTTGCCGTTGATCTCGTACTCGCTCTCGCCGGAGCGGAACATCCGGCGGGTGATGGAGACCTCGGTGTACTCGATCGGCAGCGCGCCGTCGGTGTTGTCGATGGTGAGGGTGACCTCGGCGCGGCCCAGCGGCGCCCGGCCGGCGGTGCCGGCGAAGATGACGTCCTCCATCTTGCCGCCACGCAGCGCCTTGGCGCCCTGCTCGCCGAGCACCCAGGCGATGGCGTCGACGACGTTGGACTTGCCCGAGCCGTTCGGGCCCACCACACAGGTGATCCCGGGTTCCAGCTTCAACGTCGTCGCGGAGGCGAAGGATTTGAACCCCTTCACCGTCAGGCTCTTGAGATACACCTACTCGATCCTCGTCCGGTGGCCGCCGTACCGTCGCCGGCTGCGGGGACCTGGGTGAACTCGCAGACTAACCCGGCGGTGCGAGCGGGCCGGCACGCGACCCGCCCCGCGTCACGTCGGCAGTGGGCGCGCTGTCGTTCTGTCGGCGCGAAGAAAGACAAGCGCCTTTCATGATCGGCTTATCCGCCGACGCGTTTTTCGGTAACTGCGAGGCGCGCTTCCCGCACGATCCCCTGCAAGATCATGAATGGTCGGCGTCGAAAAGGTGCCGGACAGTGTTGCGCGCCGGCACAGAGGTGTCGGCGCGCATTTTTGCGATGGTGCGATTCAGTTTTTAGGACCTGAAGATCAGGTCAGCGCCGGCTCGGCCAGACGGAGCAGATCGTCCGCCTCTGCCGCAGCCGCCGCGAGCCGATCATTGTCGGCACGCAGACGCGTGATCTCGAACTCCAGTGCCTGGACCCTGGCACGCAGTCGGGTGACCTCGTCGAGCAGACGCCGGTCGGGCGCTGCACCTACGTGGCCGTAGAGGGCCTTCGCCATGCTGACTCCTTGATATGCGCTGCCGGAAAGGCCGGCCAACGCGCGCCCATTTGTACGCGGCTGTCATTCCAGGCTGTATCTGGGCATGACCGGGCGCGACTGGCGACACCTATATATTGAGCCGCAAACCCCTCCTTCGTCAAGTTCTCGCAGGCCGTAGATCATCTCCACGTCGACCTGTCCACTTGTCGGGGGGGCTGCCGCAAGGCACGGACACTCTCTGTCCGGACGCCTTTACTGTACGCCCGGATCCGCGGAAGTCCGCACCCTGGCGTCCGACTTCGCCTTAACTCTTTCTTAGCCACGTTGCCGCAGGTCGTAGGCGCGCCGTAGCGTCACCCCGGCCCGCAACCGACCCCTGGAGGCATAGGCGTGTACGGCTGGACCGATCCGATGGACCCGAACGGCGCCCCCCGGCGCGCCGGGGGACCGACCGACGAGCCGGCCTGGCTGCACGACCGCCCGGAGCCCCGCTCGGCCTACCTGTTCGGCGACGAGCCCGGTCAGCCCGGCGACGAGTGGCACCGGGAGCAGCCCACCAGCGGCCGGCCGCCGGCAACGCCCGCGCAGGCACACACCGCCGCCTGGCCGGCCCACCAGCCGGACGACGAGGCCAACCCCCGGGGCGACAGCCGCCCCGCGGCTCAGGGCACCGACGGCTGGCACGCCGAGGCCGAGACGCCCGGCGGCTGGCACGCCGACACCGACCCGGAGACCGCCAACGGCTGGCGCGGTAGCGCCGAGACCGGGCGGCCCGGCGAGGGGCGGCACCGCTCCCCACGCCGCTGGCGTCGGCCGCTGATGATCGTAGGCGCCGCCGCGGCCGCCACCCTCGTGGTGAGCTTCGGCGTCGGCGCGCTCGCGCTTCCCGGCGGTGACGACGGGGCTGCGCAGCCGACGGCCGTCGACGACTCCTTCGCCGCGTCGGCAGTACCGACCGAGGAACCGGTACTGGACACCCTCGTCGCGCCCTCCCCATCCGCCACACCCAGCCCGACGTCTGCTCGCCCGTCGCCGAGCAAGGCCATCAAGCCAACGCCGGCGTCATCGCGGACCACCGCGGCGTCGCGCCGCAGCGTCGAACGCAGCACCGCGCCGAGCAACACCAGCACCTCCGGCGGTTCCAACGGCTCCAGCGGCTCGGTCAGCGCCCAGGCCCGCGAGGTGGTGGACCTGGTCAACGCCGAGCGGGCCAAGGCCGGCTGCAAGGCGCTCAGCATCGACGACAAGCTGATGACGGCCGCCCAACGGCACAGCCAGGACCAGGCCGACCACCAGAACATGTCGCACACCGGCAGCGACGGCAGCAACGCCGGCACCCGGCTCGACCGGGTCGGCTACGCCTGGCGCACGTACGGCGAGAACGTGGCCTGGAACCAGAAGACCCCGGCCGCGGTGATGGACGCCTGGATGAACAGCTCCGGCCACCGGGCCAACATCCTGAACTGCGCGTTCACCGAGATCGGCGTCGGCATCGCCAGCAGCAACGGACCGTACTGGACGCAGGTCTTCGCGGCGCCGCGCTGACCGCGCGTCGTTCCCGCCCCCGCGCTCGTTTGACCCGGTGAGGTACGTCGGGCCGGAGCGTGGGGGCCGCGTACCGGTGCGGGCGGCGACCGGCCGTCCGGGACCCGGGAGCTGCCGATGCGGATCCGGCCGCGGCGACGCGTCGCCGTACGCCAACTGCGCCGCGCCCTGTCGGCCAGCGTCGCACTCGTGCTGGTGGTGCCGGCGTACGGGTGCCGGCCCGCACTGACCCCGCCCGGCGCGCCCACCGCGTGGCCGGCGGCACAGGCCCGGCACTGGCAATGGCAGTGGCAGCTCAGCGGCCCGCTCGATCCGGCGGTGGACGCCGACGTCTTCCTGCTCGACCCGGTGACCACCACCGCCGCACAGACCGCCGAGCTGCGCTCCCGCGACCACCGGTTGATCTGCCAGGTGAACGTGGGGTCGGTCCGCTCCGACGACCCGGACGCCAGCCGGTTTCCGGAGATCGTCCGAGGCGCGGCCGGGCGTCGACCCGACAGCCGGTGGCTGGACGTCCGGAGTTGGGACGCGCTCCGGCCGGTGCTGGCCGACCGGTTCCGGCTCTGCCGGGGCAAGGGCTTCGGCGCGGTGGCGCTCTTCGACGCCGACGGGTACGCGGCGCGCACCGGCTTTTCGCTCGACTTCGACGACCAACTGCTGTTCAACCGCCGGCTCGCCGAGCTGGCCCGCTCGTTGAGCCTCTCCCCCGGGCTGGCCAACGACGTGCCGCAGCTCGCCGCGCTGGCCCCGGATTTCGACTTCGCGGTCAACGAGGAATGCGTCCGGCTGGCCCAGTGCGCCAAACTGCTGCCGTTCAGCGACGCCGGCAAGCCGGTCTTCCACGTCGAGTACACCGGCTCGACCGACGACTTCTGTGTCACCACCGTCGGCTACGGCTTCGCGTCGATCCGCAAGGACCGCGCCCTGGACGCCTCCCGGGAAGCCTGCCCCCTCCCCTGACGCC
>NZ_QGSZ01000313.1 GCF_003857055.1 Micromonospora inaquosa | reverse complement strand
CGCAGGCTCTGCTCTCCGCCGCGCCGGTGGCGGATCCGGTGCGTCAGCGCCACCGCCAGCCGGTGCTGCTCGGCGACGACCTGCCGTCCGCGCTCGACCCGCCGTCCGGCTGCCGGTTCCGTACCCGGTGCCCGCTCGCCTTCGACAGGTGCGCGACAGAGGTGCCGGCGCAGACCGCGATCGGCGACGGCATGGCCGCGTGCCACCTGGTCCAGTCGGACGGCACCGGTCCCGACGTTCGCACCGCAGATCCCAGTGAGGTGTTGTCATGACGTTCACCACCCGACCCACGTTGAAGGGCACCTTCGGCATGGTGTCCTCGACCCACTGGCTCGCCAGCCAGGCGGCGATGGGCGTCCTGGAGCGCGGGGGCAACGCCTTCGACGCCGCCGTCACCGCCGGGTTCGTCCTGCACGTGGTCGAGCCGCACCTGAACGGGCCGGGCGGCGAGGTGCCGGCCATCGTGGCCACCGCAAAGGACCCTCGGCCGAAGGTGCTGTGCGGGCAGGGGCCGGCGCCGGCCGGTGCCACCATCGCGCACTTCCGGTCCCTCGGGATGGACCTCATCCCGGGTGCCGGGCCGCTCGCGGCTGCCGTACCCGGCGCCGTGGACGCCTGGCTGCTGCTGCTGCGCGAGCACGGCACGCTCACCCTCGCCGAGGTGTTGGAACCGGCGATCGGCTACGCCGCCGCCGGGCACCCGCTGGTGGGCCGGGTCGGTGACACCGTGGCGGCCGTCCGGTCGTTGTTCGAGGAACACTGGCCCACGTCCGCCGCGCTCTGGCTGCGCAATGGCCGGCCACCGGCCGCGGGGGAGCTGGTCACCAACCCGGCGTACGCGGACACCCTGCGCCGACTCGTCGAGGCGGGGCAGGCGGCCGGCGTCGACCGGGAGGCTCAGATCGAGGCCGCGCGCCGGGCCTGGAGCACGGGTTTCGTCGCCGAGGCGATCGACGCGTTCAGCCGCCGACCGTTCCAGGACTCCAGCGGACACCCGCACGCCGGGTTGGTCACCGGCGACGATCTGGCCGCGTACTCGGCGAGCTGGGAGGCGCCCGCCACCCTCGACTGGCACGGCTACTCGGTGGCGAAGACCGGGTTCTGGGGTCAGGGCCCGGTGCTGCTGGAGTCACTGGCCACCCTGGACGCGCTCGACGACCCGGGCGCGTACGACCCGGGGACCGCGGCGGGCGTGCACGCCCAGGTCGAGGCGCTCAAGCTGGCCTTCGCCGACCGCGAGGCCTGGTACGGCGACGGCGTCGACGTGCCCGCCAAGGCGCTGCTCTCCCCGCAGTACGCGCGGGAGCGGGCGGCCCTGATCGGCGAGCGGGCGTCGGCGGAGTTGCGGCCGGGGCGCCCGGACGGGGCACAGCCGCGGCTGCCGGCCCACGTCGGACCCGGTGTCGTGCGACGGGCCGGGCCGGCGGACGCCACGACGGGGGAGCCGACGGTGCAGTCGGACGGGGTGACCCGGGGCGACACGTGCCACGTGGACGTTGTCGACCGCTGGGGCAACATGATCTCCGCGACGCCCAGCGGTGGGTGGTTGCAGAGCTCCCCGACGATTCCGGAGCTCGGCTTTCCGCTGGGCAGCAGGTTGCAGATGTTCTGGCTGGAGGAGGGGCTGGCCTCGTCGCTGGCGCCGGGCCGCCGCCCGCGGACCACGTTGAGCCCGACGATGGTGCACCGCGACGGCGAGCCGGTGCTGGCGTGCGGCACCCCGGGTGGCGACCAGCAGGACCAGTGGCAGTTGCCGTTCCTGCTGCGGCACCTCGTGGGTGGTCAGAGCCTTCAGGAGGCCATCGACGCGCCGACGTGGCACACGGTCAGCCTGCCCGGGTCGTTCTATCCCCGCGAGATGCAGCCGGGTGTCCTGGTGGTGGAGGACCGGATCGATGAGGGCGTGCTGGCGGAGCTGCGGGCGTACGGGCACGACGTGCGGGTGACCGACGGGTGGAGCCTCGGTCGGCTCTGCGCGGTGACCCGCGACCCGGCCACGGGCGTGCTGGCTGCCGGCGCGAACCCCCGGGGGATGCAGGGCTACGCGTGCGGCAGGTAGCGGGTCACCGTCAGCGGGCGGCGTAGCCGCCTTCGGCGTTTTCGTACGCAGCGGCGGAGGCCGCGTCGAGGTGGTCGAGTGCGGCCCGCTCGGCGCGGTCACCGTCGCCTGACTCGATGGCGTCGACGAGTTGGATGTGCTCGGCCCACGAGTGGGGCGCGCGTTCGGCCGCTCCGAGCCGGAAGATCCACTGGACATGGAGGTAGAGCGACTTGGCGATCGACGACAGCCAGGGGTTTCCGCTGATCTGGAGGATGCGCAGGTGCAGCGTGCTGTTCAGTTCGGCGACCCGGGCCAGGTCCTGTCGCTGCGTCGCTTCGCGGCCCTGGTCGAGCAGCGCACGCAGGGATGCCACGTCGGCCGCGGTGGCCCGCTCGGCGGCCAGCCGGGCAGCCAGCGCCTCCAGCCGCTCGCGGACGGCGAACATGTCGCCGATGGTCCCGCTGCTCGGTGAGGCGACGACCGCTCCCCGGCGGGGGAGGATCACGACGAATCCCTCCGCCTCGGCGACCCGCAGCGCTTCCCGGACGGGGTTGCGGGAGACGCCGAAGTCCTCGGCGAGCCGGTCCTCGGTCAGGCGTTCTCCGGGAAGGTAGTCGCCGTCGATGATGGCGGTCCGCAGCGCGGCGAGGACCTGATCGCGTAGCGGCAGGTGTTGCGTGCCGAGCTTGTCCCGTAGGTCTTCAGCCACCTGTCTGCCTCTCCGTGAACGTGTCCGGACAAAGTGTATACGAAGAACAATCACCGGAAGGTGGCCGACAGTGTCGAGCACAGCGCCCCGCGTAATCCGCCCCCGCGTCGTCCCACACCGAGACGAGCGCCTGCTGCGGCGACGGCAAGCGCTCGTCGTCGTCCTCACCTTCCTGACCGGAAGCGCGGACGCTCTCGGGTTCCTCGCCCTCGGCGGTGCGTTCGCCAGCGTGATGACCGGCAACATGGTCCTGCTCGGGCTCTCGGCCGGCCGGGGCGAGGCCGACCTGGCGTTGACGTCGGGCTGCGCCATCGTCAGCTTCATCGTCGGGGTCCTCGCGGGTGCCCGCGTCGTCGGCTCGGCACAGCCGGACGACCCGGTCTGGCCACGGCGGGTCACCTGGGCGCTGGTCCTGGAACTGTCGGTCTTCGTGGTGTTCGCCGTCGTCTGGGAGGTCACCCTGCACACCCCCGACGCACGTGTCCACCTGGCGCTGCTGATGCTGTCCGCGGTCGCGCTGGGCGTGCAGAGCAGCGCCATCCAACGCTTCGGCGTGTCCGGCCTGTCCTCCACGTACCTGACCGGCACACTCACCAGCCTGATCGCCGGGGTCGCCGCGCGCAGCCCGTGGGCCAGCCTGCGTCCCAAGGTCCAGGTGCTGCTGGCCCTCATGGTCGGCGCGGCGGTCGGCGCCCTGGTCGCCCTGCACCTGCCGGTCGTCGCCCCGGCCCTGCTGCTCGTGCCGCTGCTGCTCGTCATCGTCGTGTCCGCCCGGATGCGGGCCTGACCGTTGCGGTGACGTGTCGGTGGCGGTGTGGCCAACGCGGGATGGCGGAGACCCGCCATGTCCGTGCTCCGCCAGTGATCATGCGGTTCAACCGGATGCCCGCCGCCCGAGAATCGGCGACGGCGGTGTCGGCCCTCCCGGGCGACCGCCTGAGGGAGGGACGTACTTCATGCTCAGACCCAGACAGCGGACACGTCGAGCCATGGGTGCCGTCGGTGCGGCGCTGGCCATCGTGCTCGCACTGCCGACCGGCGCCGCCGTGGCCGCGCCCGCTCCGAGCAACGGCGCTGTCGACCCACTGCGCAAGGTGGACCCGCGGGTGCTCGGCTCGGCCCGCGCCGGCACCAACGCCAGCTTCTTCGTCGAGCTCACCGACGAAGCCACGCTGAACCAGAGCGACCTGGACCGGATCGAGCGGGCCGCCGGTGGCCGGGCCGGGCGGGTCGCCCGCACCACCCGGGTCTACGAGACCAAGCTGGCCCATGCACAGAAGACCCAGCGTGGGCTCCGTTCCCTGCTGCGCGACCGGCACGCCGACTTCACCCCGTACTGGATCGCGAACATCATCGAGGTCGCCGGCGACCTGAAGCTGCTGACCGAGCTGGCCGGTCGGGCGGACGTCGCGCGGATCACCGCGATCGGTGGGACCAAGCTCGCGGAGCCGGTCCGCACCGCCGGTGCCGCCGCCGACCCGCAGCTGCCGTGGAACCTCACGTCGCTCGCCGCCGACAAGGTCTGGCGCGAGTACGGCACCCGCGGCGAGGGCATCGTCGTCGGCAGCGTCGACTCCGGTGTGCAGTACGACCACCCGGCCCTGGTCCGGCAGTACCGCGGCAACGACGGTGACGGCACCTTCACGCACGACTACAACTGGTACGACCCGACCGGGATCTGCCTGCCGTCGACGCCCTGCGACAACTACGGGCACGGCACCCACACGGTCGGCACGATGGTCGGCGACGACGGCGACGGGCGGATCACCGGTGTGGCCCCGGGTGCCAGTTGGATCGCGGCCAAGGGGTGCGAGGCCAACTACTGCAGCAACAGCGCGTTGCTCGCGGCCGGTCAGTGGATGCTCGCGCCGACCGACCACAACGGCGAGAACCCCCGCCCGGACCTCGCGCCGGACATCATCAACAACTCCTGGGGCGGCCACGACGGTGACCCCACCTTCTACGACACCATCATCGACTCCTGGGTCGCCGCCGGCATCTTCCCGGTCTTCGCCGTCGGCAACGAGGCCAAGGAGATGCCCGAGCCGTGCGGTTCGGCGGGCCACCCGGCCACCAACCCGCTGGCGTACGCCGTCGGGGCGACCGACTCCGCCGGTGTGATCGCCGACTTCTCCAGCCGTGGTCCGGGCCGTGAGGACACGGTGCGGCCGGACATCACCGCCCCCGGGGTGGGCATCCTCTCCTCCGTGCCGGGCAGCGACTGGGGCATGAGCGACGGCACCTCGATGGCCGCCCCGCACGTCGTCGGCGCGGTCGCCCTGGCCTGGTCGGCCGTGCCGAACCTGCGCCGCGACCTGGCCACCACCCGTGAGTTGCTGGACCGCACCGCGCACGACGTCGACGACCTGCAGTGTGGTGGCACCCCGGCCGACAACAACGTCTACGGTGAGGGTCGGCTCGACGCGTACGACCTGGTGACCCAGGCCTCGACGGCGCAGCTCGGCGGTGTCGTGGTGCACGCGAAGCTGAACGGCACTGTGCTCTCCGGGGCGAAGATCACCCTGACCTCCGCGCTGGTCACCCGCACCGCCCGCACCGATGCGCGTGGCACGGTCCAGTTGGGTCGGGTCCCGGCCGGGGAGTACACGCTGACCGCGTCGTTCTTCGCGCGGCAGACCGTACGGCAGACCATCACCGTGTCGACCAGCGGCACCACCAACGTGACCCTGGACCTGTCCGCGCCCGCGGCGTGGCAGGCGATCCAGGGTCGGGTGACCGACCCGGCGGGCAAGCCGGTCGTGGGCGCCCGGTTGGCGCTCGCCGGGGAGACGTTCCCGGCGTTCGTCACCGACGCCGACGGTCACTACACCGGGATGCTGCCCGAGGCCGACTACGATCTGCTGGTCGAGTACGGCCGGTGGCTGGCACCGAAGACGGTCGCGCTGACCGTCGACGGGCCGGAGACGGTGGACGTGGCGCTCGCCGCGAAGGCCGACCGGCACGGCTACCAGGCGGGGACGGCCACCGCGCAGTGGGCCGACGGCGGCAGCGTGCTGGCCCTCACCGGCGACACCGCGAGCCGGAACGTCGACCTGCCCTTCCCGATGACGTTCTACGGCAACACCTACCGTCAGCTCACCGTGCACACCGACGGCTACCTGACCGTCGGCGTCGACGCGGGCACCTCGGTCGGCGACAACGGTCCGCTGCCCGCCCCGGCGGTCTCGGCGCCGGCGGTCTACGCGTTCTGGGACGACCTGGTCCTGGACCACGCCTCGACGGTGCGTACCAAGGTGTCCGGCACCGGCACGGCCCGACAGTTCGTGGTCACCTGGAACCGGGCGGCGCTGAAGAGCGCGCCGAAGACCCGGGTCGACGTGCAGGTGCGCCTCGGCGAGAACGGCACCGTCACCGTCCAGTACCGCAAGCTCGCCGCCACCGCGGCGGGGACCGGCGGCTCGGCGACCGTCGGCATCGAGGACGGCACCGGCCGTGACGCGCTGACCTACTCGCGCGACGAGCAGGTGCTCGACGCGGGCGACGCGATCACCTTCCGGGTGGCCGGTCGTGGCCTGCTGCGGGGCACGGTGCGCGACGCGAACGACCGTCAGCCGTTGGCCGGCGCGACGGTACGGGTCGAGTCGGCCGACGCCCCGCAGCCGATCACCGCGACCACCGACGCGGACGGCTTCTACCAGGTGGAGGCACCGGCCGGGCCGGTCACGGTGACCGCCCTGCAACCGGGCTACGACCTGCCGGGGAGCACCGTCGACGTGGTCGAGTCGACTGTCGTCAAGCACGACCTGGCGCTGCGCACGCCACTGCTGCTGGCCAACAAGAGCGCGATCTCGGTGACCGCCCGGGCCGGGGCGACCCGCACCGCGACGGTGACCCTGACCAACCGGGGCGACCTGCCGGCCACCTGGCTGGGTCGGGAGATCAACTCGCCCACCCCGCCGACCGGTATCCCCGGCCGGCAGCTCAGCTCGTTCCCGCTCAAGGAGCTCTACAACGCCTACGGCGTCGGCTACCACAACGGCGAGTTGATCGTCTCCAACTCGTACCTGTTCGGGCAGATGCAGCGCTTCAGCACGGACGGTCGGTCACTGGCCAAGGGTGTGCTGCCGATCGACGGCTGGCCCTCGGACATGGCGTACGTGCCGAGCCGGGACCTGATGTGCGCGCCGAAGATGTCGTTCATCGGGGACCTGCCGATCGTGTGCTTCGACCCGGACACCCTGGAGGTGAAGGAGACCATCACCGGGCCGTGGGCCGGCAAGCTCTACTACGGGCTCGCCTACCGCGCCTCGGACGACACCTTCTACCTCAGCGGCGACAACCGCATCCGCCACCTCGCCGGGCTGTCGCACCCGCAGCCCGGATCGGTGCTGGGGGAGTGCACCCCGCCCATCCCGTGGATGACCGGCCTGGCCCTCAACGAGGAACACAACGTGTTGTGGGGCATCAACCAGGACTCCAAGGAGTCGATCTGGGCGCTCGACCCGGCCACCTGCCAGCCGCTGGCCTCGGTGCCGGACCCCGACCCGAACCCGCTCAGCGGCGCCGGGCTGGACCTGGACGAGCAGGGCAACCTGTGGGTGCTCGGTAACGCGACCGGCCGGCCGTACGGCAGCAAGGTCTATCACGTCGACGGCTCGCTGCCGGCGTACAGCGACGTGCCGTGGCTGTCCGCCGCCACCTCCGGCGAGGTGCCGTCGGGGGCGAAGGGCGCGCTGACCGTCACCGTGGACACCACCGGCCTGGCGCCCGGCACGTACGTCGCCACGCTGCTGGTCACCAACAACGGTGCGAAGGGCGCGGCCACACCGATCACCGTGTCGGTGACTGTCACGAAGTGACAACCGGGGCCTGCCGACACCCCCAGTGTCGGCAGGCCCCCACCGTCGGTTTCAGAGCCAGTCGTGGCGGGCGATGAACCAGCCGAGCTGCATCCGGGTGGCGCTTCCGGTCGCGTCCATCAACTGCCGCAACCGCCGCTGCACCGTCCGCAGCGAGATGCCCAGCTGGGAGGCGACCGCCTTGTCCGGCAACCCGGTCATCAGCAGCGACAGGATCTGCCGGTCGACGAGGGTGGGCGTGCTCTGCCGCTCAACGTCGTCGACCACCTCGGTGGCCGGGGCGAGCCGCAACGGCGTGGCCCGGTCCCACACCTCGGTGAACAGCGCCACGAGCACCTCCACCCAGGTGGCGCCACGGACCACCAGCGCCCACGGTTCGATGCTCTCGGCGCGGGCCGGGAAGGAGATCAGCGCGACCCGACGGTCGGCGACGGCGAGCTTGCCGGGCACGTTCGTGGCGACCCGTGCCTGTTCACCTGCGGCGACGAACCGGCCGATGTGGGCGGCCGCACCCGGCCGTTCCAATCCCCGCCGGTCGTACACGACGCGAAAGGCGACGCCTCGGCCGAGCATCTCGACCTCGGTCGGGTTGTCGTGCAGCACGGCCGCGTACGGCGGGCGGTCGAAGCCGAGCACCTCCTCCTGCGCCCCGCGCAGGAACTGGTCGAACGCCTGCATGATCGCGGGAACGCCGACGATCAACTGGACGTCCTGGTCCATCGGGTCCGCCGGGCGTTGCTGCCGCAGCCAGTCCCACAGCCCGACCCGCGCCTCCTGAAGCTCGCGTACCCGCTGGTTCAGCAGCGACTCGATGGCCAGGTCGGGTGGGGCGGCACCGGCGCGACCGGCGACCACGCGTACCAGCCCGGCGCGGGCGAGGGCGTCGAGCGCCCGCTCGACCTCGCCGACACCGGTGGCGACCCGCTCGGACAGCTCGCCCGCGCTGCCCGACCGGCCGCGCACCAGCTCCAGGTAGATCTTCTCCTCAAGCTCGGTCAGACCGAATGCGCCCAGCAACCGCCCACCCCGCACCCCGACTAGGCGTCCCGCCGCCGAAGCGGTCCGCTGTGTCGATCTTGGAGCGCTCCCAACGGGCCGTCAAGAGCAACTTCCCTGAGCGACCAGGTCGTTGACGCAGCGCAGCACCTGTCCAACTCCGCAGGTGTCACCCGCCAGCAGCGAGGCGAACGGAGTTGGTGAGCTGACCGGCCCCGCGTCAGGCACCGCGCGCGAACAGCGCCAGGCGGACCCGGTTGGGGCTGTCGGTCTTGGCCATCAAACTGGTGATGTGGGTCTTCACGGTGGTGACACCGATGTGGAGCCGGTCGGCGATCTCGGTGTTGGACAGGCCCTCGGCGACCAGGTTGAGCACGTCCCGTTCCCGGGCGGTCAGGCCCGGCATGGCCGGTGGGGGCTCGGGGCGGGCGTGCACCGCGCGTTGCACGAGGCGGCGCAGCACCTCCGGGCTGAACGGGCTGTCACCGACGGAGGCCCGGCGGATCCCGTCCAGCAACTCGGTCGGGGGCGCGTCCTTGAGCAGGAACCCGCACGCCCCGGCGGTCAACGCGGGGTAGAGGTGGTCGTCGTCGCCGAACGTGGTCAGCACCAGGATGCGGGTGGTGGGGCGGTCGGCGAGGATCCGGCTGGTCGCGGTGATCCCGTCGACACCGGGCATCCGCAGGTCCATGACGACGACGTCGGGGAGGAGCCGCCCCGCCAGCCCGATCGCCTCGCGACCGTTGTCGGCCTCCCCGACGACCTCGATGTCGGGTTGGGCGTCGCAGAGCATGCGCAGCCCGGCTCGGATGAGATGCTGGTCGTCGACCAGCAGCACCCGGATCACGCCGGCTCCGGCGCGGCGGCCCCGGCGGACGTCGCGCGGTCCCGGGGCAGCGACCGGGCGGACGGCTCGGCGGCGGAGGCCGGAAGGACAGTACGCACCCGCCACCCGGTGCCGGTCGGGCCCGCTTCCAGCCGACCGCCGAGGACCTCGACGCGTTCGCGCATCCCGGTGATGCCGTGCCCGCCACCGGCCGGCACACCCGCGGGCACCCCGCCGGGCCCGTTGTCGGTGACCTCCCAGTGCACGCAACCGTCCCGGACGGCGACCACCAGGTGCGCGAGCGCTGACGGTCCCGCGTGTTTGGCCACGTTGGTCAGCGCCTCCTGGGTCAGTCGCAGCACCGCCATGCCGCGCACCGCGTCGAGTGCACCGATCGCCGGGTCGAGATCGGCCTCCACTGTGACACCCGCCTGGCGGGCCCGGTCGATGGACGCGCCGAGCGCCGCCGGCAGCGCGGCGGGTTCGATCGCGGTCAGCGCCGCGTCACCGCGTACCCCGTCGGGGTTGCGCAGCACCGCGACCAGCCGGCGCAGCTCCGCGAGGGCCGCCGTGCCGGTGCCGTGCACGTCGTCGAAGACCTCATCCACCCGGGGGTCCAGATCGGTGAGCACGTGCCGGGCGACGCCGACGCGCAGGACCATCGACGCCACGTGATGCGCGACGACGTCGTGCAGCTCGCGGGCGATGGCGCCGCGTTCGTCGGCGCGGGCAGCACGGCTCTCCGACTCGTGCTGGCGTTGCTCGGCCAGGGCCCGCTCCAGGGCCTGCCGACCCAACTCCCGGTTGGCCCGGATGACGAGGCCGAGCAGCACCGGCACGCCGACCTCCAGGGCCAACCCGACGACGCCGGAGGCGAACCGGAGCGGCGGGTCGCCGACCGAGTCGGTCAGGTCGACCACCACCAGCAGCGCGGCGGCCAGCCAGATGGTCCGGGGGCGGCGCGTGCGCATGGTGACTTCGAGCAACGCCCAACTGGCCCCAACCTGGTTGATCATGAAGTCGTCGACCAGGCTGATCGCGACCGCCAGCAGGGCGGCCTGCGTCACCAGGTTGACGACCGGCCGACGGTGCGCCGCCAGCGCCACGGCGAACGCGATCACCGCGAGGATCCACTGTGTGGCCGTGGGTGCGCCGGCGGAGTGCGGGACGACGAGCAGGTAGCCCAGCCCGGCGAGGTCGAGCACCACCATCCGCACGAGCGTGTCCCGCATGTCGAACACTCGCCCCGCCCCGCCCATGGTGGTCAGCCTAGGTGTTGCGGACCGGTGCCGGCGCCCGCCGGCCGCCGCCACCGGCTGCGGACCGCGAGGTACGCGGCCAGGCCGAGCGGTCCGAGCAGGATGGTCAGCACCAGCACCGCGGCCAT
Organism: Micromonospora inaquosa; assembly: GCF_003857055.1. Lineage (GTDB taxonomy): Bacteria > Actinomycetota > Actinomycetes > Mycobacteriales > Micromonosporaceae > Micromonospora > Micromonospora inaquosa. The sequence continues at coordinate 10,263 of NZ_QGSZ01000313.1, read as the reverse complement.
GACCAGCGCCGGCACCCCCCGATCCCGGCTGTCCATCCACGCCCACCTCCCGACGAACAGATCAAACGCGATCATGTGCGCCCAACCCGCCGCCGCGCCGTCGGAGGTGCCGAGCAGGTCGCGCACCCCGGCCAGGGTCGGCGACGTCACCGCCGGCAGCACCTCACCGAACGCTGGGAGCACCAGCAGCGCGTAGATCAGCACGACCGGCAGCACGATAAGCGGCGAGGCGATGATCCGGGCGGTCCACGACCAGCGGGGCAGCAGGATCATCAGTGCCCAGAACGGCGCGGCCACCGCGAAGGTCAGGGCGAACAGCGTCCCGGTCATGCGGCCAACGCCAGGTCCGGGCGGCGTCGGCGGGCCAGCACCAGGCCGGTCGCGGTCGCCGTCGCGACCACCAGTGCCGCGACCGCGAGGAGCGTGCCGGCGTCCGGGCGCAGCAGCGGCTGTCCGCGTAGGGCCTGCCAGGTCAACAGCAGGGTGAGTACGCCGTACGCGCCGCCCGCGACGGCCAGTAGCCGGGCGCGGCTGCGCTCGTCCAACCGCGTCGCGAACCGGCTCAGCAGGACCGCCAGGATCGGCAGCGCCTGCAGGGCGTGCAGCCCAACGAAGTGCCCGATTCGCAGGTCACCGCCGGTGGTGCTCCAGCCCACCACGGGCAACCCCGGCCCGCCGTCGATGACGCCCACGCTGTGCGCTCCGGAGACCCCCTCGATCCCCGGGTCCTGCATCGGCAGCACCATCGGCACCGCCGCCAGCATGCCCAGCAGGGACAGACCGAGCCCCCATCCGACGGCGGTCGCGGCGGCCCGGTCCGGGATCCGCCGGATCAGGACCACGATCCCGATGACGAGGTGCGCGAGGAACAGCACCATGATCGCCGCGCCCGTCGCCGCGAACAGCGCGGCGTTCAGGGACGTGGTGTCGTTGAAGTGGCTGGTCTGCCCGCGTACCACCTGACCGACGATCACCGTCATCTCGATCACCGACATCGCGACGATGACCGTGACGGCCCACTCGGCGGCCCGGCTGCGGCGCGGCAGCAGGGAGAGCATCCAGGCGAGCGTCGCGCCGTACAGCACGAAGGACACGGTGAACTTGAACGGCTTGAGCCAGATCGGCGCCCCGGTGAGGACGCGCGGGTCGACGAGGATGCCGACCGCGGCGACGACGGCGAGCACCGCCATCGCGCAGACGAAGACCATCAGGGGGCGATTCCAGTGCGTCGCCCGACGCAGCACGGTAGTCATGCCTGTAGATATTCGTGGCCGCGCCCGCCGATCGCGTCCGACCCGCAGCCCCGGTTGCGGCCGGTGGTCGGAGTCGGCCTCCTCCCCGGGTAGGAGACGAAACCGGGCGAGGCTCGTCACTGATGCTGGCACAATGGCCGGCCTGCCGACCGAACGGGGAGCGACGATGATGACCAATGCGGGCCGGGTGCAACCGAACGAGACCGTCGCGCCGCTGCTGCACTGCACGGCGCCGGAGGAGACTGTGGCGTTCTGGCGGGCGCTCGGGTTCGAGGTGGCCTACGAGCAGCTCAAGCCGTACGTGTACCTGGCCTTCACGTGGAGTGGGTTCCAAGTGCACTACGGCCCCGCGCCAAAGGACCTGGACCCGACGAAGGAGACGTCCGGCGGCTGCCTGGTGATGGTGGACGCGGTCGCGGCGTACCACGTGGTGTTCACCGAGGCGATGCGCCGCAGCTACGGCAAGGTGCTGGTCAAGGGCCTGCCGCGGATGACCCGCTACCGCGCTGGGGCGTCGCGGTTCAGCATCGTCGACCCGTCGGGCAACACCATCATTTTCGTCCAGCGGGATAATGAGCCGAAGGATCTGGAGTACGGCGGGTCGAAGGAACTTGAGGGGTTGGCCCGGGTGCTCGACAACGCGCGGCTCCTGCGCGAGTTCAAGATGGACGACCGGGCGGCCTACCGGGCCCTCGACTCGGGGATGCGCCGTCGCGCCGAGGACGCGCCGGTGGTCGAGCAGGCGATGGCGCTGGCCGGCCTGATCGAGCTGGCGACCGCGTTGGACAAGGGGGATCGGGTGCCCGAGTGGGGCATCCGCCTCCAGGCGCTGTCCCTGACTCCGCAGCAGCGGACGCAGGTGGAGCAGTACGTCGCCGACCCGGCCATCCTGGAACCGTGGTGGCCCGACCCGCGCTGACCCGTCAGGCCGCGAGCCGATCGGATCGAGCGGGAGTCCGACGGCTCGCGGCACCGCGGCGGAACAGCACAGCGACACCGGCGAGCATGACCAGCAGCAGACCGGTGAACCAGGTCATCGCCGTGCCGGCGGTGACGGCCCGGGTGGCGACGCCGATGCCGACGGAGGGCAGGATCATCCCCAGGTAGGCGATGAGGAACAGCCCGGCCAGGGCCTCTCCGCGCCGGGCGGGTGCGGCCATCGTGGCGACGGCGCCGACGGCGGCCTTGAACAGCACACCCGCGCCGATGCCGGCGATCATCCCGCCGACCAGGAACGCCGCGAGGTTGGCGGTGTGCATCCCCACCAGCAGGACGGGCACGCCGACGGCCTGGGCGAGCAGCCCCAGGCGCACCTTCGCCGGGGCGGACAGCCGGTTGGTGAGGGTCTGCGCCACCGCTGCGGCCCCGAACACGGCGAACACGATCGTGCCGGCCAGGGCACGCGACGGGAGGTGCAGGGCACCCGCGACGAATCCCGGGGCGACCGAGGTGAACAGGCCGAACACGGCGAAGGAGGCGAACCCGGCGGCGGTGGCGGCCACGTAGCCGGCCCGGTCGCCGTGGTCGGCGCTGATCCGCTGTGGCCGGTAGCTGGGCTTGACCAATCGCTCCTCGACGGTCTCCGGGGTCAGCGCCACCGCCACGATGCTCACCACCAGCAGGACGGCGAACACCAGGTACGGGGTACGCAGCGGCGCGTCGACGTACTGGGCGAGGACGCCCGCTACCAACGCGCCGACGCCCAGGCCACCGATGTTGGCGGCGGTGGAGACCATCTCGAAGCGCTGGCGGGACGAGCCGGGCCGGTGCGTCGCGTGCAACTCCTGGAGGTACGCGGTGGCGGTTGCGGTGATCATGCCGATGCCCAGCCCGCTCACCAGCCGGGCGACCAGCAGCACCGGCAGGGACGGGTCACTCAGGAAAAGGGCGGCGGCCACCAGTTCCAACGCCAACGCTGGGATGAGGATCTTCTTCCGGCCGACCCAGTCCGAGACGTGACCAGCGAGCAGCAGGCTGATCACCACGCCCACCGCGTAGACGGCGAAGACGATCGTGACCATGAAGGTGGAGAAACCGTCGCGCGCCATGTACAGCGGGTAGAGCGGGGCTGGCACGGTGCAGAACGCCATCGCGGTGAGGAACGCCAGGGCGATCGCCCAGAAGCCACGGCCGTGGCGGCGGGACGAGCGATCGCCGAGGTCGGACGCGGCGGGGCCGGGAATCACTGTCGACAAGGACATGACCCCCACTGTTGCCTCGTACAAGCATCAGGTACAACGAAAGTTGATGTTCGCGACGATCGCGATTGGTGATACTTGATGGCGTGGAACTCCGCCAACTTGAGTACTTCGTCGCGGTGGCCGAGGAACAGAACTTCACCCGCGCCGCCGCCCGCCTGCACGTCGTCCAGTCCGCCGTCTCCGCGGCGGTCAAGACCCTCGAACGCGAGCTGGGCGCGCCGCTGCTGGACCGCAACTCCAAACGCGTACGCCTCACCGACGCCGGTGCCGCGCTGCTGCCACGCGCCCGGATCGCCCTGGACGCGGCCCGCGACGCCCGCGACGCGGTCGCCGAGGTGCACGGCGGCCTGCGCGGCACCCTGCGCATCGGCACGATGACCTCGATCAAACTCCTGCAGTTGCCGGCCCTGCTCGGTGAGTTCCACCGCCGACACCCCGGAGTGCTACTGCGCACCAGCGTCGCCCCGCATGGCTCCCAGGGGCTCATCGACGCCCTCGCGGAACGCCGGCTCGACCTCGCGTTCGTCTCGCTGCCCGGCACGCTCCCGGCGGAGATCCACCTCACGGAGCTGGCCTGCACCGTCCTCGATCTTGTCGTGGCGGACGACCATCCGCTGGCCACCCGTGAGGCGGTCACCCTCGCCGACGTCGCCGGGCTGGATTTCATCGACTCGCCGGTGGGCTACGGCAACCGGGCCGTGACCGACCGGGCGTTCGCCACCGCCGGCCTGTCCCGGCGGGTCACCATCGAGATCCCCGACATCGCCACCGGCGCCGACCACGTGCGGCACGGGCTCGGCGTCGCGTTGCTGCCCCGCTTCGCCGTCGCCGACGACAACGGTGTGCGTCTGCTGACCGTCACGGGTGCCGACCTGACCTGGACGGCGTCCCTCGCCACCCCGACGGACCGTCCGGTCGGGGCTGCCGCTCGTGTGCTGATCGACCTGACCGCGGAGTTCCTGCCCTGACGGGGCTGGCGGCCCGCTTCGTCCTAAGCCTCAACTGCGCGTACGTCCGGTCATTCGACGGAACGGCGCAAAATTACCGCTTTAGGGTAACTGTGCCAAACTGCGCTAGCCGCTCCGATAGCTTTTGAAGGAGAGGAAAACTCGTATTCCTCCCTTCGGGTGCATAAGGAGTCAGTATGAAGCGCAGTGTCGCTCTCGCGGCAGCCCTCCTGGCGGGTCTGACCAGCATCGGATCGATCCCCGGGACCGCTTTCGCCGATGGCGGTGGCCCTGGGTACCACGACGACCGCAAGGGAGGTGATCACCACCACGGCGACGAGGGCGCGGTCTTCGTCCAGACCAACAAGGCCGAGGGAAACACCATCAAGGTGTACGACCGCGACGAGGACGGCCGTCTCACCAAGGCGGGTGAGTACGAGACCGGCGGGCTGGGCGGCTTCACCATCGGCGCGCCGCTCGACGCGCTGGCCTCGCAGGGTTCCCTGATCTATCACAAGGGTCTGCTGTTCGCCGTCAACGCCGGCAGCAACACCGTCACTGTCTTCCGCGTCGACGGCACCAGGCTGCACAAGCTCCAGGTCATCTGGTCCGGTGGTCTGCTGCCGGTCAGCGTCGCGGCCCGTGGTGACCTCGTCTACGTCCTCAACGCCGGTGGCGAGGGCTCGGTGCAGGGCTTCGAGCTGCACAAGGGGCGCCTGTCGCGGATCGAGGACGCCAACCGGTCGCTCGGGTTGCACAACGGCAACCCGCCCGCGTTCGGGACCGCCCCGGCCCAGGTCAAGATCGACCCGGACAGTGAGTTCGTGTTGGTGTCGACAAAGGCCGCCAACGTCATGTTCAGCTACGAGATCGGTCGCCACGGCGAGCTGTCCCGCAACCCGGTCATCAGCGACGCGGGGAACACCCCGTTCGGCTTCACCTTCGACACCGACGACACGCTGCTGGTCGCCGAGTCCGGCTCGAACTCGGTCAGCCGGTTCGAGTTGGAGGACGACGGCGCGCTCGACCAGATCGGGCCGTCGGTGCCCAACGGCCAGCAGGCGACGTGCTGGATCCAGCGTGTCGGCGACTACTTCTACGCCGCCAATGCCGGCACCTCCACCATCAGCGCCTACCGGGTCAACGACCACGGCAAGCTCGAACTCGTCGAGGCCGTCGCCGCCGACACCGGCGGCGGGTCGATCGACATGACCGCCAGCGACGGCTTCCTGTACGTGCAGAACGCCACAGCGGGCAACGTGCAGGGCTACGAGGTGGGCAGGGACGGCTCGCTGAAGCTCGTCACCACCGTGGAGGGTCTGCCGAAGTTCGCCGACAGCATCGGCATGGAAGGCATCGCCGCCTCCTGAGCGCACCACCCGCTGGTCCCGGTCGATCGTCGACCGGGACCAGCGCCGCCTGGTCACCGGCCGACCCGTCGTGCCCGGTCAACGGGGTCGAGGCTACGAGGCCAGCCGCTCGCGTGCGGCGCGCGCTGGTCGGGGCAGTTCGGCGCCGGCGTCCGACTTGTTGATCTCTGACCAGACGGCATCGAGGGAGAGTCCGAGCACGTCGGCGATCGCCGCGATGGTCGGGAAGGCGGGGGTGGCTATCCGGCCGGACTCGATCTTTCGAAGGGTTTCCGGCGAGACGCCCGCGTCCAGCGCGGTGAGGAGCATCGAACGCTCTCCGCGGGCTCGACGCAGCAGGGCGCCGAGGCGCTGTCCGCGTTCGACCTCTGCGGGAGTGAGTGGCAACCTGACCATGTTCCGATTCTAGTACCGGGATAATATGGCCGGGATACTTATTGGTTGCCCGAGGAAGGCGCTGCATGATCGAGATCCTGAGCCCCACCGACGTGCTGCGAGCGAAGGAGACCGGCGCGCTGGTCGCCGGCATCCTGCAGACGCTCAAGAGCCGCTGCGTGGTCGGCACCAACCTGCTGGACATCGACAGGTGGGCGCAGGCCATGATCACCGAGGCCGGGGCGCAGTCCTGCTACGTCGACTACGAGCCGTCCTTCGGGCGCGGGCCGTTCGGCCACTACATCTGCACGTCGGTGAACGACGCCGTGCTGCACGGACTGCCGTACGACTACTCGCTCGTCGACGGCGACCTGCTCTCCCTCGACCTCGCCGTCTCCCACGGCGGAGTTGTCGCGGACTCGGCCATCAGCTTCATCGTCGGCGACATGCGGCCCCCGGAGAGCGTCGCCCTGATCGACGCGACCGAGCGCGCGTTGCAGGCGGGGATCGCCGCCGCCGGCCCCGGCGTGCGCATCGGAGACATCTCGCACGCGATCGGTTCGGTCCTCAGCGCAGCGGGATACTTGATCAACACCGAGTTCGGCGGCCATGGCGTCGGGTCGACGATGCACCAGGACCCCCACATCTCCAACACCGGGCGTCCCGGTCGCGGATACCGGCTGCGCCCGGGGCTGCTGCTGGCCCTGGAGCCGTGGGTCATGGCGGACACCGCCACGCTCGTCACCGACGCCGACGGCTGGACACTCCGCAGCGTGACGGGCGGCCGGACGGCACACAGCGAGCACACCATCGCCATCACCGACGACGGCGCGGAGGTGCTCACCCTGCCAACGCCCTGACCCGCACGGCACGACCAACGCCTCGACTGTCGACCGGCGACGAGCCGCCCACGGTGGACGATTAACCGGCCGCCGAAAGGGCACGTACCTCCGCGGCACCCCCCCTGCAAGGTCGCGTTCAGAATGAACCGATCGGTCATATTTTCCGTGATGACGGTCAGGGTCACCCACCAGAGTCGCGGAGGCACGATGTCAATGGTTCGAACCGGTCCGCTCCTCGGACTGCTCGTGCAGATCGTCCTGCTGGCGGTGCTTACGCAGACCGTCGGTCTGGGCGCGGCGGGCTGGGTGGCCGGGCTGGCGTACGGGGTGGCCCTGTGTGCCCTGCTCAGCCGGGGAATGTCCCGCTCGGGCGCGAGTGCGCTGAGCCCCGCCGACCGGGTGACCCTGAGCCGGGCGATCCTCGTCGGCGGGGTGACGGCCCTGGCCGCCGACTCGTTCGGCCGGTCCGCCCCGGTCACCGTGATGGTCGTCCTCACCAGCGTGGCGCTGGCCCTCGACGCCGTGGACGGGTACACGGCCCGCCGCACCGGGACCACCAGCGAACTCGGCGCGCGCTTCGACATGGAGGTCGACTCCTTCCTGGTCCTGGTGCTCTGCCTGCACGTGGCCCCCTCGGTGGGTGGCTGGGTGCTCGCGATCGGCGCGATGCGCTACGTCTTCGTCGCCGCGAGCTGGGTGCTGGGCTGGATGCGCGGCTCCCTGCCGCCGCGCTACTGGCGCAAGGTCGTCGCCGCCGTCCAGGGCGTGGTGCTGACGGTGGCGATGGGCGACGCGCTGCCCGGGGCACTGACGACCGTCGTGCTGGTGGCGTCGCTGGCGCTGCTGGTCGAGTCGTTCGGGCGTGACGTCGGGTGGCTCTGGACGACCCGCCACCTCCGTCACCTCGTCAGCCCCGACGCCGTCACCGCGATGGCCCACCCGAGCAGCCCGGTGAGCCACAGTTCCGCGAGCGCCGGAGCGGGGCTGGGCTCGGGCCGAACGGATGGGCTGACCTGGCCGGACCATCCGACCGTCGCGGTGGCCCGGCGCGGGATCGCCCGCGTCTGAGCCGCCCGTACGCCGCGCCCAACAAAGATCAGGAAGGATGCCCGGGTTGTCGCTCATGACGCGCATACGTCAGCTGCCGAGCCAGGGACGGAGGCCGACGATGGACGAGGTCCCGGACGTCACCGCCACCGACGGCACCGACGTCGAGGGCCGGCCGAAACGCTCCATCGCGGCCCGGCTGACGACCGTCCTGGCCGCGCTGCTCGTGCTGCTCGTGCTCACCGTGCCGTACGACTTCGGTCGGCTCAGCCCGGCGGCGTTCGTGCGGATCCCCCTGGAGGCGCTGCTGGTCGTGGCCCTCCTGCTCGCGCTGCCGTCTCGTGGCAGCCGACTGGTCGCGACGCTCGCCGGTGTGGCCCTCGGCGTGCTCGGCCTGCTGAAGCTGTTCGACCTGGGGTTCTCCGCCGCGCTGAGCCGGGCGTTCGACCCGGTGCTCGACTGGGCGCTCCTCGACGAGGGGTTCGCCTTCCTCAGCGAGTCGTACGGTCGGCCCGCCGCCATCGGCGCCGCGATCACAGTGGCGGTGGTGGTCCTGGGCCTGCCCACACTGGTCACGCTGTCGACGCGGCGACTGCGGCGACTGGTGGTCCGGCACCGCAGCGCGACCACCCGGATCGTGGCCGCGCTGGTGGTCGTCTGGGTGGCCTGCGCCGCGTTCAACGTGCGGGTGGTCGAGGGCGTACCGGTCGCCGACACGTCCGCGACCACCCTGGCCAACGGGCACGGTTTCCAGGTGCGCCTGCGCCTCGACGACCGCAAGACGTTCGGCGCGCTGATCGAGGCCGACAGGTTCGGCGACACCCCCGGTGACCAGCTACTGACCGCGCTGCGCGGCAAGAACGTGGTCGTCGCCTTCGTGGAGAGCTACGGCCGGGACGCCGTCGAGGACCCGGAGTTCGCGCCGCAGGTCGGTGCGGTGCTCGACCGCGGCACCAGCGAGCTGGGCGCGGCCGGGTTCGCCGCGCAGAGCGGCTTCCTCACCTCACCGACCTTCGGCGGCGGCAGTTGGCTCGCGCACGACACGCTGCTGTCCGGCCTCTGGATCGACAACGACCAGCGGCACCGCACCCTGCTGGCCAGTGACCGGATGACCCTCAACGGTGCCTTCCGACGGGCGAACTGGCAGACCGTGGGCGTGATGCCCGCCGTCACCAAGGCGTGGCCGGAGGGCTCCTTCTTCGGCTACGACCGGTTCTACAACGCCAAGACGCTCGCGTACCGTGGCCCGAAGTTCAGCTTCAGCACCCCGCCCGACCAGTACACACTGGCCAGCTGGCAGCGCCTGGAGCAGGCGAAGCGTGACGGCAACGTGATGACCGAGCTGGCGCTGGTGTCCAGCCACGCGCCCTGGACGCCCGTCCCGCCGTTGCTCGACTGGGCCGACGTCGGCGACGGCGCGGTCTACCGCGGGGCCGCCGGCGGCAGGTCGGACGACAAGCGCCGCAACACCGCCCAGATCCGGGCGGACTACCGGAAGTCCATCGAGTACACCCTCAGCACGCTCGTCTCCTACGTGCACGCCTACGGAGACGACGACCTCGTGTTCATCTTCCTCGGTGACCACCAGCCCGCCGCGGTCGTCACCGGCGAGAACGCCAGCCGCGACGTCCCGATCTCGATCATCACCCGGGACCGGACCGTGTTGGACCGGATCTCCGGGTGGGGCTGGCAGGACGGGCTGAAGCCCGGTCCGCAGGCACCGGTCTGGCGGATGGACGCCTTCCGGGACCGGTTCCTGACCGCCTTCGGACCGTAACCCCGGCCACCCCTTCTCACGGACTGGACCCAGACAGATGACGGCCACCACCGACACCAGGATCGCCTTGCTCCGGACCGATCCGGCCCTGTCCCCACTGCACCGGTCACTGGAGGTCTACTACGGCGATCCCGAGCGGGACGCGAGGATGGACGCCTTCTACTCCCGCTTCGTCAGCGCTGGGGATCTCGTCTTCGACATCGGCTCGCACGTGGGCGACCACATCGGCAGCTTCCGTCGCCTCGGCGCCCGGGTCGTCGCCGTCGAACCGCAGCCGCTCTGTCTGCGCGCCCTGCGGGCGATCTACGCCGACGACGACCAGGTGACACTGATCGACGCCGCATGTGGCGGGAGCCCCGGGCGCACCCGGTTGCACGTCAACTCCGCCAACCCGACCGTGTCGACCGCCTCACCCGACTTCGTCCGGGCGGCCAAGGGCGCGGGCGGGTGG
>NZ_QGSZ01000310.1 GCF_003857055.1 Micromonospora inaquosa | reverse complement strand
CCTACGACACGGTGGCCGCGTCGAGTCGCATCGAGGGCCGGCCCAGCGCGGCCAATCCCCGCAAGGTGGAGGCCGCGCTCGGCGCGTTCGAGCGCTGCGTGGACACCGACGACCTGGCCCGGCGGCTGCGGGTCAGCCGGTCGACGCGGGTCACCCCGTTGATGTTCGAGAACGAACTGATTGACCGGGCCCGCTCGAAGCCCCGGCACCTGGTGCTGCCGGAGGGCACCGACGAGCGGATCCTGCGGGCGGCGGAGATCCTGCTGCGCCGTGGAGTGGCCGAGCTGACAGTGCTCGGCCGGCCGGACGACATCGCCCGGCGCACCCGGGAGCTGGGCATCGATCTCGGCGACACGCACCTGGTCGACCCGGAAACCAGCGGGTGGCGTGACGACTTCGCCGCCGAGTACGCCCGGCTGCGCGCCCACCGAGGCGTCACCGCCGAGTTGGCGCACGACATCGTGGCGCAGCCCAACTACTTCGGCACCCTGATGGTGGCCACCGGCCGCGCCGACGGCATGGTCTCCGGCGCGACGCACACCACCGCCGCCACCATCCGGCCGGCGTTCGAGATCATCCGTACGCTGCCGGACGTCTCGGTGGCCTCCAGCGTCTTCTTCATGCTGCTCGCCGACCGGGTGCTGGTCTACGGAGACTGCGCGGTCAACCGCGACCCGGACGCGGCCCAGCTCGCCGACATCGCGATCTCGTCAGCCGACACCGCCGCCCGGTTCGGCATCGAACCCCGGGTGGCCATGCTGTCGTACTCCACCGGCAGCTCCGGTGCCGGCGCGGACGTGGAGAAGGTCGCCGCGGCCACCGCGCTGGTCCGGGAGCGCCGGCCCGACCTGCTGGTCGAGGGGCCCATCCAGTACGACGCGGCGATCGACCCGGCGGTGGCGGCGACGAAGCTGCCGGGCAGCCCGGTCGCCGGCCACGCCACTGTCTTCATCTTTCCGGACCTGAACACCGGCAACAACACGTACAAGGCGGTGCAGCGCTCCGCCGGGGCGATCGCCGTCGGCCCGGTGATGCAGGGCCTACGCCGACCGGTGAACGACCTGTCCCGGGGCGCGGGCGTGCCGGACATCGTCAACACGGTGGCGATCACCGCCATCCAGGCGGCCACCGAGGAGGCCTCGTGAGTCAGGTGCTGGTGCTCAACTGCGGGTCGTCGTCGGTGAAGTGGCGCCGCTACGACGGTGACCGGGCGCTCGACCACGGCCTCGTCGAGCGGATCGGTGAGCCCGGCGGCGGCCCGAAGGACCACACCGCTGCGGTCCGGCAGATCCTGGCCGGGCTGGACCTGACCGGGCTGGCCGCGATCGGGCACCGGGTGGTGCACGGCGGTCGGACGTTCAGCGCGCCGGTGCTGATCGACGACGCGGTGCTGGCCGCGATCAAGAACCTGGTGCCACTCGCCCCGCTGCACAACCCGGCCAACCTGGCCGGCATCGAGGTGGCCCGCGCGGCGCTGCCGGACGTCCCGCAGGTCGCCGTCTTCGACACCGCGTTCCACCACACCCTGCCGGACGCCGGCGCGACCTACGCGATCGACCGGGACACCGCCGAGCGGTACGGCATCCGCCGGTACGGCTTCCACGGCACCTCGCACGCGTACGTGTCCCGCCGCACCGCCGAACTGCTGGGCCGGCCGTACGAGCAGGTCAACACGATCACCCTGCACCTGGGCAACGGGGCCAGCGCGTGCGCTGTCGAGAACGGTCGCAGCGTCGCCACCTCGATGGGCATGTCCCCCCTCGAAGGGCTGGTGATGGGCACCCGCAGCGGCGACATCGACCCGACCGTGATCTTCCACCTGCGCCGGGAGGGCGGGCTGTCGGTGGACGACATCGACGACCTGCTCAACCACCGCAGCGGCCTGCTCGGGTTGACCGGCGTCAACGACATGCGCGAGGTGCTGGAGCGTCGGGCGGCCGGTGATCCGGCGGCGGCGTTGGCCTTCGACGTGTACTGCCGGCGCATCACCGGCTACGTCGGGGCGTACTACGCGCTGCTCGGCCGGGTCGACGCCATCACCTTCACCGCCGGGGTCGGCGAGCACGCCGCGCCGGTGCGGGCCGCCGCGCTGGCCGGCCTGGGCCGACTCGGCATCAGCGTGGACGACGCCCGCAACGACGGCGACGGCGACCGGTTGATCTCGCCCGATGGTGCCGAAGTGAGCGTCTGCGTCATCCGCACCGACGAGGAGCGGGAGATCGCCCGGCAGACCAGGGACGTGGTCGGCGCGGCCTGACGACTCAATCGGCCAGGCCGCCAACCAGGTGACGGATCAGCCGGCCGCCAACCAGGTGACGAGTGCCACCAGCACCACGACGACCACTGCCGCGCCGATGATGAGCGGCAGGCGGGACGGGGCCTCCGCTGGCGCCGCGGCCTCCGGTGTCTGGGTGAAGGCGCGGAACGCCTCGGTGTTGCCGCTGGGGTCTGTGTAGTTCTCAGCCATGTCGGTGACCCTAGCGAAGCTGGTCACGCGGCACCGTCCCCGGCCCGCGGCACCCCGGGGGTGGACCCGGCCGGCGGAGGCGACCCGACCGGGTGGCGGGTGCACCCGAGCCGGACGGCGGGGCTGCTACGCCCTCCCGGGCACCTACCGTGGAACGATGGGGGCGGGGCGGCTGCTGGCCGTACTGGTGACAGCATTGCTGGCGGGCTGCGCGCCGGCCACGGCCGTGGCGGGCGGGGCCACCGGGCCACTGCCGGCACGTCGAGCGCCCGAGGGGTCGTACGCCGTCGGCGTGCGTACGCTCACCCTCGATCCACGCTCGGCGCGCCCCCTGCCGGTGACGATCTGGTACCCGGCGTCGACAGGTCAGGTGGCGGCCGGTCTGGTGGCGGCCGGGCGGTTCCCGGTGGTGATCTACAGCCACGGCCTGGGTAGCCGGCCCGAGCTGCACGCCGACCTGACCACCCGCTGGGCGGCGGCCGGTTTCGTGGTGGCCGCACCCGCGTATCCGCACACCCGAGCGGGCGCCGCGCACTTCACCCGGGCCGACGTACGCCACCAGCCGGCCGACGCCTGGCGACTGATCCGGTATCTGGGGGGCCTCGACCGCAGCCGCGCCGATCCCCTCGCCGGGCACCTGGACCTGACGTCGGTCGCCGCGGCCGGGCACTCGGCGGGCGGCTTCACCACCTCCGGCATGTTCAGCGAGGGCCACCCGGCCCGATTGCGCGCCGGGATCGTGATCGCCGGTGGCGGGGTGCCGGGCAGCTTCGCGGGGCCGGCCGCACCGGTGCTCTTCGTGCACGGCACCGCCGACCCGGTGGTGCCGGTGGCGGTCGGCCGGGCGGCGTACGCGCGTACCCCCGGACCGGCCGCGTTCCTCAGCCTGCTCGACCAGGACCACGGCGAATACCTCACGCCGGGTCACCCGGGTTTCGGCCCGGTCCTCGCCACCACCACCGACTTCCTGCGCTGGACCCTCTACGGCGACCGGGCCGCCGCTGCCCGCCTCCCCGCCGACGCCCACTCCCCCACCCTGACCCGTTACGAGTCCCGTCCGGCCCACTGATCCGCCGGGCATGGGGAGCAGGCCCACCGGACAGGGCACAATCGGATTCATGTCGCGACGCGTCACTCCCGCACTGCTGGCCAGCGCCGTGCTCATGGCCGGTCTGGTCGGCTGCTCAGCGGACACCCACCCCAGCCGGAGCGGGCAGGCGCCACCGGTCGAGCCCAGCGCCGCCGCCACGCCGACACCGCAGGTTCCCGCCGGCGCCGCGCCGAAGAACACCTTCGCGGTCGGCGTACGACAGCTGAAGCTGGACCGGGACGGCCGCGCGCTGCCGACGACGCTGTGGTACCCGGCGGCCGGGCAGTCCGGCGGCGCGGCCAAACGGTCGGCGGCGGCGGCGCAGGGCCGGTTCCCGGTGGTGATGTTCAGTCACGGCCTGGGTGGGCGGCCTGACGACTACGCCACGCTGCTGACCCGCTGGGCGGCGGCGGGTTTCGTGGTGGCCGCGCCGACGTTCCCGCACACCTCCCGGGGCGCTGACAACAACGTCCTCGACGTGCTCAACCAGCCCGCCGACGTGTCGTACGCGTTGGATCAGGTGTTGGCGTTGGACGGCAAGGCCGGCGACGCGTTGCGCGGCCGGTTGGACGGCGAGCGGGTGGCCGCGGCCGGGCACTCGGCGGGCGGGGTGACCACCATCGGCCTGTTCACCGCGAGCCGGGACGAACGGCTGGACGCGGGCGTGGTGTTCGCCGGCACGGCGCTCGGCGTGGGCACCGCGTTCGCCGGCACGGCCGCCCCACAGCTCTTCGTGCACGGCGAGTTGGACGAGGTGGTCGAGTACGCGGCGGGCAAGGCGGCGTACGACAAGGTGCCCTGGCCGAAGGCCATGCTGAGCCTGCCCAAGGGCGACCACGGGCGGGCGCTGCTCAGCGACGGCGCCACGCTGCGGGTGGTCTCGGACACCTCGGTCGAGTTCCTGCGCTGGTCGCTCTACGGCGACGCGGACGCCAGGAAGCGCATCTCCACCGACGCGACGCGCGGCGACATCGCCACCTTCGACGACCACCTCTGAGGCCCGCCGCTCGACCAACCGCCGGCCCACCAACCGCCGCTCGACCAACCGCCGGCCCACCGACCGCCGGTCGACCAACCGACGGTCGGCTGGGCGGGCGTCAGGCGGTGTGGTCGATGACGACCTTGCCGAAGGCGTCGCCGGAGTGCAGTCGGGCGAAGCCCTCCTCGACCCGGCTGAACGGCACGACGCTGTCCACCACCGGGCGCACCTCGTTGTCGGAGCAGAACGCCAGCAGCTCGTACAGCTCACCGGGCGTGCCCATCGAGGTGCCAAGGATCTCCAACTGCATGGCGAAGACCCGGCGCAGGTTGATGGACGGCTCGTGCCCGGAGGTGGCGCCGGAGACCACGATCCGGGCCATCGGCGCGGCCGACTTCAGCGAGTGGTCGAAGGTGGCCTCGCCGACCGTCTCGATCACCACGTCGACCCGCTCCGGCAGCCGGGCACCGGGTTCCATCGCGGTGGCGCCGAGGGCCGAGATCCGGTCCCGCTTGCCGGCGTCGCGGCTGGTCGCGTACACCCGTTTGCCCATCGCGACGGCGAGCGCGACGGCCGCGGTGGCCACGCCACCGCCCGCGCCCTGGACCAGCACGCTGTCGGCGTCCGCGACGCGGCCCTTGGTGGTCAGCATCCGCCACGCGGTCAGCCAGGCCGTGGGCAGGCACGCCGCGTCGGTCGCCGCCATGCCGTCGGGCAGCGGGACCAGATTCGACCGGGGTACGACCACCCGCTCGGCGAGCGTTCCGGCGAAGTGCTCGGAGAGGATGGAAACCCCGCGCGGGTCACCCGGGGTGACGACCACCGGGTACACGACCACCGGGTGTCCCTCCGGGTCCAGCCCGACCGCGTCGCAGCCGAGGATCATCGGCAGCTGGGCCTCGGTGAGACCGACCCCGCGCAGCGACCAGAGGTCGTGGTGGTTGAGCGAGGTGGCCCGCAACTGCACGGTCACCCAGTCGTCGGCCGGCGGGGTCGGCTCGGGCCGCTCGCCGACGGTGAGCGCGGCGAGCGGGTCGGCGTCGTCGAAACGGGAGGCAAAGGCAGCACGCATGATCGGCACGGTAACAAGCTGAGCGCTCGTTAAGAAGGCACCCGGCGCAGGCTGCGCCGGAGCGCCCCGGCGAATACGCGGGTTACCGGCGGGCGACGCCGTCGCGGCGGGCGGCTTCGGCGACCGCCTCGGCCACGGCCGGCGCGACGCGCGGGTCGAGCGGGGACGGCACGATGGCGTCGGCGGTCAGCGACTCGGCCACCACACCGGCGATGGCGTCCGCAGCGGCGACCTTCATCGCCTCGGTGATCCTGGTGGCACCGGCATCCAGCGCACCGCGGAACACCCCGGGGAAGGCCAGCACGTTGTTGATCTGGTTGGGGTAGTCACTGCGCCCGGTGGCGACCACCGCGACGTGCCGGGCGGCCACCTCGGGGTGCACCTCGGGGGTCGGGTTCGCCAGCGCGAACACGATCCCGCCGGGCGCCATCTGAGCCACCGCCGCCTCGGGGATCTGCCCGCCGGAGACCCCGACCAGCACGTCCGCGTCGCGCAGCGCCTCGGTGATGTCGCCGTGGCGGCCGTCGGCGTTGGTGCTCGCCGCCAACTCGGCCTTGGTGCCGGTCAGCTCAGTGCGATGCCGGCCGATGATCCCCTTGGAGTCACAGACCACCACCTGGTCGGGGTTGACGCCCCCGGCGATCAGCATCTTCGTCACCGCCACCCCGGCCGCGCCCGCGCCGCTCACCGCCACCCGCAGGTCACCGAGCTTGCGGTCGAGCAACGTCGCGGCGTTGCGCAGCGCGGCGAGCACCACGATCGCGGTGCCGTGCTGGTCGTCGTGGAAGACCGGAATGTCCAACGCCTCGTCGAGTCGACGCTCGATCTCGAAGCAGCGCGGGGCGCTGATGTCCTCCAGGTTGATTCCACCGAACGAGGGTGCCAGCGCCCGCACCACCGCGACGATCTCGTCCACGTCCTGGGTGTCCAGGCACACCGGCACCGCGTCCACCCCGGCGAACTGCTTGAACAGCACCGCCTTGCCCTCCATCACCGGCAGCGCGGCCCGGGGCCCGATGTTGCCCAGCCCGAGCACCGCCGAGCCGTCGGTGACCACCGCGACCGTGTGCGACACCCAGGTGTACTCGTCGACCAGGGCGGGGTCGGCGGCGATCGCCTCACACACCCGGGCCACCCCCGGGGTGTACGCCAGGGAGAGGTCCTCCCGGCTGGTGAGCGGCACTGTCGAGGTGACGGCCATCTTGCCGCCCCGGTGCAGCTGGAAGACGGGATCAGCGGGGTCCACGGTGGACGAAGACATGGTGGTGACTCCAGGATCTGTCGAGCAGATGTGAGGCGGCCGACCCCGCCGCGAGGTGGGCGGCGAGCGGTGGCACGCGGTGCGGGGGGTCACCCGGGCACTTTCCGAGCATAGTGTCGACACCACCCCCGGGATGTGAGCAGGGTCATAACTGGCGACGAGGCACCCGTCCCGGGCGGGGCCAGTAGCGGGCCACCACCCGTCCGCGCACGTCGGCCACCCCGTACGCCCGGGAGTCGTCGGTGATCAGGTCGTTGTCACCGCGCAGCCACCAGCCGCCGTCCTGCGACCGGACCGCACGCTTCACCACCAGCAGATCGGGCCGGGTCCGGAAGACCGCGACCACCACGTCACCGACCCGGATCGGGCGGCCACCGACCCGAACCAGCACCGCGTCGCCGTGCCGCAGCGTCGGGGCCATGGACGGGCCGGTCACCAGTACGGCGGTCAGCGGCCTCCGCAACCGGGGCGCCTCAGCCGGGTGATCGGCGGCCACTGGTTTCACCTCCACCCGGTTCGGGGAGCATCCCCAGGAGTAATGTCGCCTTTGATCATCGCAAACTTCCCATGGAGGATCCCGATGCGACTTCCGCGCATCCTTGCGCCCCGCGTCACCGCGAGCGCTCACTGCGACCTACCGTGCGGTGTCTACGACCCGGCTCAGGCCCGGATCGAGGCCGAGTCGGTCAAAATGATTTGCGAGAAGTACCAGTCGAACACCGACCCGGAGTTCCGCACCCGCGCCGTCATCATCAAGGAGCAGCGCGCCGAGCTGGTCAAGCACCACCTCTGGGTGCTCTGGACCGACTACTTCAAGCCGCCGCACTTCGAGAAGTACCCGAACCTGCACGGCCTGTTCAACGAGGCCACCAAGCTCGCCGGCGCCGGTGGCGTCAAGGGCAGCCTCGACCCGGCCACCGCCGACAAGCTGCTCGCGAAGATCGACGAGATCTCGAAGATCTTCTGGGAGACCAAGAAGGCGTGACCACTCCGGTCATCCCGACGATCCGGCCGGCACGTCCCGAGGACGTGCCGGCCGTCGTCGCCATGGTGCACGAGCTGGCCGAGTACGAACGCGCCCCGGAGCAGTGCCACCTCACCGCCGAGCAGTTGACCTCGGCCCTCTTTACGACTGCTCCAGGTCGCGGCGTGGCGTCAGACGCGCCGAGCTGGAGCGGTCGTACGACCGCTCCGGCGCTGTTCGGGCACGTCGCGGTGGACGAGCACGACGAGCCGATCGGCTTCGCGCTGTGGTTCCTCAACTTCTCCACCTGGGCCGGCGTGCACGGCGTCTACCTGGAGGACCTCTACGTCCGGCCGGCCGCGCGGGGCACCGGAGCCGGTCGACTGCTGCTCGCCACGCTGGCCGACATCTGCGTACGACGCGGCTACCGGCGGCTGGAGTGGTGGATGATCAACTGGAACCCGGCCGCCGGCTTCTACGCCTCGATCGGCGCCGAGCAGATGAGCGAGTGGGTTCCCTACCGGCTCAGCGGCGACGCGCTCCGCGAGCTTGCCGATCACGCCACCACCGCCGGCACGCGTACGGACGGCTGACCGGGTAGAGTCCCCGACCGGGGGGATGAGCGTGACTCAACTGACTGGCCAGCCAGCGACCGATGACGTGGTGCACCTCACGGTGCCCGCCGACGGCGGTTACCTCGGCGTGCTCCGCACCGCCACCGCCGGTCTCGCGGCCCGGTTGCAGTTCGCGCTCGACGAGATCGAGGATCTGCGGATCGCGGTCGACGAGGCGTGCGCCATGCTGCTCGCCATCGCCACCCGCGACGCCGAGTTGGAGTGCCGCTTCGCGGTCACCGAGGACGCGCTGACCGTCGAGGTGACGGTGCCGACCGTGCGCGGCGCCACCCTGCCCGCCGAGTCGTCCTTCGCCTGGAAGGTGCTCACCGCGCTGACCACCTCGGCGTCCGCCACGTCCGCTGACGGTCGGGCCACGATCGCGCTGCTCACCCGCCGCTCCGGCGGCTACTGAGCGGCCCGACCCACCGGCGCGGTCACTCGAAGCCGAGGGCGCGGGTGGTCGGAGGGCAGACCAGCAGCCAGCCCACGCCCAGGCCGAGCGCCATCAGCGGCACGCCCAGCCAGCCCAACCCTGCCTGGATCATGAACCAACCGATCGGCAGCAACATCAGCTGAAGCACGATGGCGGGGGCGCGTGCGCCCGCCTGACGGCGCAGCAGCGCGCGGCCCAGCGCCCAGAGCACCACCGCCGCCCCGATCGCGAACCCGGTCACCAGCAACGCCGCCAGCAGGTCGGTGCGGGTGGCCGTGAGGTCGGCCCAGATCAGCCAGACGGCGACCAGCCCGACGACGGCCGCCTCTGCCCAGAGCAGGCGGACCGCCCAGCGGAGCGTGACGGGGATCGGGGCCGAGTCGATGGTCACGCGCGCCACGATACCCGGGCCGTCGGAAGGTACAGTGCCGCCCATGCGGGCCGTCCTGGTGGTCAATCCGAAGGCCACCACCACCAGCGAACGCAGCCGGGACGTGCTCGTCCGGGCGCTGCGCAGCGAAGTCGATCTCAGCGTGCGTTACACCCGTCGGCGCGGGCACGCCGTGGCTCTGGCCCGGGAGGCAGCCGCCGAGGGGGTTGACCTGGTCGTCACCCTGGGTGGCGATGGCACGGTGAACGAGGTGGTGAACGGCCTGATGACGGCCGAACCACCAACTCGCGCCGGCGATGCTCCGATGGCCGAGCGGCTGCCCGCGCTGGCGACGGTCCCCGGCGGCTCGACAAACGTGTTCGCCCGCGCTGTGGGGCTGCCCCGGGAGTGGCCGGAGGCGACCAGCATGATCCTGGAAGGGCTGCGGCTGGGCCGGAGCCGGACGGTGGGGCTGGGCCGCGCCGATGACCGCTACTTCACCTTCTGCGCCGGCTTCGGCCTGGACGCCGCGGTGATCCACCGGGTGGAGCAGGCCCGACGGAAGGGTCGGGTGTCCACGCCGTCGCTCTACCTGCGTTCGATCATGAACCAGTACTTCCTCGCCTCGGACCGCCGGCACCCCGCGATCGTCCTGGAGCGTCCGGGCGAGCCGGCGGAGGCCGAGCTGGCCACCGTCATCATCCAGAACACGGCTCCGTGGACGTACCTGGGCGACCGGGAGGTCAACCCGAACCCGGAGGCGTCGTTCGACCTCGGGCTTGATGTGCTGGCGTTGCGTCAGCTCCGGGTGGCTAGCACAACACGGACAGTGACGCAGTTCCTGTCCCGGCAGCCGAATCCACACGGTCGGCAGGTGTTACGACTCCATGACACGGCGGAGTTCACCCTGGTCTCCAGCCGCCCGCAGGCGTTCCAGCTCGACGGGGACTATCTCGGCGAGCGGGAGAAAGTCAGATTCACCTCCGTTCCCGCCGCACTGAGAGTAATCTGCTAGGTCTCGGGTACTGCCCTTGGTTGACACGGTGGCCACACCGATCGGCCTGGTCGCCGCCACACCGAGGGGCAGGTGCCGGAAATGTCAGCAATGTCACGCGGACTGTACTATATTGATCCTCGGCTGTGGCACACCGGGTAACCGGGAAAGCACGGAAACCCGGACAAACGGGTTGTGGGCTTGCTCACCGCTTGGAGTTTTTCCGAGCGTCACCCTTGACATCGCGACTGTTCGTGAAAGTATTCACAAGCGAACTTGAGTTACCGGGACATTGCCTGGATATGCTCGTCAGGTTGAGCTGTTCCAGCACGTCCCCGGCGCTAACCGCCTGCTCACGCACTGCCGAATAGACGAACGCTAACTGTCACCTCGGCACTGCGGATGCATATAGGGAAAGCACGACAAGCAATATTTGCCACCCATCCAGAATGAGGAGTGTTGCCGCCATGGACTGGCGTCACCATGCTGTCTGCCGCGACGAGGACCCGGAGCTGTTCTTCCCGATTGGGACGTCCGGACCGGCTCTCCTGCAAGTCGAGCAGGCCAAGGCCGTCTGCAGGCGCTGCTCCGTGACCGACCAGTGCCTTCAGTGGGCACTCGAGTCTGGTCAGGACGCCGGCGTCTGGGGCGGAATGAGCGAGGAGGAGCGGCGCGCTGTCAAGCGGCGCGGCGGTCTCCGGGTGCTGCGCGCTCACTCCGCCTGATCCCCAACGACACAGCTGTACGCCCCGGTGGGTTCGCCCGCCGGGGCGTTCCGCTGTCTCCGGCACCGGATACACCGGGCCGGCACCACTGGTCATCCAGTCGACGCCGACACGGGCCGCTCGTCGACCCGACGCAGCACCAACTCGACCAACTCCGGTGCGTCGGTCAACGGCGCCGCCACCGCCACCGCACCCGCCGCACCGGCCGCCTCGACCACCGCGTCATGGAACAACCCCGGTGCCAGGAAGTACGCGGACACCGCGACCCGACGCGCGCCGGACGCCCGCAGCCGGGACACCGCCACGCCAGCCGCCGGTGGAGCCGCCGACGCGTACGCCACCCGGCAGGGCACCCCGAACTCCACGCCGAGCGCATCGGCGACCCGGCCCACCGAACGGCGCGCCCGCGCGTCCCGGGTGCCCGCCGCGGCCAGCACCAACGCGTCAAAGCCACCCCGACGCAACGCGTCGGAGCCACCCGAACGCAACGCGTCTAAGCCACCCGGACGGGTCTCGCCCAGCCGACGGCACAACCCGGCCAGCAGCGCCGGATCGGGCGTGTCGTCCGCCGGGCCGAGCACATCAGTCATCCGTACCGCCAGCGGTGGCCCAGCCTGCGTCGCCGCGGCGACCGCCGCCGGAATGTCCACCCGATTGTGGTACGCGGCGGTCAGCAGCAGCGGCACCAGCACCGCCCGGCGGTGACCGGCCACGGCCAGCTCACGCAGCACCTCGGTCGGCCCCGGCTCGGTGTGGTCCAGCCAACTCGCCCAGACCGGTGTGCCCGGCCGGGCGGCCGACACCGCCCGAGCCAGAGCCCGGGTGGCATCGGCCGCTCGTGGATCACGACTGCCGTGCGCCACCAGCACCACCGGGTCCGCCCCGCCGGCCACACCGGTCAGGGGCGTCCCCGGAGAGGTCAGACGTGCAGCCCGCACTCGGTCTTCTCGAACATGGCCCAGCGGCCGGCCCGCGCGTCCTCGCCGGCCTTCGTCCGGCGGGTGCACGGCCAGCAGCCGATCGACCCGTACCCCTGCTTGAAAAGCTCGTTGACCGGCACGTTGAACCGGGCGATGTAGGCGTCCACATCCCGCTGCGACCAGGCGGCGATCGGGTTGACCTTGACCTTGCCGCGGCGCGCGTCGAAGGTCACCACCGGGGTGTTGGCCCGGGTCGGGGACTCGTCCCGGCGCAGACCGGCGGCCCAGGCGTCGTACCCGGTCAGCGCCCGCTCCAGCGGCTCCACCTTGCGCAGCTGGCAGCAGTCGTCCGGCGACTTGTTGAACAGCCGGGGGCCGTACTGGCCGTCCTGCTGGCCGACGGTGAGCCGGGGCCGGATCGACCGGACGTTCACCGGCAGCGTCCGGGCGACCTCGTCGCGTACCCGCAGCGTCTCGGGGAAGTGCAGGCCGGTGTCGAGGAAGACCACGTCCACCCCGGGGGCCACCCGGGACACCAGGTGCGCCAACACGGCGTCGGCCATCGAACTGGTCACGCAGAACCGCTCACCGAAGGTCTGCGCCGCCCAGCGGGCGATCTCCAGCGCCGGGGCGCCCTCCAGGTCCCGAGCGGCCCGCTCGGCCAGCGCCCGCAGCTCGTCCGGGCTGCGCCGGGCCGGGTCGGCCGGTGTCGCGCCGCCCGGCCCCACCAGGCGCAGGCTCGCGGCCGAGACGAGACTCATGAGGTCACCGTCCGACTGAGCAGCCCGGTGAACTTCACCGAGAAGACCCGGGTGCAGGCGTGGCACTCCCAGGCGCCGTGCCCCGCCTCGTGCGGCCGCAGATCTTCCTCGCCGCAGTACGGGCAGTACAGAGGTGCCGCTCGGTTCTCGCTGCTCACCGCAGTTCCTCCTCGTCGACTCTGATCACCCAGTTGGCGAACGTCTCGCCCTCGCTCCGGCCGGCCAGGTAGCGGCGGGCCAGCCGTTCCACGTACTCCGGAAGCTCGTCGGCGGTGGTCTTCAGGCCGCGCAACTTGCGGCCGAACCCGGCGGTCTGCCCCTGGGCCATGCCCAGCCCGCCGCCCAGGTGCACCTGGAAACCCTCGACCTGCCGGCCGTCCGGGCCGACCACCAGTTGACCCTTCAGACCGATGTCAGCCACCTGGGTGCGTGCGCACGCGTTCGGGCAGCCGTTGATGTGGATCGAGATGTCGGCGTCGAAGTCACGCAGCCGCTGCTCCAGCCGGGCCACCAACTCCTCGCCGCGGGCCTTCGTCTCGACGATGGCGAGCTTGCAGTACTCGATGCCGGTGCACGCCATCGTGCCGCGCCGCCAGGCCGACGGCCGGGCCTCCAGCCCGATCCCGCGCAGCGCGTCGACCAGCGACTCCGTCCGCTCCGACGGCACGTCGAGCACCAGCAGCTTCTGGTACGGGGTGAGCCGCACCCGGTCGCTGCCGTGCGCCTCGACCACGTCGGCCAACTGGCTGAGCTGCGCGCCGGAGACCCGCCCGACCACCGGGGCCGCGCCCACGTAGTGCCGCCCGTCGGCCTGCTCGTGCACGCCCACGTGGTCGATCGGCTTCGACGGCAGGCTCGGCGCCGGGCCGTCGAGCAGCGTACGACCGAGGTAGTCCTTCTCCAGGACCTCACGGAAGCGCTCCACGCCCCAGTCGGCCACCAGGAACTTCAGCCGGGCGCGGTTGCGCAGTCGGCGGTAGCCGTAGTCGCGGAAGATCCCGACCACCCCGGCCCACACGTCCGGCACCTCGGCCAGCGGCACCCAGACGCCGAGCCGCTTGGCGAGCATCGGGTTGGTGGCGAGACCTCCGCCGACCCAGACGTCGAAGCCGGGGCCGTGTTCGGGGTGGTCGACGCCGAGGAAGGCGATGTCGTTCGACTCGTACGGGGTGTCCACCAGCCAGGAGATCGACGTCTTGAACTTGCGGGGCAGGTTGGAGAACTGCTTGTCGCCGATGTAGCGGGAGACGATCTCGTCGATCGCCGGGGTCGGGTCGAGCAGCTCGTCCCGGGCCACCCCGGCGACCGGGCTGCCCAGCACGATCCGTGGGCAGTCGCCGCACGCCTCGGTGGTCTGCAGGCCTACCGATTCCAACCGGCGCCAGATCTCCGGCATGTCCTCGACCCGGATCCAGTGGTACTGGATGTTCTGCCGGTCGGTGATGTCGGCGGTGTCCCGCGCGAACTCCCGGGAGATGTCCGCGATCACCCGCAGCTGGGCCAGGCTGAGCTGGCCGCCGTCGATGCGGACCCGGAGCATGAAGAACTCGTCCTCCAGCTCGTGCGGCTCCAGCACGGCGGTGCGTCCGCCGTCGATGCCCGCCTTGCGCTGGGTGTAGAGGCCCCACCAGCGGAACCGGCCCCGCAGGTCCTGCGGGTCGATGGAGGCGAAGCCGCCGTGCGCGTAGATGTTCTCGATGCGGGCCCGAACGTTGAGTGGGTCGTCGTCCTTCTTGATCCGCTCGTTGGGGTTGAGCGGCTCGCGGTGGCCGAGCGCCCACTGGCCCTCGCCCCGTGGCCGGCGCGGCGCTCGGGTCGGGCGAGCCGTCGGATCCTCGGAACGGGCCGGGATGCTGCTGACCGCCATCGCGGCGTCCTCCGTTGTCTGCTGTGCCTCGGTTACGCGGGGCGCGGCGGCCGGCCCGGCGAAGCGGGCGGGACAACGGTGTCGGAGACAGCCGGCGCGGAGCGCGCCCGAGACGGATTGGTCGGGCGTCGTCAGTAGGCCGGACAGATCGCGCTGCGCACGCGGCCGTAATCGACGTGGCGGCGTGCCACGAAGCGGCGGACGACTGCGGCGGTCATGGGCCCATGCTGCCACACCCCAACGGGGCCGGCCAACGTCCGCGTGCTGGATCCCACATCACGGGCCGAAGGTCTTTCAACCACCTATGGACGAGGCCGCCGGCCGACGCCCGCGGAGGGGGTGGCCGTGGCAGGCTCGGAGCGTGGGGCAATTGTCCGAGAGGTCGGCTGGGACGGCGTGGGCGCACCTGCGCCGCCTGCCGGTCTGGCTCCCCCCGGCGCTGTTGACCCTGGCGGTGACAGTGACCGGGCTGGGCTCCGCCCAGCTCTGGCGCGACGAGCTGGCGACGTGGAGCGCGGCCACCCGGTCGCCCGGCGACCTGGCCCGACTGGCCGGCACCATCGACGCCGCCACCGGGCCGTACTACCTGCTGATGCACGGCTGGACGAGGGTCTTCGGCGACTCCACGATCGCCCTGCGCGTACCGGCCGTGTTGGCGATGACAGTGGCCGCCGGGCTGCTCGCCGTGCTCGGCGCGCGGCTCGTCGACCGGCGCGGCGGCCTCTTCGCCGGGCTGCTGTTCGCCGTGCTCCCCGGCACCTCCCGCTACGGGCAGGAGGCTCGCCCGTACGCGCTGGCCACCATGCTCGCCGTGCTCGCCACCCTGCTGCTGGTGACCGCGCTGCGTCGACCGAGTTGGGCCCGTTGGGCCGGCTACGCCGCCGCCGTCGCCGCTCTCGGGCTCATTCACCTGATCGCGCTCACAGTGCTCGCCGCCCACGCGCTGGTCGTCCTCATCGCCTGGTGGCGTGGCCCGGCCGGCATCGCCACCCCCGCGCACCCCGACGCCGGGCGGGACCGGCGGGTGTGGCGGTGGCTGGTCGCCGTGCTGCCGGTCGTGCTGCTGGCCGGTCCGCTGCTGGTCAAGGCCCGGACCCAGCAGTCCCGGCAGTTGAACTGGGTTCACCTGGCCCGGCTGGACGACCTGACCGCGCTGCCCGGTGGCGTCACCCAGAGCAGCGTGGTCGGTGGCCTGCTGGTCGGGGTCGCGGCGCTGGGCGCGGCTCGGCTCGGGCGACGCGCGGTGCTGCCGGTCAGCGCGGTGCTGCTGCCCGTACTCCTGCTCTTCGCCGCCGGCACTGTCGTACCGCTGTGGGTGCCCCGGTACCTGGTCTTCGTGGTGCCCTTCGCGTGCCTGCTGGCCGGCGCGGCGTTGGCCGCCGTGACCGCACCGGCCGCGCTGGTCGTGGTGGTCCTGGCCGGGTTGCTCGGCCTACCCGACCAGGCCGCGCTGCGCCGGACCCACGAGTGGCCGCGCAGCGCGCCGGTGGACTACGCCGGGGCGGCACGGGTGATCGCCGACGGTCAACGGCCGGGCGACGCGGTGGTCTACTCGCCCCGGCACAGCTGGCTCTTCCTCGACCTCGGCATCGAGTACCACCTCAGCGACCCGCCACGCGACGTGCTGGTCACCGAGGACGAGGTGCGCCGCGGCGACCTGTGGGCGGCCGAGTGCGCCCAGCCAGCGCAGTGCCTGGCCGGTACGACACGGGTGTGGCTCGTCGTCTCCGGCCGGCACGCCGAGCCGCTGGCCGCCGTGGCCGGCGCCAAGGGCGACGCGCTACGCACCGACTTCAACGTCACGCAGGTCTGGCAGCGCCCCGGCCTCACCGTCGCCCTGCTGACCGGCCGCCCCGGTCGCTGACCCACCTCGGTCGCACGGGCCGTGGACCAACCGGGCGGGACGGCCGCGGGCGGGGGTCAGGGTTGTGAGCGGCCCTCCGGGGCGCTGCGGGCCAGCGGGATGACCAGCACGGCCTCGGTGCCACCGTTGGCGCCGGCCCGCAGTTCGATGGTGCCGCGCAGTTCCCCGGTGATCAGGGCTCGGACGATCTGAAGGCCGAGCCGGCTGCCCTGTTCGGCGTCGAAGTCCGGCGGTAGGCCGCGGCCGTTGTCGGTCACCGAGACGTGCAGCATCTTGCGGAACCGGTGCGCCGAGACCACCACCTCGGGCCGCAGCGACGGGTCCACCTCGGGAGCGGCGACCGGCACCATGCCGGAGGCGGCGGCCACCGGGGCCTCCTCCGCCTCCTCGGCCGGCGGGAAGCCGTGCTCGACGGCGTTGAGCAGCAACTCGTTGAGAACCATCACCAGCGAGGTGGCGATCTCCGCCGGCAGTACGCCGAAGCTGCCCCGCCGGCGCATGCCGACGCTCACCTCGGTCGCCGCGACCTCGGTCGCCGCGCTGGCCACCCGGTCGACGATGCCGTCGAACTCGACCGCCTCGTCGCTGGACATGGAGAGCGTCTCGTGCACCAGGGCGATCGAGGCGACCCGCCGGACCGATTCCTCAAGCGCGACACGGGCCTCCGGCATCGCCACCCGGCGGGCCTGCAACCGCAGCAGCGCGGCCACCGTCTGGAGATTGTTCTTCACCCGATGGTGGATCTCCCGGATGGTGGCGTCCTTGGTGATCAGCGCCCGGTCCCGGCGGCGGACCTCGGTGATGTCCCGCACCAGCACCAGCGCTCCGATCGGCACCCCGGCCGGCATCAGCGGCAGCGCCCGGGTGAGCATCGTGGCACCTCGTGCGTCGATCTCCCGGCGGGGTGGCGCCTCACCGCGCAGCGCGGCCAGGATGCCGTTCGAGGCCTCGGTGCCATCCAGCGGGTCACCGGCCAGCCGGCGGTGCAGAGCCGCCAGGTCCTCCCCTACCAGGTGGGCGGCGTAGCCCAGTCGGCGGTACGCGGACTGCGCGTTCGGGCTGGCGTAAGTGACCTTGCCGCCGGCATCCAGCCGGACCAGACCGTCGCCGACCCGGGGCGCCGAGGTGGTCTCGCCCGGATGCCTCGGCGGCGGGAAGGTGCCGTCCGCGATCATCTGCGCCAGGTCGTCGGCCGTGGTGAGGTAGTTGAGCTCCAGTTGGCTGGGCGTACGCGCGGTGGAGAGGTTGGTGTCCCGCCCCACCACGGCGATCACCTCGCCGGCCTCCCCCTCGGCGGTACGCAGCCGAACCGGGATCGCCTCGTGTCGGGCCGGCACGTCGCCGTACCAGACCGGGTCGCCCTCCCGCCAGATCCGGCCCTGCGAGTACGCCACCCCCAGGTGGGCCACCTCCGGCCCGCCGACGATCCGGCCCACCTGGTCGTCCTGGTACGCGGTCGGTGCGGTGGTCGGACGGACCTGGGCGACGCAGAGGAAGGTGCCGTCGGCGTCGACCGGCACCCAGAGCAGCAGGTCAGCGAAGGACAGGTCAGAGAGCAGTTGCCAGTCGCCGGCGATCCGGTGCAGGTGGTCGATGTCGGCCGGACGGAGATGGGTGTGCTCCTCGGCGAGGTCGCGCAGCGTGGACACGGTGACCAGGGTGCCACGCCGCGCCTCACATCGTCGCGGTGACCTTCTTCAACCCGCGCGGCGCGTCCGGGTCCTCGCCTCGGGTGAGCGCCAGGGCCAGCGCCAACCGCTGCATCGGCAGGATGTCCAGCAGCGGGGCGTACCGCTCGTCGACCTCGGGAACGGCCAGCCGGGTCGCGCCCGGCACGTCGGCGGAGCCGACCACCACGACGTCGGCGCGGCGTTCGCCGAGGCGGGGCAGCACCTCGCCCATCGACCGACCACCGGGGCCGGAGCCGACCACGGCGAGCACGGGGACCTCCGGGTCGGTCATCGCGAGCGGGCCGTGCAGCAGGTCGGCGCCGGAGAAGGCGAGCGCCGGCAGGTAGGAGGTCTCCATCAGCTTCAGCGCGGCCTCCCGGGCGGTCGGGTAGGCGTACCCCCGGCCGGTGGTGACCAACTGGCGGGCGAACCGGTAGCGCGGGGCGAGCTGAGCCGGGGTGCCGTCGGCCAGGGTGCGGGCAGCCAGCTCGGGCAGCGCGTCGAGCGCTTCCCGTTCGGCCTTCGGGAGCACCCCGTCGCCGGCCCGGATCCCCTCCACCAGCATCAACAGGGCGAGGAGTTCGGCGGTGTACGTCTTGGTGGCGGCCACTGCCCGCTCGTGCCCGGCGGCGATGTCGACGCTCAGCTCAGCCACGTCGACCAGCGGCGAGTCGGGGGCGTTGGTGACCGCGAGGGTCAGCGCCCCGGACGCTCGGGCGGCGCGCAGCACCTCGGCCAGGTCGGGCGAGCCACCGCTCTGGCTGACCCCGACGACCAGCGCGTCGGACAGGTCGGGGCGGGCCCCGAACAGGGTGACGACGCTGGGCGAGGCGAGCCCGGCGGGCAGGCCGAGCCGGATCTCGGTCAGGTAGGCCCCGTAGAGCGCCGCGTGATCGGAGGTGCCCCGCGCGGTGAAGACCACGTGCCGTGGCCGACGTTCGGCGATGACCGCCGCCACCCGGGCGATCTCGGCGGCGTTGGCAGCCGAGAGCAGGCGTGCGTAGCCAGCCGGCTGCTCGTCGATGTCGGCGGCCATTCCAGCCCCTGCACGTGTCACGGAAGCCCCTCCCCTGCGCGTTTGCCGCGCGATTCTTGCTCAGTCTTGCACTTTTAACCGTATCTCAGCAATTGAACGAGCAGGATCGCGCAGGTGATCACCAGTTGATCTCAATATCAACTAAGCTTGAGCCGCCGCACCCGGTCTAGCTGCCACGAGAGGACGACGTGCCTGAGGGAACGGACGATCCCGCGCTCTCCGTGACGGAGGAGCTGGCGCTGGCCCGGCTGGCACTCGACGAGGGCGACCTGCACCACGCCGCCGGCCACCTCGCCGGCGCGTTGGCACAGGCCCCCACCCTCCCGGAGGTGCACGAGACGCTGGCCCGGCTCGCCGCGACCAACGGCGGCGGCCTCGACCTCTTCCCGATCAACCACCACACCTTCGTCGGTGCGGTCGTCGCCCGCGCCCACCTCCTGGCCACCGCCGGGCGCCCCGCCGAAGGGCTGGAGCTGCTGGCCGCGGCGACGGCGTACGCACCCGGCACCGAGTGGGCCGGCGTGCCCTGGGTAACCGCGCCCGAGCTGGCCGAACGACTGGACCCGGAGCACATCGCCCGCGTCCTCATGCAGATCTGCGCCGCCCTGCCCGACCCGGTGCCGCGGATCGGCCGGGCCCCGCTGACCCCGTACCTCACCCTCGCCCGCAACGCGGCCACCGTGCACCCCGAACACGGTCTGCTGCTGGGCGCGGCGTCCGCACTGGCTCGGCGCCTCGGCGAGGCCGAACTGGCGGTCCGCTGGGCCACCCGAGGGGTACGCGCCCAGCCCTCGAAGATGGGCGAGGTGTGGCTCGGGTACGCGTACCGCAGCTCGGGCCGGACCCGCGACGGCCTCGCGGCCCTCGGTCGGGCCGTCGAGCTGGACCCCGACGACCTGGCGATCTATGCGGACATCGCCGGCACCCTGGCCGAGATCGGGCGACTGGACGAGGCGCTGGAGTGGATCGAGCGGGCGCTGGCGCGCGATCCGTCGTTCGACTGTGCGGTGCACACCGCCCACCGCCTGCGGCACCTGCGCGACGGTGACCTCGCGCACCTGGTCGCGCTCGCCGACTTCGTGCGGGACCACCCGGACGACAGCCACGAGCACGGCGACCTGGCCCAGTGCTGCCGAGGCCGACCCTGGCTCGGCCAGCTCACCCCGGCCGGCGGGCCGCTGATCGACGCGATGCGTCAGGCGGTGGCCAATGACGACAACGGTCTCGGCGGTGCCGTACGCCTACCCGCCGCCGCACCGCCCAGCGCGGTCGGGACGGCGATCTCCACAGCCCCTGGGCTGCGGATCGAGGTTGTCGGCGCGCCGGAGCCCGACCCGCGCGAGCCCCGACGGGCGTCCGCTCAACGGTTGTGGCACTACGCGGACACCGTCCCCACGCCCGCGGTGGCGGCACCGTCGGCGGCGGCGGTCGAACGGATCGGGCAGATCGCCCACCCGGCGTGGGCGCACCCACCGGCGGCGTACGACGCGGCGGTGGGCCTGGCCGGCCTCGATCTGGCCGACCTGCTCGGCCTGCTGGTGCACCCGCCGGCGGCACCGGCCAACGGGGTGGGTCGGCTGCTGGCCGCCCACGACCCGTCGGTCTGGGTCCGTGGGGTGCAGGTGTGGGCCTGTCTGGGGCTGCTGCACCACCGCACCGACGAGCCGTGGGAGGGCTCGGCCCGACGCCGGGTGCTGCTCGATCTGATCTGGGGCGTCGAGGACTGGGTCACCGAGGCGGCGTTGTTCGCCCTGGTCACCGCCGCCTGGGTGGATCCGTCGGTGCGGCCGGACGTGGCCCGGGTGGTGGCGGATCGGCTGGCCGACGCGGCTGCCGTGGCACGCAGCCGACCGGTCCCGATCGTCGCCTCGCTGGCTCACCTGGCGCTCGCCGCCCCGCAGCTGGACCCGGCGACCGCGGCGCTGGCCACCGAACTCCTGGGCGCCCACTCCCCCCGAC
>NZ_QGSZ01000192.1 GCF_003857055.1 Micromonospora inaquosa | reverse complement strand
GTGTGGAGGTTAGGGGGTTTGGGTGTTGTCGCACGGGGTGCCGATGCCGAGGGTGACGTGGTCGGTCTGACCGTTCGACGTCACGATGAGCGGCACGCAGGCGGCCTGCGCGACCCAGGTGCCGCCGACGAAGGCCACCCACTGAGCCGACCCATCCTCCGGCGGGCAGGCGTGCACCTGCACGGTCGCCGAGGGCGTGCCGCCCCACCCGATCCGGGCCCGGTCCGCCCAGCCCGGTGCCACCCGCAGGTCGGCGACCCTGCCGGCGCGGACCACGAGCCCCCATTTGGCGAACAGTCGCGCCGCCGGATCGGGCTCCCCGGAATCATGCACCGACATCACGCGGGCGTCGGGCACCGCCACGTCCATCCCTACCAACCGGTAGCCGGCGGGCAGTGCCGGCAGCGCTTCGACCGATGGCGTGCACGCCGGCCCATCAGTGCTGGCACCGGTGGACGGCGCTGCTCGGTTGGTCGGTGCCGTGGCGGGCCCGCGCGAGTCACCTGCCGCAGTGCAGGCGGACAGGAGGAACGCCAGGCACAGGAAGCCCCACCCTGCCGCGGCGCGTCCGGTCCGGCGTTGCGCAGAATTCGAATTCATTCGATATTCATAGCAGGTTGCCGATATACGCGTTGGTAACATTGCGGTGGGCGACAGTGCTCGTTCCTCATGATGGAGTTATGTCGAAATGAACGATCGGTCAGCAGTCGATCTTGCATGTGACATATCCAACTGTCGCTTTTCCACCTGCCACGAAAAATTGGGTACGTAAACTTGGCCAGGTACCTTCCTGGCGTGCCAGACGCCTCTCGACAGTTGATTGCCGATCGCTATCGGCTGGTCCGTCCGCTCGGTCAGGGCGGGATGGGCCGCGTGTGGCAGGCCCGCGACGAAATGCTCCAGCGCGACGTCGCCATCAAGGAATTGGTGGCACCGCCCGGCCTGCGCGACGACGAACGCCGGGAGATGCGCGAACGGTCCATGCGCGAGGCGCGGGCCGTCGCCCGCCTGGGCCACCCCAATGTGGTACGCGTCTTCGACGTGCTGAACTCGGGCGGCGACCCCTGGATCGTGATGGAGCTCGTGCCGTCCCGGTCCCTGCAGCAGGTGCTGGAAGCCGAGGGGGCGATGCCGGCCGACCGGGCTGCTCGGATCGGGCTGGGCATCCTGGGCGCGCTGCGGGCCGCCCACCGCGCCGGTGTGCTGCACCGGGACGTCAAGCCGGCCAACGTGCTGCTCGCCGACGACGGCAGGGTGGTGCTTACCGACTTCGGTCTGGCCACCCTCCCCGGTGACCCACGGATGACCCAGACCGGGATGGTGCTCGGCTCGCCGGCGTTTCTCGCGCCCGAGCGGGCCACCGACGGCGACGTGGGGCCGGCGGCAGACCTCTGGTCGCTCGGCGCCACCCTCTACGCGGCGGTCGAGGGACGCACTCCATACCACCGCTCGTCTCCGCTCGCCACGCTGGCAGCCCTCGCCACCGAACCGCCACCGCCGGCGCAACGAGCCGGTCGGCTGACCCCGCTCCTGGAAGGACTGCTGCGCCGGGAACCGGATCAGCGGATCAACGCCGAGGAGGCGGATCGGCTCCTGCGCCAGGCCGCCACCCCGGATGTGCCAGCCATCCAGCTGAGCGGCACCGGCGCCGGACCGCTAAACCAGATCATCACCGCCGCCGACCTGCCCCGGCCGCCGATCGTGCCCGAGTTCGTCACCGCCGAACCCGGTCCGCCCGTGTCGCCGGCTGACCCCGCCGCATCGATCGTCCCTCCCGCGCCGGCTGACTCTGCCGCGCCGGCTGGTCCCGCTGCGCCGACCGTCCCTGCCGCGCCGGCTGGCCTTGCCGCGCCGGCTGGTCCTGCCGCGTCGCCGGCTGCTCCGGCCGTGCCGGGGTCCGAGCCGGGCCGCAGGCGTCGGACGCGACTGATCGGGTCGATCGCGGCCGCCGCGCTGCTGGTCGTCCTGCTGGTGGCCGCGTCCCTGCTCAAGGGTGGGCTGTTCGGTGCCGCGGGTGACGGAGAAGTGGCGGGGCCGCCCGTGAACCCGTCGCCGATCGCCGAGACGCCGGTGTCCAGGGTGCTGCCACCGGCCCCGGCGGGTTGGCGCTACTACCGTGACGATCCGCGTTTCCTCGTACCCGTGCCGGACGGCTGGCAGGCCCGAGGCGACGGTGAGCGTGCCGTGTTCCGCGAGCCGGACGGCAGCCGGGTGCTCGTCGTGGACGAACTCCGGTCCGTCCCCGCGGACCTGGTCGGGGAGCTGCGGGCGCGGGAGACGGCGCAACGCGGGCGGTACGCCAAGTATCGGCAGGTCCGGCTCGACGCGCTGCGCTACCAGCAGCGGGCCGCGGAGTGGGCGTGGACGTACACCGACAAGGACGGCACGCCGATGCACACGTCGAGCCGGATGTTCGTCGGCCACAACGGGCACGCGTACTCGATCGACTGGACCACCTCGGCCGCCGAATGGTCCGCGAGCGCCGCCGTCCTCGCGCTGATCACTGGTGGTTTCCAGGGCCTACCGGTAGCGGTTGCCCCGCCGTCCCGATCCGCCAGCGCGCCACCGTCGGCCAGCGTGGGGCCGCCGTCGCCGGGGACGGGCAGCGGTACGACGACAGCTCCCGGGAATCAGGCACAGCCGCCGTCTGCTCCGCCACCGTCTCCGACGAAGGCCAGTACGCCCGCCGGCAAGCAGATCTCCAGCTTCGCCAGTGACCGCTGCATCGACATCCCCGACGGCAACGCCTACGCCGGCGCGCGACTGCAGATCTGGGACTGTCGACGGACCGCGAAGCAACTGTGGACCTTCCCGTCGGACGGCACTGTCCGTTCGATGGGGATGTGCCTGGATGTGGCCGGTCACTCCACTCAGGACGGGGCGGACGTCATCCTGGCCGAATGCTCCGGCGCGTCGTCGCAGAGGTTCACCCTCAACAAGGCGTACGACCTGGTGAACACCAAGGCGGACAGGTGCGTCGACGTGGTCGACTCGAACCCGGACAACGGCACCCGGTTGCAGATCTGGCAGTGCACCGGCAACGCCAACCAGAAGTGGCGGTCCAGCTGAGCGCTGACGGCGTGGGCTGCGGTGGTTACGGTCGTGGATGTCGACCTTTCCCGACCGTCCGAGGAGTGATCGCATGCCCCCCTCTCCGTCCCGGCTCTTCGCGGAGATAGCGACGGCCGAACGACCGGCCGAGACCAGAGTGATCATGCGACGTGCGGTGGTGCTCGGCGGAAGCATGGCCGGGTTGCTGGCGGCCCGGGTGTTGAGCGACCACGCCGAGGAAGTGCTGGTCATCGAACGGGATCCGTCCGATGTCGACGCCGGGCCACGGCCCGGGGTGCCCCAGGGCAGTCAGGTGCACGCGCTGCTGCCCGCCGGTCAGGTCCAGCTGGAGCGCTGGTTTCCCGGCATCGCCGACGAGGCGCTCGCGCTCGGCGCCCCGCCGCCACCGCACGACCCGGGCACGGCGAAGGTCTTCGTGAACGGCATGTTGGGTCTGCCGCCCGCGACGACCGGCACCGGGCCGGCGCTGATCACCACGCGTCCGTTCCTGGAGGCGCTGGTCCGGCGGCGCACCCTCGCCGTCGACAACATCCGAATGGTGTACGGCCGGGCGGAAGGCCTGCTCTTCGACGAGCGGCGGGTCACCGGCGCCCGGTACCTGCCCGAGGGCGGCACCGATCCCGTCGTCGAAGCGGCGGACCTGGTGGTCGACGCGATGGGGCGGTCCAGCCGGTTGAGCGACTGGCTGGCCGGGCACGGGTGGCCGCGTCCGCCGATGCAGCGTATGCCGATCAAGCTGAACTACGCCACGGCGCTCTTCAAGCGCGACGAGAAGGTCAGCGACGCCTGGGTGGCGGTCTTCCACACCATGGCGGGCAAGGGGCGTACCGCCCGCATCGGTGGGATCAACTCGGTGGAGGGGGACCGCTGGATCATGCTGGTGGCCGGCTACGACGGGGACCGGCCCAGCCGCGACGTCGCCGACTTCACCGCACGCTGCCGCGAGCACTACCCGCAGGTGTTCGGTGACATCGCCGAACACGGGGAGATGCTCGGCGAGGTGGTCACGTACCACCAGGCCGACAGCCGACGCCGCGACTTCCACAAGCTCGACCGCCTGCCCGCCGGGCTGGTCGCCGCCGGCGACGCGGTCGCGTCCTTCAACCCGGTGTACGGCCAGGGCATGACCTCCGCGGCGCTGCACGCCTCCTGCCTGTCGAAGTACCTGCGGTCCGTTCCGAAGCCGCACGACGAGCCCGTGCGGGCGTACTTCGACCAGGTCCGGGTGGTGGTCGACGCCGCCTGGCAGATCTCCACCACCGCCGACATCGAGCTGCCGCACGTCGACGGGCCGTACCCGCCCGGCTACAAGGTCACCAAGTGGTTCGGGGATCTGCTCTTCCAGGCGTCGCTGACCGACCCGGTGCTCAACGCCCGGCTGGGTCGGGTCACCACCATGCTCGACCACCCGGCCGCCCTGAGCCGTCCCGGCACCCTGTTCCGGGCCCTCCGGCTCGGTCTGCTCGGCAGCTCCCGGCGGTGATTCGTCGGCAAACCCGCAGTCCGCGCAGGGGCGCGGTGGAGAATGGTGGGCCGGGGAGGGGTGCTGCGACGAACCGGGGGAGCGGTCGTGCTCGGAACCAGCCTCCTTGGCCGGCTTCGCCGCCGTGACCCGGGTGACGCCATCCTGCGACGCGCGGCCCGGCTGACGCTCGTCGCGTCCGTCGTCTTCTTCGGCTGCCGGTACGGCGCGGGCAGTTCGACGCTCGCCACCTACGGGTTGTTCGGCACGATCGCCGCCGGGTCGTTCGCGCAGTTGCCTGGTCCGGCCCGGCGGCGGGCGCGGATCCTCGTGCAGTCCCTGCCGGTGGTGTGGGCGCTGATCGCGGTGGGCTCGCTCCTGGCGTGGAGCACCTGGGCGGCTGCCGGCGGCATGCTGGTCGTCGGGTTCGTGGTGGCGTTCGCCGGGGTCGGCAACCCGCGCCTGGTGGGGTTGGCGAGCGCGTTCCAGCTCTTCTACATCCTGGCGTCGTTCCCGCCGTACCAGCCGGGCACCCTGCCGGAGCGACTCGGCGGGGTGACGCTCGCCGTCGCGCTGCTCGCCGCGGCCGAGGTGTTCCTCTGGCCCGACCCGGTGCCGGTCTCCTACCGGCAGCGCCTCGCCGAGGCGGCGGACGGTATCGCCGCCTTCCTCGACGCCACCGCCGGACGGTTGACCGACCCGCACGCGGCGGCGGTGGACCGGGACACCCGGCGCGAGCGGGCGCACGACGCGGTGACGGCGATCGAGTTGAACCGCAGCCCGCCGGCGTCGGCGCCCACCGCGGCGGGTGCCCAGGACCGGGCGTTGCGGATCTGCGCGGCCGCGCTACGCGAGGTGCTCGCCGAGGCGGACCGGCTGGCGGCGGACGCCCCGGCGGAGCCGATCCCGGACCTGGCGGCGGCGCGTCTGCTGAGCTCCTGCGCGGACACGACCCGCGCCGCCGGCCGGAGCTTGTCGCCGGGTGCGCCGGCGGTGGCCGCCGCCGACCTGGACGGGGCGGTCGGACGAGCCGAGGCGGCGTACCCCGTGGGAGCGGGCAACGCCCGCGACGCGCCGGACGTACCCCGGTTGTGCCGGGACGCGACCGCGCTGGCCCTCGCGGACCAGGTGCGGGTCTTCGCCGTCGGTTGCCGGGTGGCCACCGGGGCGCGGCTCGTCGGCGACGACGCCTCCTCGGGGTTGTTCGAGTACGCCCGGCACAGCCCGTGGACGCTGTACTGGTGGCAGTTCCGCTCCCACCTGGCACCGCGCTCGGCCCACCTGCACAGCTCGCTGCGGCTGGCCGTGGCGCTCGCCATCGCCCGGGTGGCCGCCGGAGTGTTGCAGTTGACCCACGGCTTCTGGGTGCTGCTGGCCACCCTCACCGTCCTGCGTACGTCGGCTGCCGACACCCGCACCGCGCTGCGGCCGGCCGTGCTGGGCACGATCGTCGGTGCGGTCGTCAGCGGCGGGGTGATGCTCCTCGTCGATGAGCTGATCGTCTACGCCATCGTCCTGCCGGTCACCATGCTGTTGGCCTTCGGCGTTGGTCGTCTGCTCGGTCCGGTGTGGCAGCAGGCGCTGTTCACCGTGCTGCTGACTGTGGTCTTCGCCCAGCTCGGCCCGGAAGGGTGGCGGCTCGCCGAGGCCCGCCTCGTCGACGTGCTGCTCGGTACGGTGATCGGCGTGCTCGCCGGGGTGGCGATGTGGCCGCGTGGCGCGGGCCACGACCTGCGGTACAACGCCGCCCGCTATCTGGCGGCCAACGCGGACGCGGTCGATCAGACGGTCCAGGCGGTGCTCGGTGCTGTTCCGCCACCCGAGGGCGCCCTCGACCGGGTTCGCCGCCGGATGGTCCTGATCGACTCGTCGTACTGCCAGTACCACTCCGAACGGCACGATCCACACCGCCAGCAGCTGAACTGGGATGCTGTCCTGAGCGCCGGACACCACGTCCTGCCCGGCGCGGAGTCGCTGCTGCGCCGCAACCCGCCCGGCTGCCTCGCCGGCTGGCCCGAGGCGGCGGCCCTGCTGCGGGACTCCGCCGGCCGCCTACGCTCGGCGTACGACACCCTCGCCGAGGAGGCCACCCACGGTGGGACAGCGGCTCGGCCGCCGGTCTCGACCAGATGCGTCGACCAGCTGGACCGGATCCGTCCGCTCCTCGGCGAGGCCGACCTCGAGTCGGTACGGCACCTGGTGGAGGTCGACCGGTGGCTCGCGGGCCTCGCCGACAGCCTCACCCGGATCTCCCCGCCCGCCGCCGACGAGTTGGTCGGGCACCGCCGGAAGCCGTGAGGCCGCCGTCGATGTGACCGATCCGGTGCGCCAGCCAGTCAACACAGGTGGAAGCCCACCGGGGCCACGGGAGGAATCATGGATCAGAACCTTCGGGTGCTCTTCGACCGCGCTGTCGCCGACGAGCCCGAACTACCCCTTGTCGACCTGGCCGGCGACGCGATCGCCGCCGGCGCCGGTCTGCGTCGACGCCGACAACGGCTGGTGGCGACCGGTGTTGCCACCGTGATCGCCGTCGCGACGGTGGGGGCGGTGAACGTGGTGACACCGCCGCAACGGTCGGTGCCGCCACCAACGGTGTCGGCGGGGTTCGGCCTGGTCGTGAACAGGGCGTGCCAGGCCCCCGCTGAGGAGACCGCGACCGACGCCGCCGTCTATCTCGACAACGAGATCACCGACCAGCAGCGCAGCGCGGTCAATCGCGCACTGGACGCGGACCCGGCGGTCGGGACCGTGGTGTTCCAGAGCCGCGAAGAGGCCTTGGAGAAGTTCAAGAAGTTGTACGCGGACGAACCTGAACTCGTCGACAACATCAAGCCCAGCCAACTGCCGGAGTCTTTCCGGATCACGCTCGTCGTGCGGTCCCAGTACGCGGAACTGGCTGAGCGCGTCAAACGCACGCCCGGGGTCGACGAGGTGCTTGGCATCGACTGTCCGGCCGGCACGAGTGCGTCGGCGGTCGACTGATGGCATCTGCTCGCTGGGGCGCGGCTCGACGGCGTGAGCAGACCACCCAGCAGACGGAGTTCACCGCGTTCGTCGAGACCAACGCACCGAGGTTGCGACGTACCGCCTACCTGATGTGTCGCGACTGGCACCTCGCCCAGGACCTGACCCAGACGACCTTCGCGAAGATGTACGCGAACTGGGGCAGGATCCGCTGCGCCGCGAACCTCGAGGCGTACAGCCGTCGGGTCCTCATGAACTCCGTCTTCGACCAGAACAAGCGGCGCAGCGCCGCCGAGGTCGTGCTCGCCGAGCTGCCGGAGGGGTCGCCGCAACTGCCCGACGACACCACGGAGCTGCACATCGCCCTGCTCCAGGCGTTGGCCACCCTGCCGATCCGCGACCAGGCCATCGTGGTGCTCCGGCACTGGGAGGATCAGAGCGTCGAGGCGGTCGCCAGCACCCTCGACGTCTCCGTGTCGGTGGTCAAGACCCAGAACGCCCGCGCGTTGACCAAGCTGCGGGCGTTGCTCGGTCAGGACTTCGTCCGGATCTGACAGGCCGCCGGTCGCCGATTGGCAGTGCCCGTCGCGCCCCGCTCGGCCTAGCGTCGAGGGCATGGAGATCGAGCAGGCGCAGAAGCTGTGGCAGCCGGAGCCGGGTTGGTTGAACACCGCCAGCTACGGGTTGCCGCCGGAGCCCGCGTGGGCGGCGGTGCAGGAGGCCCTTGCCGCCTGGCGGGTTGGTAGTGCGTCGTGGGAGGGCTGGGGCGAGTCGACGCACCGGGCTCGGGTGGCCGTCGCCGGCCTCCTTGGTGTGCCGGTCGGTGACGTGGCGGTGGGCGCGGCCGTGTCCCAGCTCCTCGCGCCGGTCGCGGCGGCGCTGCCGGCCGGTGCCACGGTGGTGGTCCCCGAGGTCGAGTTCACCTCGAATCTCTTCCCCTGGCTGGTCCAGGAGGAGCGTGGCGTCAGGGTCCGCACGGTGCCGTTGGAGTCGCTGGTCGACGCGATCGACGCCGACACCGACCTGGTCGCGTTCAGCCTGGTGCAGTCGGCCGATGGGGCGGTCGCCGCGTACGACGAGATCGTGGCCGCGGCCCGCGCGCACGACGCGCTGGTGGCGGTGGACGCGACCCAGGCGTGCGGTTGGCTGGCGTTCGACGGCAGCCGTGCCGATGTGGTGGCGGTGGGCGGCTACAAGTGGCTGATGAATCCGCGGGGGACGGCGTACGCCTATCTGGCCCCGGCCCTGCGCGAGCGGCTGCGTCCCGACGCCGCCGGCTGGTACGCGGGCCGCGACCCGCACGCCTCCTACTACGGTCCGCCGCTGCGGCTCGCCGACGACGCCCGCCGGTTCGACATCTCCCCGGCCTGGTTCAGCTGGGTCGGCGCGGCGCCCGCCCTGGAGGTGGTCGCCGAGATCGGCGTGGCGGAGATCGGGGCGCACAACGTGGCGCTGGCCAACCGGTTCCTGACCGGGCTGGGCCGTCCACCGGGGGTGAGCGCCATCGTCAGCGTGGACGTGCCCGACGCGCAGCAGCGCCTCGCGGCGGCTGGTATCCGGGCGGCGGTGCGCGCCGGTCGGGTCCGGGCCTCCTTCCACGTCTACTCCACGGAGGCCGACGTGGATGCCGCGCTGACGGCGTTGACCGGCTGAATGCGACGCCGGGGGCGGCCGGGCGTAACCCCGGCCGCTTCCCGGCGGCGTCAGACCTCCCGGCTCAGGCCAGGTGGCCGCCGATCTTCGTGTAGCCGCGCAGCAGGTCCCGCGAGATGATCAGCCGCTGCATCTCGTCGGTGCCCTCGAAGATCCGGTAGAGCCGAACCTGCCGGTACCAGCGTTCGATCGGCAGCTCTCGGGTGTAGCCCATCCCGCCGTGGATCTGGAGCACCCGGTCGACCACCCGGTTGACCATGCCGGCGCCGTAGAGCTTGCCCATCGACGAGGCGTGCCGGGGGTCCAGGCCCGCGTCGACAGTCCACGCGGAGCGCAGCACCAGCCAGCGGGCCGCCTCCAGCTCGGTCTCCGAGTCGGCGATCATCCACTGGATGGCCTGGTTGGCGCCGATCTTGGTGCCGAAGGTCTCCCGGGTGTTGGCGTAGTCGATGGCCATCTGCAACACCCGCTCGGCGATGCCGATGGCGTGCGACGGGATGGTGTACCGCCCCTTGCCGATCCATTCCATGCCGAGCGTGAAGCCCTGCCCGATCTCGCCGAGGATGTTGCGGTGCGGTACGCGTACGCCGTCGAAGATGAGCGACGCAGGCCCGCCCTCGCCCATGGTCTGGATGAACTCGGAGCGCCAGCCCATCGACCGGTCCACCAGGAACGCGGTGGCGCCGCCGTTGCGGGCGCCCTTCTCCCGGTCGGTCACCGCGACGACGATGGCGAAGTCGGCGTCGTGACCGCCGGTGATGAACGTCTTCTCGCCGTCGAGGATCCAGTCGTCGCCGTCGCGGCGGGCGGACAGCCGGATGTTGGCCGCGTCCGATCCGGCGCCCGGTTCGGTGATCGCGAAGCAGGAGCGCCGCTCGCCCTCGATGGTCGGGATGAGGAACTCCCGCTTCTGCTCCTCGGTGGCGTGGAACAGGATGTTGTCCGCCTCGCCGCCGAAGCGGAACGGCACGAAAGTGCGGCCCAGCTCGGTCCAGATCAACGACTGGAGTACGGCCGGCAGGTTCATCCCGCCGTACTCTTCCGGGGTGGCCAGGCCCCAGAAGCCGAACTTGCGCGCCTTGAGTTGCAGTTCGCGCACCTCGGAGTGGTCCAGGCCCGGCTGGTGCGCCCGTTCCCGGCGGAGCACCTCCGCCTCCAGGGGCATCACCTCGCGGGTTATGAACGCGCGCACGGTGTCCCGGACGGCGCGTTCCTCGTCGGACAGTGCGAAGTCCACGGTTCCCCCTCGGTCGACGTGGTGGTGCGCCGCTGCGTGCCGCAGCGGTCATTCCTAAACTAGCGGTGTAAGTTTTCATTCGTCCAGACCCCACGGCCCGAGACCCGCGAGGAGCGCAGTGCCCCGACCCCGCCAGCCCCGGCTCACCCGGCAGCTGATCGTCGAGAGCGCCACCGCGCTCATCGACGCCGAGGGCCTGCCCGCCTTCTCCACCCGTCGGCTCGCCGCCGAACTGGGCGTACGCGGACCGTCGCTCTACAACCACTTCGCCACCAAGGACGAGATTCTCGACGCGGTCGCCGACACTGTCACCGGTGCCGTCGACACCAGCGGCTTCGCCAGCCGGGACTGGCTCGCCGCGTTGCGGGACTGGGCCTGGTCGTACCGGCGGGCGCTCACCGCGCACCCGAACATCGTGCCGTACCTGGCACAGGGGCCGGGTCGTCGACCGGCCGCGCTGGCCATGGCCGACGCGGTCTACGGCGGCCTGGTCCGGGCCGGCTGGCCGCCGGCCCGCGCCACCCACATCGGCGCGGCGCTGCGGTACTTCGTGGCCGGCTCGGCGCTCGGTTCGTTCGCCCGCGGGTTCGTCGAGGACCCGGAGCTGTACGCGGCGCACTACCCGCACCTGCGTCAGGCGCACCGGCTCGCCGAGCACCAGCAGAGCGTGGACGAGGGCGCGTTCGCGCTCGGCCTGGACGCCCTGCTGCACGGGCTGGCCGCCGAGTACACCCGCACCGTCGACCCGGTGGAGTCCGCCCGGCCCACCGGGTAGCGTCCAAACTCCCAGCGCTAGTTTCATCGCCCATCGCGACCCCCGTCGCCATCGCCCATCGCCCACCCCCGAAGGGACGACATGGACCTCGCCGCCGCCCCGCCGTCGCAGTTGCCCGACTCCCTGCGCCTCCGGCGCCACCTGCACGTCG
The DNA here is from genome assembly GCF_003857055.1 of Micromonospora inaquosa. GTDB lineage: Bacteria > Actinomycetota > Actinomycetes > Mycobacteriales > Micromonosporaceae > Micromonospora > Micromonospora inaquosa. Next base: position 10,040 of record NZ_QGSZ01000192.1, on the reverse strand, counting down.
GTGGGGAGTGGACGTCGCCCGCCGACGCCGACCTGATCGACGTGGAGAACCCGAGCACCGGGGAGCTGATCGGGCAGGTGCCGGCCGGCACCCCGGCCGACGTGGACCGCGCCGTGGCCGCGGCCCGGGCCGCGTTCCCCGGCTGGTCGGCCGCCACTCCCGCCGAGCGCTCCGGTCACCTCGACCGGCTGCACACGGCGCTCGCCGCCCGCGCCGACGACCTCGCCCGCACCATCGCCGGGGAGCTGGGCTCGCCGCTCAAGCTCGCCACCCGGGTGCAGGTCGGGCTCCCGTTGACAGTGCTGCGCGACCACGTCGCGCTCGCCGCCCGCGAGCCGGTCGAGGAGCACATCGGCAACTCCCTCGTCGTCCGCGAGCCGATCGGCGTGATCGGCGCGATCACCCCGTGGAACTACCCGCTGCACCAGGTGATGGCGAAGCTCGCCCCCGCGCTGGCCGCCGGCTGCACCGTGGTGCTCAAGCCCAGCGAGCTGACCCCGTTGACCGCCTACCTGCTCTTCGACGCGGTCACCGAAGCCGGTCTGCCGCCGGGGGTGCTCAACCTGGTCCCCGGCACCGGGCCGGTGGTCGGCGAAGCTCTCGCCGGGCACCCCGACGTCGACCTGGTCTCGTTCACCGGCTCCACCGCCACCGGCGCGCGGATCATGCGGCTCGCCGCCGACCGGATCGCCCGGGTCGCGCTGGAGCTGGGCGGCAAGTCGGCCAACGTGATCCTCCCCGACGCCGACCTGGCCACCGCCGTGAAGGTGGGCGTCGGCAACGCGTTGCTCAACTCCGGGCAGACGTGCACCGCGTGGACCAGGATGCTGGTGCACCGCGACCGGTACGACGAAGCCCTCCAGCTGATCGCCACGGCGGTGGCCGGCTACCGACTCGGCGACCCGTTCGACCCGGCGACCCGGCTCGGCCCGCTGGTCTCCGCCACCCAGGTCGAGCGGGTACGCGGCCACATCGACCGGGCCCTCGCCGACGGCGCCCGGCTGATCGCCGGCGGGCCCGACGCCCCGGTGCCGGCCCGGGGGCACTTCGTCGCCCCGACCGTCTTCGCCGACGTGCACCCCGACAGCGCGCTCGCCCAGCAGGAGGTCTTCGGGCCGGTGCTCGCCCTCATCCCGTTCGCCGACACCGACGAGGCGGTCGCCATCGCCAACAACTCCACGTACGGGCTGGCCGGCGCGGTCTGGTCCGCCGACACCGACGCGGCGCTGGCGGTGGCCCGGCGGCTGCGTACCGGCGCTGTCGACATCAACGGTGCCCCGTTCAACCCGCTCGCCCCGTTCGGCGGCTACAAGCAGTCCGGCCTGGGCCGGGAGTTGGGCGTGCACGGGCTGGCCGAGTTCTGCGAGCTGAAGGCGATCCAGCGATGACCGACCCCGAGCTGTCCCCGGCCGCGCCCGCAGGCCGGCCCGAGCTGTCCCCGGCCGCGCCCGCAGGCCGGCCCGAGCTGTCCCCGGCCGTGCCGGGCGGCGGCACCGCGCCGGTCACCGTTCGCGCGCTGGTCGCGCGCGGCTCGGGTGCCGAGCTGCGGGTCGAGCGGGTACGCCTCCCCGCCCCCGGCCCCGGCGAGGTGCGGGTGACGATCAGGGCGGCCGGTGTCTGTCACTCCGACCTGTCCATGGTCAACGGCACCCTCGCCGCGAGGTTCCCGCTGGTGCTCGGGCACGAGGCGACCGGCGTGGTGGCCGAGACCGGTCCGGGCGTGGAGCTGTCCGTCGGCACCCCGGTGGTGCTCAACTGGGCGCCGGCATGCCGGGCCTGCTGGTGGTGCCGGCGCGGCGAGCAGTGGCTGTGCGCCGACACCACCGCCCCGACCGTGCCGCGCGGCGAGACCGACGACGGTGTACCGCTGCACCTGACCCTCGGCCTCGGCGCGCTCGCCGAGGCGGTGGTGGTGCCCGAGCGTGCCGTCATTCCGATCCCCGCCGGGCTGCCGCCCGAACAGGCCGCGCTGCTCGGCTGCGCGGTGCTCACCGGCGTCGGCGCGGTCCGGAACACCGCCCGGGTGACGCCCGGCGAGTCGGTGGCGGTCGTCGGGCTCGGTGGGGTCGGGCTCGCCGTGCTCAGCGCGGCCCGCCGGGCCGGTGCCACGACAATCCTGGCCGTCGACGTCGCGGAGGCGAAGCGGGACCTGGCGTTCGCCGCCGGCGCGACCGACTTCCTGCTCTCCGACGACCGGCTCTCCAAGGAGGTGCGGGCGCGCACCGAGAGCCGGGGCGTCGACCACGCCTTCGAGTGCGTCGGCCGCGCCGCCACCATCCGCGCCGCCTGGCGGCTCACCCGACGTGGGGGAGCGGTGACAGTGGTCGGCATGGGCGCGAAGGACGACATGGTCAGCCTCGGCGCGCTGGACATCTTCCACTCCGCGCGCACGCTGCGCTCCTCTGTGTACGGCTCGTCCGATCCGGACCGGGAGGTGCCGGTGCTGGCTGCCGAACTCGCCGAAGGCGCATTGGATCTGGGTGTGCTGGTCAGCGGAACGATCCCGTTGGACGAGGCGCCCGTGGCGTTCGACCGGCTGGCGCGAGGTGAGGGCGCTCGCTGGGTGGTCACCCTGGACTGACGCCCGTCACAGCCGATCGCCGGGGTGACTGGCGTGCGTGGTCAGGTCCCAGGGTCGACCCGGGAAGGGCCAACCCTGGGCACCCGGGAGACGTGGCCGGACGACCGATCAGAAGGGTGGGGCGTCCTCGCCCATCAGCGCCAGCACGACACCACCCTTGCCGCTCTTGAGGCCCTGGACCACGACCTTGCCGGTGCTGCCGTCGGGCAACTCCAAGGTGAAGGTCTTCCCGACCGCGTTCTTGGGGCCGTTGCCGGCGCTGTTCGCGGGTCGGAAGTCGCCTGCCCACGGCGCAATCCCACCCCTACGGGCTGGCTCGGCGAAGAGCGCGGCGGTGCCGGGGGTCCTGGTGCCGTCTGAGGAAAGGAGCACTGAGGCGCTGCGATAGGTAGCCATATGCGGCAAGGCTATCCCGGACCGCGCCTATTGGTGGCACCACAGCTAGTGGTAACGGCGATTTCGTCGACGTCCCACCCTGGCTGGGTGGATCAGTCGCCCCGCTGAGCCGAGCACCCGACGAGACGAGGCCGGCCCACCCGCGACGGGTGGGCCGGCCTCGTTGTCACTTGCCGGTGACGATGCCCGGGTTGATGCAGAGCCCGGGGTTGGCGCCGTTCTTCTCCGCGATCTCCAGGCAGCGGGTCACCTTGTCGACCTTCGCGTTGGTCTCGGTGATCTGCTTGGAGATCTCGGCGTTCTTGCGGTCCTGCTCCAGGTTGCGGGTCTGCGCGAGCTTGTCCTGGAACGCCTTGATGTTGCCCTCGGTCTTGTCGTCGTGGTTCACCCGGGTGATGGTCACCGAGAGGATGTCCACGTCGGTGGCGAGGCGGGTCTCCGCGCTGGTCTTGATGTTCGCGGCGAACGGCTTCAGGTCGACGTTGAGGTCACCGGTCTGGGCGTCGATCTTCTCCAGCGGGTTGTACGCGGCGAAGGCGTCGTTCACCGCGCTGTCGAGCTGCACGCCCACCCGCTGACCCCGGAAGCTGGCGAAGTCGCCCTTGTAGTCCATGAACTGCTTCGGCGCGTTCTCCGGCTTGACCTGCCATTCGACGAGCACCTCGACGCAGGCGTCGGCGAGGGTGCCGGTGCGCACGCGTACGCAGTTGTTGCCGCCGATGTGGTCGTACTTCTGCCGGCCCGCGTCCCACTCGCCGACCTTCTGCCAGGGCGCCACCCACTTCAGGCCCGACCCGGTCACCTCGCCGGTGGGCTTGCCGAAGCTGGTGACGATGCCGACCGAGCGGATGGGCACCGAGTGTGCGCTGGAGGCGATGCCGACCACCAGGGTGAGGGCGAGAAAGCCGAGCGCCGCGAGGGCGGCCATCCGCTTCAGCGGCCGGGCGGGAGCGACGAGGGCGACGACGGCGCTGACCGCCAGGGCGACGGCGAAGACGATCGCCATGGTGAAGCCGACGGGCATGGGGTGAGGACCTTCCGCTGGGCTGTGTGGATCATCAACCTAGGGGGTCTTGTCAACTCGACGGCGCGGGGGAGTGGAATTCGCGCACGTCACGCGCCGGTCGACGATGGTTTCCATCGACGCGGCTCGGCTCTGGGCGGCCCGCCGCCGCTGAATCCCGCGATGGTGCATCCGTCATGCGTCTGCTGGGCGTACCCCCGGGTAGAGGCCGTCTACTCGGGGGGTGCGTCTGGTGCTGACCGATCCGATGCCGGCGGAGGCCGTGGAGATCGCGCACAAACAGGTCTTGTTGGCGGCCGAGGATCTGGATGCCAACGCCGTCGCCGCGTTGCTGCTGGAGTTGACCGGGGCGTGGGGCGTGCCGGCGCTCTGGGAGCAGGTGTGCCGTCCGCTGCTGGCCCGGTTGCCGGGGCGTACCCCCGTCGAGGTCGTCATCGGGCATGCCCTCTTCGAGGGTGTCCGGGTCGGGTTGGACGCGTACCGCCGGGAGCCGGGCCGGTCACTGCCCACCGGCGGGGTGCTGCTGGCCGGTGCCGAGAAGGAGGCGCACAGCCTGGGTCTGCTCGCGCTCGCCGCCGCGTTGCGCGAGCAGGGCCGCGGCTGTCTGAATCTCGGCCCCGCGCTGCCCTGGTCCGCGCTCACCAGTGCGGTGTACCGGGCGCGCCCGCACACCGCCCTGCTCTGGTCGCAGACGCCGCTCACCGGCCGCGCGTACCGCCTGGTGCGCTTCGCCCGGGACTTCCCGCTCCTTCGGGTGTACGGCGCGGGGCCGGGCTGGATCGAGCCGCTCGGTGGGCCGGCGGTCCGGCTCGGCACGTTGAGCGACGCCGTCACCGCCTGCCTGGCTGTCGCGCCGGGGCGTGATGCCCACCACATACGATACGGATCGGTCCCGTATCGTTAATGCGCGTCGTAGGCTGACTCGCGTTACGAGTCTGACCCGTATCGTATTGCGTCGCGGGTGATCAGCGTGGGGGGAAAGCCAGGAATGGAACTGCAGAACAACACGGGACACCCGAGGCGGTGGGCGATCCTGGGGGTGCTGGTGATCAGCCTCCTCGTCGTCGTCCTCGACAACACGATCCTCAATGTCGCCCTGCGCACCCTGGCCGACCCGGTGCACGGCCTCGGCGCCAGCCAGGGCGAGTTGGAGTGGTCCATCAACTCCTACACCCTCGTCTTCGCCGGGCTGCTGTTCACCTTCGGGGTGCTCGGCGACCGCGCCGGACGCAAGCGCTTCCTGATGGTCGGTCTGCTGCTGTTCGGCCTGGCGTCGCTGCTCTCCGCGTACGCCCAGAGCCCCGGACAGCTCATCGCGGCCCGCGCCCTGATGGGGGTCGGCGGCGCGGCCATCATGCCGGTGACGCTCTCGATCATCTCCAACGTCTTCGACCCGCGCGAGCGTGGCCGGGCCATCGGGGTCTGGGCCGGCGCGGTCGGTCTCGCCGTGGCGATCGGCCCGATCCTCGGCGGCGCGCTGCTGGAGCACTTCTGGTGGGGTTCGGTCTTCCTGATCAACGTGCCGGTGGTCGTCGCCGGCGTGGTGCTGGTGGCGCTGCTGGTCCCCGAGTCGCGTGACCCACGGCCGGGCCGGATCGACGTGCTCGGCGTCCTGCTCTCCGTGGTCGGCCTGGTCGCCCTCTCCTACGGCATCATCGACGGCGGCGAGCACGGCTTCGGCCGCCCGCTGGCCTGGGGCTCGATCCTGGTCGGCATCGCGGTGCTGGCCTGGTTCGTGCAGCACGAGCGGCGCAGCGACCACCCGTCGCTGGACGTTCGACTGTTCAAGGTGCCCCGGTTCGCCGCGCCGGTCGCCATCGTCGGCCTGGTGTTCTTCGCCGCGATGGGCTCGATGTTCTTCGGCTCGTTCTACCTGCAACTCGTGCGGGACTACAGCCCGCTGCAGACCGGTCTGCTCTTCCTGCCCTTCGCCGGCGCCCAGCTGGTCTTCGCGCCGCGCAGCGCCGCGATGGTCCGACGCTACGGCGGTAAGGCCGTCGCCACCGTCGGGTTGGCGCTGACCGTGGTGTCGCTCGCCGCCTTCGTCTTCATCGGCGCCTCCACCCCGATCTGGATCGTGCTGCTCGTCTTCCTCATCCAGGGCGCCGGGATGGCCAACATCATGCCGCCGGCCACCGAGTCGATCATGTCGGCGCTCCCTCGGGAGAAGGCCGGCGTGGGCTCGGCGGTCAGCAACACCATCCGCCAGGTGGCCGGCGCGCTCGGCGTGGCCGTCCTCGGCTCGGTGCTCTCCGCGGTCTACCGCAGTGACATCGGTGACGCGCTGACCGGTCTGCCCACCCAGGCCCAGGACGCTGCCAACGAGTCGATCTCCGGGGCGTACGCGGCGGCGGGCCAGCTCGGCCCGGCGGCGCCGGGGCTGATCTCGGCGGCCAACGACGCCTTCGTCACCGCCATGCACTGGGCGGCCGGTCTCTCCGCGATCATCGCCGCGCTCGGGATCATCGTGGTGCTGCGCTGGATGCCGGGCAAGGAGGCCACGAGCGTCGCCCCGGTGACGCCGGTCGCCGAGCCCGAGTTGGCCGGCACGGCATAGGTACGGGAAGAATGTCGGACATGACGTCCACCGCCGATGCTCCGCGGTCGCCTGGGCGACCGCGGAGCATCCGCGCCGACGAGGCGATCATCGAGGCGACCCTCGACCTGCTCGCCGAGGGAAGCACCATCGAAGCCCTCTCGATCGAGGCGATCGCCGCCCGCGCCGGGGTCGGCAAGGCCACCATCTACCGCCGCTGGGCCGGCAAGGACGCGTTGCTGCTGGACGCGTTGCGCCGGCTCAAGGGTGTCATGGCTAAGCCGGCGGGCCACTCCGTCCGCGACGACCTGGTGCTCCTGGTCGGCGCGATCGGCAAGAACGTCGACCCGCGCGCGGCGAAGATCATGCCCTGTCTGGTGCCCGTGGTGAACCGCAGCGCGGACCAGTTCCAGCTCTACCAGAACATCATCTCGCCCCGGCGGAAGCTGATGCGCGAGGTGCTGCGGCGCGGCATCGACGAGGGCGTGCTCCGCGCCGACATCGACGTCGAGGTGACGATGGCGCTGCTCACCGGGCCGATGCTGATCCAGCGGGTGCTGCAGTGGAACCCGGACCTGGACGAGCAGACCCTGCCCGAACGGGTCGTCGACGCGGTGCTGGAGGGCATCCGGGCCCGCTGACGTCAGCGGGGTTCGTGCCGGCTGACCGGGTGTCGGTCAGCCGGCCGACGCCCGCAGGCGGTGCAGCCGCAGCGCGAGCTGCACCTCCAATGCCCGCTCGGGCCGCTGCCAGTCGACGCCGAGCAACTGCCCGACCCGCTCCAACCGCTGGGTCACCGTGTTGACGTGCACGTGCAGTTGTTCGGCGGCCCGGGCCAGGCTGCCACCCACCCCGAAGTACGCCTCCAGCGTCTTCACCAGCGCCGTGCCGCGCCGGGCGTCGTAGTCGAGCACCGGGCCGACGGTGGCGCTGAGGAACTCGGTCACGTCCTTCTCACCCCGGTCACCGACAGTGCCCAGCAACAACCCGACGAAGCCCAACTCCACGGTGCTCGCGCCCTGCCCGGCGCGGCCCAACGCGCCCAGTGCCGTCAGGCACCGGTCCGCCTCCTGGAACGTCCCCGCCAGCGCCGCCGGTGTGTTCGACGGGCCACTCGCCCCGGCGGTCACCGGTCGACCGGTCACCCGGGACAGGTCCCGGGCCACCGCGCGGGCGCTGCCGCCCGCGTCCAACCCCGGCAGCATCAGCACCACCCGGCCATCGCGGGCCGCGGCCAGTCCGCCCCGCGCCGAGGCGTACGTGGTGGCCCAGGAGAGCACCCGTTGCCGAGCCGAGCCGGTCGCGGCGATCGCGTCGTCGCCCACCGCCACCAGCACGTGCGGCGCGTCCAGGTCCACACCGAGCCGACGGGCCCGGCTGCGCAACGCGTCGGTGTCGCGCAGCGGGCGGGCGATCAGGTCGTCGAGCAACTCGCCACGCACCCGACCCTCCGCCTCCGCGACCGTCCGGCGGAACAGCAGCAACAGCGCGGTCACCAACGCGGCCCGCTCCAGGATGCGCTGGTCGGCGTCGACCAACTCGTCGTCCGGGCGCAGCACCAGGGCGCCCAGGTTCTCCGCGCCGGCCACCACGGCCGCGTACCAGAGTGGGCCCCGGCGTACGCTGCGCCCCTCGGTCCGGGACGCGGCCACCGCCTCGACGATGTCCGCGCGATCCGGCTCCTCGATCTCACCCACCCGGGCCAGCAGGCGGCCCTCGGCGTCCAACGCCAGCAGCGCGCCGCCCAGCACCTCGGTCACCGCCGCCGCCACGTCCTCCACACCGCCGCCGCGCAGCACCAGCGCGGTCATCCGGTCGTGCGCCGCCGCGGCCCGCTCCACCGAGCTGCTGTGCGCCCGGATGGTGGTGTTCGCCGCCGACAACTCGGCCAACGCCGAACGTGTCTCGGTCAGCAGCCGGGCGGTGTCGATCGCCACCGCGGCGTGCGCGGCCAGCGACACCAGCAGCGCCACCTCCTCCCGGACGAACGGCCGGGCCGAACGGTTGGCCGCGTAGAGCACCCCGATCGAGGTGGAGCCGAGCCGCAGCGGCACCCCGAGGATCGCCACCAGACCCTCCTCGCCCACCCCCGCGTCGATCTCGCCGGTGTGGTGGAAGCGGGCGTCCTCGCCGTAGTTGGCGGTGACGTACGGGGCGCCGGACTGGGCCACCAGGCCACCGAGACCGGCGCCCATCGGCAGGCGCAGCCGCTGGAAACGGGCCGAGACCGACCCGTCGGTCACCCGCATGTAGGTGTCGCCGCGTTCGTCGTCGTTGAGCGTCATGTACGCCACGTCCGCGCCGAGCAGATGACGGGCCCGGTGCACGATCGCCCGCAACACGTCGTCCAGGTCGCGCAGCCCGGCCAGGTCGCTGACCGTGTCGTACAGGCCGGACAGCTCGCTCTCCCGGCGGCGCCGGCGCTCCAGCAGCGCGCGGACCCGCAACGCCACCGACCTGGCCTGCTCCAGCTCGGCCAGCCGCTCCGGCGGCAGCCCGGCGGCCCGCGCGGCCACCAGCGGTCCCTCGAACTCGACCGCCGCGGCCTCTCGGGCGAGCAGCTCCAGGAACTCCACCGGCGATGACATGGTCGACATTGTGCTCAGCCCCACTAGTTGGCCGTCCAGCCCCCGTCGAGGGCGATCGACGCGCCGGTGATGAACGCGGCCGGCGGCGAGCAGAGGTACGCCAACAGTTCGGCCACCTCCTCCGGCTCGATCAACCGCTTGATCGCGGCCCGGGCCAGCATGATCTTCTCGACCACCTCGGCCTCGTTGATGCCGTGACTGGCCGCCTGGTCGGCGATCTGGCTCTCCACCAGGGCGGTGCGCACGTACGCCGGGTTGATGCAGTTGGCGGTGACCCCGTGCGCGGCGCCCTCCAGCGCGACCACCTTCGACAGCCCCTCCAGAGCGTGCTTGGCCGAGACGTAGGCAGCCTTGTACGGCGAGGCGCGCAACCCGTGCACCGAGGAGATGTTGATGATCCGTCCCCAGCCCCGGGCGTACATGTGCGGTAGCGCCCGGCGGATCAGCAGGAACGGCGCCTGCACCATCACCCGCTGGATGTAGTCGAAGCGCTCGACCGGGAAGTCCGGCAACGGTGCGACGTGCTGGAGCCCCGCGTTGTTCACCACGATGTCCACGTCCACGTCGAGGGAGTCCACCGCCGCGGCGTCGGACAGGTCGACGCCCTCGGCCCGGCCACCGGCCTCGGCGGCCACCGCCTTGGCCGCCTCCAGGTTGCGGTCCAGCACGAGCACCTTGGCGCCGGCCGCGCCCAGTCGCAGGGCACACGCCCGCCCGATGCCGCCGCCACCCCCGGTGACCAGGGCGGTCCGACCGGAGAGGTCGACCTGTACGACGTGGGGGACCGCCACGGGTTCTGCCGTCATGGCGCAAGAAGTTACGAGCTGTGTGCTCCTTGGCACATGGGTCGGCGACACATACTCCGGGCGGAAGCTGTGTGGCCCCGCCCGGAGTATGTGTCGCCGACCCATGTGC
>NZ_QGSZ01000227.1 GCF_003857055.1 Micromonospora inaquosa | reverse complement strand
GGGTCAGGTGTCGGCACCGGACTGGTCGGCGGGGCCGGTGCGACGGTCGGCGCAGCGGCCGACGGCAGGGCCACCGCCACGACAGGGGGAACCACTGTAGAGACGGCTGGCGGCGTCGGCCGTCGGACAGCCGGGCTCCATACGGCGCTCTCGGCCGATCCGATCCGCGACCGGGGTGCGACCGGCGCGGCGGGGCCGATCGGAACAAGGACCGCCCCAGCCCTGGGGACCTCCATGGTCACGATCTCCGCCGAGGCCACCGGACCGTGTGAACCCCAGGCGCCAGAGCCCAGGGCACCGGGACCCAGAGCACCCGGGCCGAGCGTCACGAACACCACTGCCGCGACGGCGGCAGCGCCGAGCGCCCGGCGGTCGGGGCGTACCGCGGTCAGCGGCGCGTCGTCGGGTTGCGCCAACAGAACGGGCGCAGGCCGGGCGGCCTGATGCGCGGCCAGCAGCGCGTCGACCAGCGCGATGACGGCAGCGCGATCGTCGGCAGCCGCGAGGGTGAGGTAGAAGCGGAAGTTCACCACGGCACCCGCCGGAACCAGGAGGCCGGACAGTCGACCGCCATCGGGCAGCAGGGTGACCGGGACGTCGGGGTGGTGGGCCGGGCCGATCAGGTCGGCGTACCGCCACTCGCGCCGGTGTTCCCGGCCGCCGAAGGCCACCCGCCGGCTGGTCACCACGGCCATGCCGGTGTCGACGGCCCGCAGGCCCGCCGGCAGGACCTCGGAAGAAGTCTCAGCGAGGGAGCCGAAACCGCCCGGGGTGGGCAGGCCGGGGACGTGCCGCGCCTCGGCCTCGACGAGCGTGGCGACGGGGAGGACGCGGAAGACGAGTTCGTCGTCGTCAAGCTCCACCGGCAGGCCGCTGCGGGGCTGCGTACACCCGAGGAAGCTGGCGGCTTCGATGCGGAGCCGACCCAGGTGGTCGTCGCGGCGCCGCCAGGCGTCGGTGGCGTCGCGGTACGCGCGCTGCCGGCGCTCGTTCTCGCGCTCGGCCCAGGCGATCCGCCAGGGGGCACAGGCCACAGAGGTCACGGTCACACGCGGTACAACCGCTCACGTACGTGACAGGCAACGCGGGCCGGATCGATGCATCCCGTTGCGCCCGAAAGGAGAGAATTGACGGACACCGAAGCGAGGGCCGCCGGGCTAGCCTGCGCGTGACCCGGCAGCGGAGGAGTTTCCTGGTGCTCGATGACATGTGCGTGCTGCGCGAGGCGGTACGCGACTATCGCCTGGCGGCGACGGCTGCCGGCCTCGACTGGCCGGACTACGGCGAGTCGCCCGCCGGGCAGCCGCCGGAGCAGGTCCACCGGATCTTCGACGTGGAGCGCATCGCCGAGCAGTTGACCTGGTTACACGCGCAGCGCTGGCCCGACCGGCAGGTGTTGCCCGACGTGGGGTGGCGGATGCCCTGGCCGGAGGACGGGGACGCACTGCAATATCTGGGGTTGTCGATCGGCACGCCATTCCCCTGGCGGCAACAACTGCCCCTGTTCTTCTTCGATGTCGTCCTCTACACGTTCGTCCTGGCCGGCGACCACGAGGGTGAGATCTGGCGCTACGAGATCTCGCCCGACGCCTGGGACTCGGTCCGTGCCGCCACCAGCCTGGCCACCCTCTTCGACCAGTGGACCAGGGGCATCGCCGCCGGAGTGGTCGTCTATGACGAGCAGAGCAGGTGGCTCCTGGTCGAGGATGTGGACGGCGTGAACGGCCTCGACCCGCTGGCCTTCCCGGTGGCCCCGGTGGAGGAGACGCTGCTGCGAGCGCGGCAGCGCGAATGCGGGGTCGACATGGCCATCGTCGAGGACGGCTTCACGTACACCGAGGAACTCTCCGATGCCATCGACGCCGCGAAGGCGTCGCTCGGCGCGTAGCCCGGGTGCCGGCGGTTGCTGCGGTTGTCACCACAACAGCCGCCGGCACGCTGGACCTACGACGCCCAGGGCCCCGACTACGGGCGCAGCGAGGTGAAGAACTGCCTCATCTCATCGGCGAGCAGGTCCGGCTCCTCAAGTGGCATGAAGTGCCCGCCCCGGCCCGGCTCGCTCCAGTGCCGGATGTCGAGGCAGGCCCGCTCGGCGATCGAGCGGGGCAGGCCGGCCTGCGCGGGTTCGGTGCTCACCGTGAACGCGGCCGGCACCGTGATGTCGGGTCGTGGCGTGTTGTGGCCGAAGTCCGCGTACTGCCGGAACGACGAGCCGATCGTGCCGGTCGCCCAGTAGAGCGTGATGATGGTGAGCAGGGTGTCCCGGTCGATGCTGTTCGCCAGGTCACCGTGGTTGTCGCTCCAGTCCCGGTACTTGTCGACGATCCAGGCGGCCAACCCGGCGGGCGAGTCGGCGAGCGCGGCCGCGAGGGTGTCCGGGCGGGTGCCCATGATGGCGCTGTAGCCGCCGTCGGTCTCGTCGTACGCGGTTTCGGCGTCCAGGTACGCCTGTTCGGCCGCCGACAGTGGACGGGAGTCGAAGCTGGCGGGGAACGGTGGGTGGATCATGTGGATGCCGGCCACCTGCTCCGGGTACAGGGCACCGAGCCAACCGGTGACCACTCCCCCGACGTCGCCGCCGAAGGCACCGTAGCGCTGGTAGCCGAGCACCTCGGTCATCAGCTCGTGCAGCGTCCGAGCCAGCAACGCCCGGGTGACCGGCTCGTCCGGGACCTCCGAGAAGCCGAAGCCGGGTAGAGAGGGAACGACCACGTCGAACGCGCCGCCGGGCCGGTCCGGGTCGGTCAGGCGGTCGACCAGCGGGAGCATCTCGACGAAGCTGCTGGGCCAGCCGTGGCTGAGGATCAACGGCAACGGCGCGGGCGTACCCGCCGGGCGCGCGGCCCGGACGTGCAGGAAGTGCAGCTTCCGGCCGCCGACGACGGCCAGGTGCTGGGAGTACGCGTTGAGTTGGGCTTGGCGAGCGGGCCAGTCGAAGCCGTCGTGCCAGTAGGACACCAGGTCCCGCAGGTAGTCGGGGTCGACACCGCCCTGCCATGGCTGGTCGCCGCTGCGGTCGGTGAAACGGGTCCGGGCCAGTCGGGCCCGTAGGTCGTCGAGGACCGCATCGGGCACGTCGATGCGGAAGGAAGAGAAAGACATTGGTCCTCCGATAAGGAGGGCGCTCCCCGACGCGAGAGGTCAGCTGAGGGGGACGGCCGAGAGGAGCGCCCAGGAATGACGATGAGTGGTCACCGGGCTCACCTCCTCTCGTGGCTGACGACGATCATCGTACGCGAAGGCCGTCAGCCGGCCCGCCGCCGGTCGGTCATCGGGTCGCGGACCGGGAACCGCGACTGGGTACGCGGTGGGTACGCCTCGCAGTGCTCGGCCCAGTGCTCGGCGGCGGTGGATAGGGCGTCCGCGGAGACGGTGAGGATCAGCGGGTAGATCGCGCTGGACGGGCGGCGCATCCACGGCGGCAGCGACTCGGCGGAGAACTCCACGATCAACTCCAGCCGGCGGCGGCGCAGCACCCGGCTGCGCAGGGCCAGGTTAGGTTCGGTGAACCGGACCATCGCCGGTGGTGCGCTCAGCCCGAGGGCGGCGGTGGCCTGCCCGTGCAGCCAGCCGCCGAGCGCGCGGGCCTCCTCGACCATGAGGCTCGGGTAATGGTGTGACCAGGTCTGACCGTCGGCGGTGCGGGCGTCGACCTCGATGAGCAGCCAGTCGTGCCAGCCGGGCGTGACCCCGTCGGGGTCGTCGGGCGGGTCGACGCCGGGCTGGTAGCCGACGGGGCGTATCCGCACCCGGGCGCCATCGTCAGACCGGATCTCCACTCGATCATTCTGGACGAGCGAAGCGGACTTTACGCACTGAATCGGTCATTTTGTGATGGTTCGTCGCACACCCTTGTGCTCGGCGCAGGCGTTGGACCGACCGCCGGCCAGGCTGACCGAGCCGTCGCGGCACTGCACGAGGTAGCCGCGACCCGCCCAGAACTGCGGTACGCAGTCGAACCAGTCGCACACCTCGACGGCCGGCTTGCGGATCCGCGTGCCCCCACAGAAGTCGTACCCCATCGGGTTTTCCGGTGCCCCGCAGCGCGCGCCCTTGGTCGCGCTGGGCGACGGGCGTGGTGACTTCGGCGGCTTCGGCGGCGGGGTCTTCTGCGCGAGCACCGGGCCGGCCGGGCGGATCAGCGCCGGCGCCACGCTCGGGGTGGGCGCCGGGGTGGCGGCGGCGGCGACCTCCGCGCCACCTGTCGGGTCGGACGGGTCCGACTCGATCAGCGCCGCCGGCACCAGCAGCGCGATGGCCGCCGCCACCGCGATGCTCCGGCGACCACCGGGTACGAAGGACGACAGTCGGGCCTGCCCGGGGGTGGCCACCGCCGGCCGGAACGGCTTGAGCTGGGCGTGCTCGGCGATCATTTCGTCGAGCTGGTCGAGCACCGCGGAACGCTGTTCGATCGCGTCGGCGAAGGCCAGGGTGAGCTTGAACCGGAAGTCCGGCGCGGCGTCGGTGGGCAGCAACAACCCGGAGGTACGCCGCCGGTCCAGCACCTGGATCAGGGTGACCGGTGCCGTCGGGTCGTGGGCCAGGCCGGTCATTCGGCCGTACGCCCAGTCGCGCCGGCCGCGTCCGCCGAGCAGCACGAGCCGACGACTGGTGATCACGGCCATGCCGGCGTCGGTGACGCGGACGCCGTCCGGGCGGCGTGGACGCAGCGGCCCGGTTCGCGGGGCGACGGTGAGGTCCGGCGCGGGCAGCACGGTGGTGTGTCGCACCTCGACCAGTTGCGCGGCGGGCAGCGCCCAGAGCACCACCTCGTCGGCGGCCAACTCCAACGCCAGACCGGCACCGGCAGCCGCCGAGCCGTGGAAGTCGGCGGCCAGGGCACGGAGCCGCCGTAACTCGTCGTCGCGTCGCCGCCACGCCGCCTCAGCGCCGCGGAACGTGCTGACCCGCCGCACGTTCTGCCGGTGCGCCCACCGGTACCGCCAAGTGGAACCCGTCGAATCAGTCTTTGCCACGCCGACTCCTTCGCCGCGCAGGCCACCAATCTGGGGTGTCACCCGGTTTAACAGGTGCGGCGCGCCGCCCGGACACGCCGAAACGGACGGAATGGCCGATCGGCGGAGCAACCAGCACGATAGGGGGATACTGGTGCCGACGTTTCATGTTTTCCGAGGGGGGTGACGGTCGTGCCGACAGTCACGATGCACGGGGTCGTGATCGGCGTCGACATCGGCACCACCAGCACGAAGACCGTCGCGTACGACACCGAGGGGCGGCAGCTCGGCAGTCACCTGGTCGGCTACCCGCTGAACAACCCGCAACCGGGCTACGCCGAGCAGGACCCGCAACTCATCCTCGATGCGGTGCTCAGGTCGATCAGCATCGTCGTGGCCGAGCTGGTCCAGCCGGTCGCCGGGCTGTCGTTCAGCTCCGCCATGCACAGCCTGATCGGGTTGGACCGGGACGGCAACCCCCTCACCCCGTCGGTGACCTGGGCCGACTCGCGCTCCACCCCGCAGGCCGAACGGTTGCGGGCGGCACCGTCGGGGCTGGCCCTGCACCGGCGTACCGGCACGCCGATCCATCCGATGTCGCCGCTGCCCAAGCTGCTCTGGTTCGCCGAGCAGCAGCCGAAACTCTTCGCGCGGGTGTCGCACTGGGTGGGCATCAAGGACTGGGTGCTGCTGCGGCTCTGCGGCGCGCTCGTCACCGACCACTCGATCGCCTCGGCCACCGGCCTGCTCGACATCTACACGCTGGAGTGGGACCACGAGGCGCTGAGCATCGCCGGCATCACCGAGGAACAGCTCCCGCAGCTCGTCGCCACCACCGCGGTGCTGCCCAACCTCACCCCGCAGAGCGCGGCCGAGACCGGCCTGCCGGAGCGCACCCCGGTGGTGGTCGGCGCGGGCGACGGACCGCTGGCGAACCTCGGCCTGGGCGCGGTGCACCCCGGCATGGTGGCCTGCTCGATCGGCACCAGCGGCGCGATGCGGGTGATGGTCGAGCGGCCTGGGGTGGACCCGCTCGGCGGGGTGTTCTGCTACGCGCTGACCGAGCAGCGCTGGGCGGTCGGAGGCGCGATCAACAACGGCGGCATCGTGCTCAAGTGGGCCGGCGAGGCGCTCGCCCCGGATCTGGGCGAGCACGCCGAGGAGGACCTGGTCGCCCTGGCGGCCCGCGCGCCGGTCGGCTCGGGCGGGCTCATCATGCTGCCGTATCTGCACAGCGAACGGGCACCACACTGGAGCGCCCTGCCGCGCGGCGCGTACGTGGGGTTGACCCACGCGCACCGCCGTGAGCATCTGGTGCGGGCCGCGCTGGAGGGCGTCTGTCAGCAGCTCGCGCTGGTGCTCAGCTCGGTGCGCGCGGCCGGCAACGAGGTGCGCGAGATCCGGGCCGGTGGCGGTTTCGCCCGCAGCGGCCTGTGGCGGCAGATACTCGCCGACGTGCTCGGCCTGCCGGTGAGCTTCCCGGCCGCGCACGAGGGGTCGAGCTTCGGTGCGGCGCTGCTCGGCATGGAGGCTCTCGGGCTGATCCCCAGCATCGACCTCGCCGCCGACCTGGTGCAGATCGAGGAGACGGTCCGCCCCGACCCGGCCGCCGCCGCCACCTACGCGGCGCTGCTGCCGCTCTTCGCCGAGCTGTACGACGCCCTCACGCCCGCCTTCGCGTCGATTCGCCGGATGGCACCCGGCCTGCCCACCGATCTCCTACCACCGGCGTGACCGGTGCCGGCTCGCCCCGGGTCAGGGCGCCTCGACACCGGCGATCAGGTAACGCCGCACATCGGCGTCGAGGATTTCCGCTTCCTGCCCGTCGTCCGGTCCGGAGCCACGGAACGCGGCCAGTTGCTCCGCGGACTCCCAGCGTTCGTAGACGTGGATCCGGCCGGGCTCCAACGGGTCGGCCGCCAGCAGGAAGTCGAGGCAGCCGGCGGTGGCGCGGGCCTGCGCGATGACCTGCGCGCAGCCGGACAGGTAGGCCTCGCGTGCGGCCGGTTCGACCTGCAGGCTGCCAGCGATGATCAACATTGGGTCCTCCACTGTTGGTACCGCCGAGGCCGGTGATACCTGCGAGTCACCGTTATACCGGTGAGGTGTGACCCTCAGCGGGACCTTGCCGCCCGGACGGGTGACAGGAGTCCCGCCGGTCTCGACCGCCCCGCACGCTCCATATCGTGCAAACGTGAGAAAAAGCGACAAGTGGCGCTCATTTTCCCTGCTGGGGAACTCTGCCCGCGTACCCCTGAAGGTGCTGTCGGCGGCGGTCGCGCTCGCGGTGCTCGCGGCGACCGGGCCGGCCACCGCCGACGACCCGGGCCGTGCGCCCGCCGCGGACCCGGCGCAGACGACCGAGCCGGGGTACGGAGTCGAGCCCGGTGACGGTCAGAGCCACGAGCCCGGGGTGGACCCGACACCGGAACGCCAGCCGACCAGCGAGGTGTCCTGGCTGTCGTTTCCCGGCGGGGCGTTCGCTGTGGACTCGCTCGGGCACACGGTGCGCTACCGCGCCTGCGACGGCGACACCGGTCGGGTCGCCGACCCGACCATGCGGGTCGCCGCCGGGGTGGCCAGCGGTGCGGTCGTCGTCGGCGGCACCGCCTACCGCTACCGGGTGCCGCTGGTCGGGCGCAGCGAGGGCACGCTGGAGGTGATCCAACGGCACCGGCCGCCGACGACGCTGACCGGCGTGGTGGTCACCAGCCCGCAACCACCCACCGACCCGATCGCCGGGGCCCGGCTGTTTCCGCTCAGCGGACAGCTCGCCCGGGTGGTCGCCGACGCGAACCTCAACCCGGCCGGGGTCACCGTCCGCGACCTGTCCGGGCGCTACGGCGACCAGCAGATCGCCGTCAACGGGTCGCTGCGCCCCAAGGCGGCCAGCGTGATCAAACTGTGGATCCTCGTCGAGCTGCTGCGCCGGGTCGACTGTGGACAGGCCTTCCTCGACGACGGGGTGCTGGTCACCCCCGACGATGTGGTCGGCGGCACCGGTCAGCTGCAGTTCGAGACGTTCCCGCAGGTGGTCACCCTGCACCGGCTCGCCCAGTACCTGATCAAATACAGCGACAACGTGGCCGCGAACGTACTGATCACCTACCTGGGTGGGTTCGCCCCGGTCAACGCGCTGATCGACTCGATGAACCAGCGGTCCACCATCCTGGCCCGCCGGATGCTCGACAGCGCCGCCGCGCAACGCGGCGAGGAGAACTACACCAGCCCGGACGACGTGGTGTCGCTGCTCGGCGCGGTCTGGGACGGCGAGATTCTCACCCCCGCCTCCCGCGACCTGATGATCGGGTTCATGCGGGAGCAGACCCTGAACACGAAGATCCCGGCGGCGTTGCCACCCGGCGTGCCGGTGGCCCACAAGACCGGTGACCTGCCGGACGCCTCACACGACGTCGGCTACTACCTGATCCCCGGCACCGAGACCGCCGTCGCGTTCCTCACCGCCGGGCCCATGGCCACCGGCGACGAGACGGTCCGACGGATGGCCCGTACCGTCTACGACTTCCTGGTCGACCCCGTCGGCGGGGCGGTCGAGGAGTGAGCCGACCTCAGGCGCCCGGAATGTTCGCCGGCGGATCCTCGCCGACCAGGTCCGCCGCCGGCGGGTCCGCCGACACCAACAGCCCGAAATCCGAGTACGTCAGGTCGAGCTGGGCGGTCTGCGACTGCTCACTGGCCAACTCGATGCGGTAGCGGACCAGCCGACCCTGCTCGTCGACGGCCGCGGTGAACGGCACCGCCCCGGCCCGGTCACCGAGCACACCGGCGACGCCGCTGCCCAGCACCGCGCTGCTCTGGCGCAGATCGAGGGTGCCCGCGTACTCCCGCTCGGCGGTCTGCCGGACCCCCGCCGGCGCGCCCAACGTGCTGGCCAGCCGGGTGTTGTCCAGGCCCTGCTTGGCCGCCGGGGCAGCCGGTGCGCCCACGTGCCACCACGTCTTGCCGTCCCAGACCGGGACGCGGCGGTCCGGGGCGGTGACCCGCACGTACACGTCCGGCCCGGTGGTCAACCGCTCGATCTTCACCACGCCGGTGGGCACCTTCAGCGAAGTGGTCTCCAGACCCCGCTTCGCGTTCGGGTCCCAGAGCAGCACCGTGGCGTCACCGTCCGCGCCACCGGTGCCCACCGTCAGCTTGTACGGCTGCTCGTCGGCCTTCGCGGCGGCGGCCTTCAGCACGCCGACCGGGTCGACCGGGCTCGCCGACCCCGCCGGACGGCCCCCGTCCGGCTCGTCGCCGGCGACCACCAGCGCCCACGCCCCGGCACCGACCGCCACCACGAGCACGGCGACAGCGGCGATCAGCTTCGGTTTCTGCACGGTCATCTCCCCGGGGGCGGTGCGGTCCGGCCAGACTAGCCGGACCGCACCCCGTCACGCCCGGCTGATCGCGTTGGCGTGGATCGCCTCGTGCAGATAACCGGCCAGCCCCGGGGCGATGTTCTCGTAGTACGCGGTGAACCGCTCGTCGGCCAGGTACATGTCGGCCAACCCGGTCTGCATCTCGTACGAGCACTCGTAGAACCAGCGGCTGATGAGCTGCCGGTGCTCCTCGGCCAACTCCATCGCCTCCGGGCTGTCCGCCGGTGCCCCCGAGGCCAGCACGGCGACCATCCGCCGACCCCACTCCTCGTTCTCCGCCTTGTTGCGCAGCCAGTCTTCCTTGCCGTAGCGGGCGACCCGCCTACTCGACTCCCGGTACGCGTCGGTGTCGCCCCACCGCTGCTCCGCCTCGGCCCGGTGCTCCTCCGGGTCGACGTCACCGAAGACCTCGAACCGCTCCTCCGGCGTGAGTTGGATGTTCATCTTGCTCGCCTCCATCGCGAACTCGATCGCCGCGACCATCTCCTGCAACCGCTTGAGCCGTACCGTCAGCAGTTCGTGCTGGCGGCGTAGGTGCGCGGCCGGATCGGCCGCCGGGTCGTCGATGATCGCCGCGATCTCCTCAAGCGGGAAACCCAGCTCCCGGTAGTACAGGACGAGTTGCAGCCGTTGCAGGTCCGCGTCGTCGTAGCGACGGTAACCGGCCGAGGTGCGCCCGCTGGGCGAGAGCAATCCGATCTCGTCGTAGTGGTGCAGCGTCCGCACCGTCACGCCAGCGAGCTTCGCCACCTGACCCACCGTGTACGCCATGGTCCCCCTCCCTTCCGGGAACCAGGCTCCTGCCTGCCGCTACGTGAGAGTCAACTGCGATTCTGGCCCACCATGGCGGGGCGGTCCGGCCGCCCGTACAGATAGCCCTGACCGCGGGGGCAGCCGATCGCGGTGACCGCCTCGTGCTGGCGCTCGGTCTCCACCCCCTCGGCGACCACCGCCAGGTCGAAAGCGCCGGCCAACCGGGTGACCATCTCCACCGTGGCGTACGCCCGGTCGTCAGTGCCCAGCCGGGCCACGAACGACCTGTCGATCTTCAGCTCCGTGGCCGGAATGCGGTGCAGGTAGCTCAGCGACGAGTAGCCGGTGCCGAAGTCGTCGATGGCGATCCTGATGCCCAGCTCCCGGAGCTGGTGCAGCCGCTCCAGCACCGCCTCGGTCCCCTCGATCAGCGCCGACTCGGTCAACTCCAGGGTCAACGCCCGCGGCGCCAGCCCGGCGGCGCTGGTGGCCGCGGTGACCGTGGCGATCAGGTCCGGCCGACGCAGGTGCGCGGCGGCGATGTTCACCGCGACGGTCGCCTCCGGCACCCGGCCCCGCCAGGTCGCGGCGGCCCGGCACGCCTCGTGGATCACCCAGCGGTCGATCGGCAGGATCAGCCCGGTCTCCTCGGCCAGCGGCAGGAACCTCGACGGCGGCAACATCCCCAGCCGCGGGTGCCGCCAGCGCACCAGCGCCTCGGCGCTGCGTACCGCACCGGTGGCCAGGTCGACGATGGGCTGGAACTCCAGGTGCAGTTGGTCCTCGTCGACCGCACGGCGCAGGTCGGCGATCAGCTCGGCGCGGGAGACGGCCGACTCGCGCAGCGCCGGCGTGCACGTCCGGTACGCGGACTTCCCGGCCGCCTTGGCCGCGTACATGGCGATGTCGGCGTCGCGCAGCAGGTCGGTGTGGGAGGCGTGCTGCGGGCCGAACTCGGCGATACCGATGCTCGCCGACGGGTGCACCCCCACGTCCTCCTCGTCGTCGGAGGGCCGCAACGCGTCCAGCAGCCGCTCCGCGAGCCGTTCCGGTGACACCGGCCGGTCGCCGTCGACCAGCACGGCGAACTCGTCACCGCCGAGCCGGGCGATGGTGCCGTCACCGTTGACGGCGGCGTGCATCCGGGCCGCCAACCCGTTCAGCAGGGTGTCACCGGCGGCGTGCCCGAACCGGTCGTTGACCTGCTTGAACCCGTCCAGGTCGAGCAGCAGCACGGCCACCGGCCGGCCGTCGCGCAGGGCCAGCCGCAGCCGCCGGTTGAACAACAGCCGGTTGGGCAGCCCGGTGAGCTGGTCGCCGTACGCGAGCCGACGCAACCGGACCACCAACCGGAGGTTCTCGTTGGCGGCCAACCCCTGACGGACGGCGAGGGCAGCCAGCAACACCATCATGGTCACGAACACCAGCAGTGGGGTCTGCCCGGTGGGCCGGCGGGCCAACACCACAGCGATGATCGCCCCACCCACCGGCAGGTACGGCAACGCCACCCGCCACCAGGGCGGCAGCGGCGACTCGGCGGTGTCGTCGGTGCCGTCGCAGTCCGGTGGTGGTGGGTTCCGGGTGGCCAGGCCGATCAGCAGGTAACTCAACGGCCAGCACAGGTCGATCGGGTGACCGGCGGTGTAGTCGGCGCGAGCGACCAGCGACACGTAGACGACATCGGCGACGACCCGCAGGGTGAGGCTCGCCGCGAAGATGCTCATCGGCCGCCACATCGGCCGGCCCGGCCCGGAGACCGCGACCAGGATGGTGAGCTGCATCAGGTCGAACATCGGGAAGAGCAGCCCCAGGGTGCGCGCCGGATCGGCCAGCTCGGCGGCGGCGACGCCGCGGAAGACCAGCACCCAACCGATCGGCACCAGGGCCAGGGCGACGATCACCCCGTCCAGCAACGTCCGGGCCCGACCGACCGCGGTCCGTGGTGCGGACGGCGAGCTGAGCAGCGCGGCCGTGCCGGTGAGGATGCCGGCGGTGAAGACCACCCCGACCACCGGCGTGTGCGGCAGGTCGTCGCCGACGAGCCGCTGCACCGTCCAGATCGCCCGGCCGGCCGCGGCGAGCGCCATGGTGACGGCGAGCAGCGCCCAGAACCGGCGCAGCGGCGCCGGGTGCCGACGGGTCACCCCGACACACGCGAGCGTCGCCCAGCCGGCGACCAGCATCGCGCCGAGGTCGCTGACCAGCGCGGCACCGGGCAGCGCGGCGACCAGCCAGGCCGCCTCCAGCAGGATGACCGCAGCCGCGACGAACGCACCGACGGGGTTGACCGCCCCCGTGGCCTGCTTTCCGTCCTGTCGGGACACGGTCGCTCCGGCCCTTTCGTCGTGCGTGCACCTCGGCAGGACCGGTCCACGGCAAACCCCGAAAGCCTAACCAGCGCTCAGATACGCCGCCAGAGCCGAACGTGCACGCCGTCGCCGACTCTCCGCTGGCCACGTCCGTGATCCGCTGCCGGGCGATCTCGCCGGTCGGTCAGCGGCCCGCGGACCGGTTCCAGGGTGAGCGGGGCAATGTGGTGCCGGCCAATGGACGGCGTACGCGGCGGCGTCTGCGCCGGCCGGGGGTGCAGGGCGGGCGGGCAACGGTGTGCACGGCCACGTCGACCGGGGACGTTGGTCGGCCGATCAGCCAGCAGAGGAAGCGTTCCATCGTCGGATCAGCCGACCGGGAGGCGATCGGCGTCGGACTTGGAGATCTCGTACTCGGCCCCGCAGAACGTGCACTGCTGCGCGTACCGGGTGCGGATCGGAATGAGAGGGATGAAGAAGAGGGTGAATTTCGTCGAGCGGCGGGTGATCACCTGCGCGGCCTGGTTGCCGCAGTGGCGGCAGACCTGCTGCACGACCCCGGACCGGTCGACCTTGGTACGCAGACCAAAGATGAAGAACATCGCCCGCCAGTACCCACTCGACAGCGAAAAGTCACCAGATTCCGCTACCGGATCAGAACCAACCACCGCCATCGCCCACCGCGCGGGCCGCCAGCAATGAGATCGTGCTCGCCCGTCGGGGCGGCGTCGCCCCGGTAAGGCACATACCACTCAGGTATGAATATGACTCCTGGGTATACCGCTCAGCAGCGACGCTCCCGCCCGGGAGAGACACGCACGGCGTTGTCCGGGATGCAGTGGCCTCAGGCGTGCACGAGGCCACCACATCCCGGATCGAGCACGATCAAGACGAGATGATCAAGACTTCAGTTGGCCGGCGAGGGCTCCAGGCCGGGGACCTCGGCGGGCAGCCAGATCGGCTGCCAGTTCGGCACCTCGTGGAAGCGGCGCAGCTCGAACAGCCCGGACACCGACCCACTCCAGGCCCCGTAGGGCGGGTTGGCCTCGTCGAAGCCGCTCTGCACGAAGGTCAGCGTGGTCCGGCCATCCGACTCGGCCAGCTCCCAGTTCGTCACGCCGGTCGGCCCCCAGTCGACCGACATCCGCCGACCGGGCTCCAGGTCGACGATCTTGGCCGCGTAGCCGGCCTCGAAGCCGCCCATGGCGTACCGGCCACCGACCCACGGCTCGATGCCGATCGGGTAGCCGAACCAGGCGCTGGCCTGCTCGGAGTCGGTCAGCGACTCCCACACCTTGTCCACGGGGGCGGCGATGACCAGCTCACCCCGCAGGTCGGCGGAGGTGAAGTCGGTGCGGGGCAGCAGCGGCTGACCGTCCAGGTGGGCGGCCAGGTTGGCGATGGCGAGCGACCAGTACGTCTGGAGCACGCCCCGGATGCTGGAGCCGCTCATCGCCTCGGCGAAGTCGAAGTGGCTCTGGGTCAGCGTCAGCACGGTGCTGTCGGCGCCCTCGGCGGTCAGCTGGAGCTCGGTGGTGGTCTCCACCCCGTCGAGCAGCCAGCTGAAGCGCAGCGTGTCGTCGTCGGCGTGCAGCAGCCGCTGATGCGGGGCGTCGCCCTCGGGCGTGTAGCGGCCCCAGAACTCGTACCGCTGGGGCAGCTCGACCTCGGCGTGCTCGGCCAGCCAGAGCCGCAGCTCGGCCGGGTCGGTCAGGGCTTGACGGACGCGCTCGACGGGCGCGGAGAGACGGGCCTGGAGCTTCATTGGCTCACTCATTGTCGTTCCCTTTCGGATAGCAGGCGACGGCCAGCTTGAAGGCATCTCCTTCGCTGCCGCCGTAGCGGGTGAACAGGTCCTGAAGTGCGGTTTGCAGGTCGTGCAGGAACTGTTGGCGCTGCTCGGCCGGCACCCGGATCTCGCCGGAGACGCCGATCGAGGGCAATTCGGGTGCTGCCCGGTCCAGGCCGGCGATGTCGGCCTGCACCTCCTCCATCAGGTCGAGCAGGTAGCCCAGGCTCAGCTCGTCACGGGCCCGGCGCAGGCCGATCCGGCCGACGAGCCGCGGGGAGAGCCAGTAGGACTGGGCGGCGGCCTGGTAGATGCCTTCGGTGATGCCGCGGACCTTGCGTTCGTTGACCAGCTCGACGAGGCCGGCCGCGACGAGTTGCTTGACGTGGTAATAGACGCGTTGTGGCGTCTGGTCGAGTCGGGCCGCGACCTCGGTGCAGGTGCGCGGCTCGGCCAGCTGCCGCAGCACCTCGACGCGCTGCGGCTTGAGCAGGACTTCGGCCTGCTCGATCTGCTCCAGGTACAGGATCTCTCTCATGGCAAAATCAGTTTGTACGTACAAAACTTCTTTGTCAATGACTTCGCGAGAAGCCGCGCCGACTTTCTCGACGCGGCTTCAGGCGACGCTCAGCAGATGGTCAGGGCAACCAGTCCGGTCGCAACGGGTAGCCGCTCACGCCGTTCGGGCCATTGTGGGTGGCCAACACCTGGTGCAGCTGGATGCCGTTACGCTCGAACGCCATCCGCGACCCGGCCATGTAGAGCCCCCACACCCGGGCGGTGCCCGCGCCCACCTCCGAGACGCAGAAGTCCCAGTGCTCGACCAGGTTGCGACACCAGGCGGCCAGCGTCAGCGCGTAGTGCTGGCGCAGGTTCTCCTCGTGGTGCACCTCGAACCCGGCGTCGTGCACCTCGCTGATCAACCGGCCCGGACCGGCCAGCTCACCATCCGGGAAGACGTACCGGTCGATGAACGCGCCCGAGCGGTACGGCGCCCGGTTGTCCGCCCGGGTGATGCAGTGGTTGAGCAGCCGCCCGCCCTGCCGCAGTCGACTGCGCAACGCCCCGAAGTAGGCCGGATAGTTACGCACCCCGATGTGCTCGGTCAACCCGATCGAGGAGATGGCGTCGAACTGCTCGGCCGGCGCGTCCCGGTAGTCCATGTGCCGCACCTCAGCCAGCCCGGTCAGCCCCTCGCGCTCGATCGCCGCCTGCGCCCACTGCGCCTGCGCCTTCGACAGGGTCACCCCGAGGGCCTTGACGCCGTACTCGCGCGCGGCGTGGCGCACCATGCCACCCCAGCCGCACCCGACATCCAGCAGCCGCATCCCCTTCTTCAACGCCAGCTTGCCGGCGACCAGGTCGTACTTCGCCGCCTGGGCCTGCTCCAGCGTGTCGTCCGGAGACCGGAAAACCGCGCAGGTGTACGTCATCGACGGGCCGAGCACCTTCTCGTAGAAGGCGTTGGAGACGTCGTAGTGGTGCGAGATGGCGGTGCTGTCCCGCACCCGCGAGTGCCGCAGCCCGTTCATCACCCGCTTCCAGCGAGGCTGCGCCTCCTGCGGCGGCGCCGGCGGCGGCATCAGCCGCTCCCAGCCCAGCCCACGGACCAGCGCCAGCCCCTCGCTGAGCGCCGGTGGACGCAACCGCAGCTCGTCCTTGAGCACCCGCAACGCCTCGTACGGGTCACCCGGGTGCACCCCCTGCAACGCCAGGTCACCACTGACGTACGCCCGGGCCATGCCCAGGTCGCCGGGTGCGGTGAGCAGGTACGACAGCCCACGCTCGGAACGGATCGCCAGGGTGATGCCCGCGTCGGACGGGCCGACGGCGCTGCCGTCGTACCCGGTGATCCGCACCGGCAACGGCCCCGTGGTGACCGCGCGGACGACATCCGCCACGGTCGGACCCGTGCGCCGGCCCCCCGCCGGCGGGGTGGCGGGGACGCTCGCCGCCCCTTGATCTCTGTCGGTCAGGCTCATGCTCGTGCTACCGCCTTTTCGTACAGTCCCGTCAGCCGGTGGTCCGGGTCGTAGCGGTCTTTCACCGCGCGCCACGTGTCGCCCCCGTAGAGGCGGTCGAAGGCGTCCCGGTCGTAGTACGCGTCGGAGTAGAGCGACTTGTGCCCGCCCGACTCCGACACCCTGCGTTCGATCGTGCGGTTGACGTCGCCGTCGGCGGCGCCCGGCGCGATCGGCACGCTCCCCCAGAACCCAATGTTGACGTAGTCCTGCCCCGGCCGGAGTGGATACAGCGGCCACGACCGCGCCGAACCAGGACCCGACGGCTCGCGCAGTCGCAACGGGCACAGCCACACCGGGTTCATCCCCACCGCGCCGGCGAACCAGCGCAGGAAGTCAGCAGTACGGTCCAGCGGGATCTCCACGTCCTGCACGACCCGCTCCCGGGCCGGTTGCCCGCGCAGCCGGTCGATCCGGGCCGCCACCTGGTGGCGGTGCTCCAACCGGACCAGTCGGTGGTAGAAGTCGCTGCGCCGGTAACGCGCCGGCCAGAGCCTGCGCACGACCGGGTGCTGCGCACCGAACGCCGCCGAGCACCAGAACCAGTCGGTGTCCCAGCGCCACAGATAGTCGTACGCGGTGAGCACGTCGCGGGTGCGCTGGCGCAGCGACCGGTAGTAGATCGCCTGACCGGTGTAGTCGCTCGGCGGATCGGCCGCGTCGGTGAAGGTACCCAGGATCAGGTACGCCTCACCGGGGCTGAACATCACGCCGTCCATCACGTCGACCGGCTCGCCAGCCCAGGACCGGGTGGCGGTCACCTCGGCGATCGCGTCGGTGAGCGCCTCCAGTTGGGTGAACCGGATGTTGCGCAACGCCACGTACCGGCCGACCGGTTGCAGCTCGATGCGCAGCCGGGTGGCGTAACCGAGGCTGCCCAGCGAGTTGGGGAACGCGGTGAACAGGTCGGTGTGCTCGCCGTCGGGTCGGGCGGTGACGATCTCGCCGGAGCCGGTGAGCACGTCCAGCTCCCGGACCGACTCATGCGGCAGGCCGTTGCGGAACGAGGTCGACTCGATCCCGAGGCCGGTCACCGCGCCGCCCAGCGTGATGGTGCGCAACTGCGGCACCACCAGTGGCATCAGCCCGTGCGGCAGCGTCGCGTCGACCAGGTCCTCGTAGGTGCACATGCCCTGCACGTCGGCGGTGCGGCCGGCCGGGTCGACCGACAGCACACCGTTCAGGCCACTCACGTCGAGGCCCGGGGTCCGGGGAGCGGACCGGGGGCGGAACAGGTTGGAGGTGCGTTTGGCCAGCCGGACAGGCTCGCCCGTGGGCACCGCGGCGTACGACCGCCGCAGCGTGTCCACCGCTTGATCATGGTCAATCGGATGATCCACACGCTCAGCGCGCATGTGATCACCTTACGCTCGACGTTCGGAAACCGTGGGATGTCGGCGAGGGCAGTTTCCCGTCCGGCGGCAGACCCGGCGGCTACCGTGGCGGGCATGCCATCGCCAGCGATCACCGCCCTGAACGCCGCCCAACTGCCATATCGGCTGGTCAGCCATGGTGCGGTCGGCAGTCTCGCGGAGGCCGCCGCTGCCCGGGGTGTGGCCGTCCCCGACGTGGTCAAAACGATCGTGGTACGTCGCGGTGAAGCTGATCACCTGTTCGTGCTCACCCCCGGCGACCGGGTCATCTCCTGGCCCAAGCTGCGCGCCCTGCTCGGGGTGCACCGGCTCTCCATGCCGGACGCGGCGGGCGCCCTGGCCGCCACCGGCTACGAACGCGGCACCATCACCCCGTTCGGCGCGAGCACGGCGTGGCCGGTGGTCGCCGACGAGCGACTGCGCGGCCGGGAGATCACGCTGGGTGCCGGCGAGCGCGGTCTCGCCATCGCGATCGCCGCCGACACCGCGATCGCCGCCCTCGACGCCACAGTGGCCGACGTCACCGACCCGCAACCCACCCGCTGAGCACTGGCACGGGCGGTGGCACGGCCTAGTGTTGAGACATGCCGAAAGCCGTTTGGAACGACCTGGTCGTCGCGGAGAGCGACGACACCGTGCTGGTGGAGGGCAACCACTACTTCCCCCGCTCCGCCCTGCGCGACGACCTGATCCGCGACTCCGCGACGCACACCGTCTGCCCGTGGAAGGGCACCGCCTCCTACTACTCCCTTGAGCACGAGGGCAGCACCAGCAAGGACGCGGTCTGGTATTACCCGGAGCCCAAACCGGACGCCGAGATGGTGCGTGACCGGGTGGCGTTCTGGAAGGACGTCCGGGTCGTCGACTGACGGCACCGACTGGCCGTGGTCGACGGCGGTGGGTGAGGATGGCCCGTATGCCCGCGCCCGAGGAACGCCCCGATCCCGCCGGCACCGTCTACGGCGGCCGCCGACGGGCCTCCCGTTCCGGCCCGCTCACCGACCCGCTGCTGCGGGTGGCGCTCGGGGTCGGGCTGGTGGGGGTACTCCTCGGGGTGGTCTTCGCGACCGGGCTGCTCGACGGCGACGACAAGCCGGTGGTGCCGGCCACGATCGGCGCGACGTCCAGCGCGGCGGCGGCCACCACCCCACCGGCCGAGCCGAGCCCGACCCCGTCGGTCGAGCCGTCGCCGACGCCCTCGGCGGCACCGACCACCGGGCCCCGGGTGCTGCGGGTCGCGTCCGGGCTCTGCCTGGGGCTCGACGGCGACGACAAGGAGGCGGGAGCCGAGCTGGCCGTCTGCACCGGCGGCCCGGAGCAGCAGTGGGTCGTCAGCCCGGCTGGCGCGGACGTGGTGACGCTGACCAATGCCGCCCACGGTCAGTGCCTCGACGTCGAGGGCGGCAGTACCGACGACGGCGCGCGGTTGCTCCAGTTCCCCTGCCACGGTGGGGCCAACCAGCAGTGGCGGCTGTCCCCTACCGGCACCGGCCCGGTGCTGCTGGTGGCCGCGCACAGCGGCAGGTGCGCGCAGGCCGACGACGACGGCGACGAGCCCGACGACGAGATCCGGCAGCGCGCCTGCGACGGCCGCCCCGCCCAACAGTGGACCCTCGGCTGACCGTCCGACCCGCTCAGCCCCGGTAGCTCCAGGCCCGGGGCGCGGTCGCGGCGACCAGCACAGCCTCCGGCACTCCTCGGCCCGGTCGTCGGCGCAGCAGCA
Source organism: Micromonospora inaquosa (assembly GCF_003857055.1). GTDB lineage: Bacteria > Actinomycetota > Actinomycetes > Mycobacteriales > Micromonosporaceae > Micromonospora > Micromonospora inaquosa. The sequence continues at coordinate 2,237 of NZ_QGSZ01000227.1, read as the reverse complement.
ACGACAGTCCGGCGGCGCCGATCGACAGCGCACCCGCCACGTACCAGGCCATCGCATAGTCGCCCAGCCGGTCCCGGACCAGCCCCGCGCCGGTGGCGGCGACCGCCGCGCCGAGTTGGTGCGCGGCGAACACCCAGCCGAACACCACCGCTCCGGCGGCACCGAAGTACTCCCGGCACAGCGCCACGGTCGGCGGCACGGTGGCCACCCAGTCCAGGCCGTAGAAGACGATGAACACCAGCATGCTCGGCTCGGCGGTGCCGGAGAACAGACTCGGCAGCACCAGCAGGGACAGCCCTCGCAGCGCGTAGTACATGCCGAGCAGCAGCCGACTGTCCACCCGGTCGGTGAGCCAGCCGGAGGCGATAGTGCCGACGATGTCGAACAGCCCCACCAGGGCGAGCAACCCGGCCGCGGTGGTCTGGGCCATGCCGTGGTCGTGCGCGGCCGGCACGAAGTGCGTGCCGACCAGGCCGTTGGTGGTCGCCCCGCAGATCGCGAATCCTCCGGCCAGCAGCCAGAACGGTCGGGTCCGGGCCGCCGTCGCCAGCGCGCCCAGCGCCCGGGTCGCCGCGCCACCGGTCGCTGGCGGCGCCGCGACGACCTCGGTCGCCCCGTAGGCGGGCAGGCCGAGATCCGCCGGGTGTTCGCGCAGCAGCCACACCACCAGGGGTACGACCGCCAGCGCCGACGCGGCCACCACGAGCGCGGCGGTACGCCAACCGTGGTCGCGTACCAGGATGGCGATCAGTGGCAGGAACACCAGTTGCCCGGCCGCCCCACCGGCGGTCAGAACCCCGGTCACCAGACCCCGTCGGCGGACGAACCAGCGGCCGGTGACGGTGGCCACGAACGCCAGCGCCATCGAGCCGGTGCCCACGCCCACCAGCACACCCCAGCAGAGCAGGAGCTGCCAGCTGGCGGTCATGAAGACCGTCAATCCGCTGCCCGCGGCGACCAGCAGCAGCGCTGTCGAGACCACCCGGCGGATACCGAACCGGTCCATCAGGGCGGCCGCGAACGGCGCGGTGAGCCCGTAGAGCAGCAGGTTGACCGAGACGGCCGCGGAGATCGTGGCCAGTGGCCAGCCGAACTCCTCGTGCAGCGGGTTCAACAGCACCGACGGGGTGGCGCGGAAGCCGGCCGCGCCGACCAGCGCCACGAAGGCGACGGCGGCGACCAGCCAGGCGGGATGCAGACGGCGGTTCTTGGACACGGAACAAGTCTGGGCCGGGCCACTCACCTCCACGAGTGGCCGGAAAGCCATCATGCGCAATAATCGGGCCATGACCGCTGGCCCGCACCGGATCGCCGTACTCGCTCTGCACCAGGTGGTTGGCCTGGACCTCGGCACCCCGTCCCAGGTCTTCAGCACCGCCCGGGCCGCCGACGGGACACCCTTCTACGACGTCCGGGTGTGCACCCCGGGCGGGCAGCCGATGCGCAGCACCGCCGGCTTCCAGGTGCTCCCCGACCACGGTTTGGAACTGCTCGACACCGCCGACACCGTGATCGTCCCGGGCATCCACGACGGCACCGCGTTGACCTCGGGCATCATCGAGCCGGAGGTGACCGGGGCGCTGCGCTCAGCGTACGAGCGGGGCGCCCGGATCATGTCGATCTGCACCGGGGCGTTCGTGCTCGCCGCCGCCGGGCTCCTGGACGGGCGGCGGGCGACCACCCACTGGGCGTACGCCGAGCGGTTCCGCCACCTGCACGGCCGGGTGGACCTCGACCCGGGCGTGCTCTTCATCGCCGACGACCGGGTGCTCACCTCGGCCGGGGTGGCCGCCGGCATCGACCTCTGCCTGCACGTCATCCGCCTCGATCACGGCAGCGAGGTGGCCAACCGGGCGGCCCGCCGCTGCGTGATGCCACCGTGGCGCGACGGCGGCCAGGCGCAGTACATCGAGCAGCCGGTGCCGAAGGCGACCGACACCAGCACGGCGGGCGCCCGGGAATGGGCGCGGCAGCGGCTGCACGAGCCGATCGCGCTCCGCGACCTGGCCGAGCAGGCGCGGATGAGCGTGCGCACCTTCACCCGGCGCTTCCGATCGGAGACCGGCCTGAGCCCGGCCCAGTGGCTGCTGCAACAGCGCACCGACCACGCGAGACTGCTGCTGGAGACGACAGACCTCACCGTCGACCAGATCGCCCACCGCTCGGGGTTCGGCACCACCGCCGCCCTACGCCAGCAACTCCACCAACGCATCGGCGTGGCCCCGTCCACCTACCGC
>NZ_QGSZ01000308.1 GCF_003857055.1 Micromonospora inaquosa | reverse complement strand
GAGTTGTAGCGGGGGCAGCAGGTGGGGGAGGTCGGCCGGGTCGGTCACCGGGCCCGGGAAGGCCAACCGGACCCGACGCCGGGCACCAGGTCGGCCGAGGGAGACCACCAGCCCGTAGCGGTCGATGCGCACCACCCGGGGCGGCCCGTCCGGGGTCTGCGCGGTCAACCCGAGCTGCCGGCGCAGGTACTCCGTCACCTGGGCGCCGTGGCACTCGGCGAGGTCGGCGAGCAGCCGGGCCTCGACCGGGTGCACCGGGTCCGGCTCGGCCTCGGCGTACTCCACCGGGTCGATCCGGTGCACGACGCCGGCCCGCTCCCAGCGGACCTCGACCACCTCGAAGCGGAACAGCCGGAACCGGGTGCCCAGGTCGAGCAGGTCACCGGTCGGCTCCACCGCGGCGAAGTCGACCGCCGCCTGGCGGGCCTCGTCGCCGCGCAGCTCGGCCGCCCAGCCGGACACCCAGGCCCGACCCAGGCCGGGCGCGCCGGCGGCGGGCGGCAGGTCGAGCACGTCGAGCACCACCGCGACGTCGCTGCCCCCGACCGCCGGTTGCAGGGCGGCGGCCAGGTGGCTGGCCACCGGCACCAGCAGCAGCACCCGCCCGTCCGCGTCGGTGACGTGCCGGGCGTGGTGTGGGCCCGGCCGGTGGGCCAGGTGCACGAGACCGGGCAGGCGGCCGGCGACGAGGGTACGGACGATCTCGGCGGAGTTGGGCCGCATGGCGCGACCTCCTTCAAAGGTTAGGCTTACCTAACCCGGAGCCTAGAGCACCCGACCGTCGACGTCCACCACACCGCCGCACCTCACCGGGTCTGCTCCAGCCAGGAGGCGTAGAGCAGCCCGTACACCGAGTCGGCGTCGCGGACCAACTCGTCGTGCGGCCCACGCTGCACCACCCGACCCCGGTCCACCACGATCACCTCGTCGGCGGCCTGGGCCGTGGAGAGCCGGTGCGCGATCGCGAGGGTGGTCCGGCCTCGGGTGACAGCGTCCAACGTGCGTTGCAACCGCACCTCCGTCGCCGGGTCCACCGCGCTGGTCGCCTCGTCGAGCACCAGCAGATCCGGGTCAGCCACATACGCGCGGGCCAACGCGACGAGCTGACGCTCACCGACGCTGAGCGCCTCGCCGCGCTCCCCGACGGGGGTGTTCAGGCCCGCTGGCAGACCCTCCAGCCAGTCCGACAGGCCCAGCTCGGTGAAGGCGGAGCCCAGCTGCTCATCGGTCAACTCCGGACGGGCGAACCGGACATTGTCCCCCACCGTCGCGTCGAAGAGGAACCCGTCCTGGGGCACCATCACCACCCGGGAACGCAGCGAATCGAACCGGACGTCCGCCAACGGCACCCCGGACAGCAGCACCGCCCCGGCCGACGGGTCCATCAGACGGGTCAGCAACTTGGCGAACGTGGTCTTGCCGCTACCCGTCTCACCGACCACCGCCACCCGACTCTTCGCCGGAATCTCCAGGTCGATGTCGTGCAGCACCGGCGGACCACCCGGATAGGCGAACCGCACCCCGGTGAACCGGATGTCCAGCGGCCCGCCCGGCAACTCCCGCCCCTGCTCCCCCGGGTCGGCCACGTCCGGGGCGACGTCCAGCACGTCCAGCACCCGACGCCAGCCAGCGATCGCGTTCTGCGCCTCGTTGAGCACCTCGGTGGCGATCTGCACCGGCTGGATGAAGAGCGTCACCAGGAACAGGAACGCGGTCAGCTGGCCGATCGACAGCGTGCCGTCCACCCCCAACAACACGCCCAGCACCACCACACCGGCCAGCGCCAACCCCGCCGCCAACTCCCCGACCGAACTGCCCACGATGCTGATCCGGATCGCCCGCTGCTGCGCCAGGCGCTGCCGGTCGATCGCCTCGTCCAGCCGCCGCTCCGTGCGCCCGGCGATCCCGTACGCCCGGATCACCGGCGCGCCCACCACGCTCTCGCCGATCGCGCCGAGCAGCGTCCCGGTGCGCTGACGCACCGTCGCGTACGCCGAGCCGAGGCGGCGCTGCAACTGCCGGATGACGAACACCGCCGGCAGGAACGCGGCCAGCACCACCAGGGTCAACTGCCAGGAGTACGCCAGCATGACGGCGGTGGTGACCACCAGCTGACCCAGGTTGACCAGCAGGATCACCCCGCCCCACTGGAGGAACTGGGTGATCTGGTCCACGTCGCTGGTCACCCGGGAGACCAGCGAACCGCGCCGCTCCGACTGCTGGTGCAACATCGACAGGTCGTGCACGTGTCGGAACGCGCGCGTCCGGACATTGGCCAGCGCCGTCTCGCTGACCGTGAACAGCCGGCGCATCATCAGGTAGCCGCAGATCGTGGTGATCGTCAGGATCGCCGCGGTGATCGCCACCACCGTCCAGACCACGTTCAGATTCAGACCACCGACGAGGCCCCGGTCGATGCCCTGCTGTACGGCGACCGGCACGGCAACCCGACCGACCATGTAGACCAGGGCCAGGGCCAACGTGCCGGCCAGCCCGGTCCGTAGCTCCGGCGAGAGCGCCAGGCCCCGACGCAGGGTCTGCCAGGTCGTCTCCTGCCGGGCCTCCTGCTCGTCAGTCCCCGTGGTCGTCGTACTCACCGGTCCCGCCTTTCGTTCGCGACTGCGGGGCTCCGCTGCGCTGCACTCCTCGCGCTCACCGGTCCACCTCGATCTCCAGGCCCGACGGCAGCGGCGCCACGTCGTCGCCGTACGAACTTTCCTGCGCGCGCTCGACCTCGGCCTGCTCGTAGGCGGTCACCAGGTCGACATACCCGGGCACGGTGGCCAACAACTCGCTGTGGGTGCCCCGGGCGACCACCCGTCCCTGTTCCACGTAGATGACCTCGTCGGCGAGCGCGATGGTGGCCCGGCGGTACGCGACCACCAGGATCGACGCGGCCGGGACGCCCGCCGCCGAGGTCGACGACCGCAGCCCCGCCAGGATGGCCGCCTCCACTCGAGGATCGACAGCGCTGGTCGCGTCGTCGAGCACCAGCAGCCGCGGGCGACCGGCCAGTGCGCGGGCCAGGGTGAGCCGCTGGCGCTGGCCGCCGGAGAGTGAGGTGCCCCGCTCGCCGACCATGGTGTCCAGACCATCGGGCAGCGCGGCGACGAACCCGTCCGCCTCGGCCAGCCGCAGCGCCGCCCAGACCACCTCGTCGTCGACACCGGGCCGGTCGAGGGCGATGTTGGCGCGGACCGTGTCGTCGAAGATGAAGGGCACCTGGGCGACCAGGGCCACAGTGCCGGCCAGCGACGCGGAGGTCAGCTCGCGCACGTCCACGCCGTCCAGGCGCACCGTGCCGGAGTCCGGGTCGACGAGCCGCACCGCCAGCGAGGTGATGGTGGACTTGCCGGCGCCGGTCGGCCCCACCAGGGCCACCGTCCGACCGGACGGCACCGTGAAGCCGACCTCGCCGAGGACCTGCGCGCCGGGCGGGTGCGCTTCGGCGGGCGGGTAGGAGTAGTGCACGTCGCTGAAGGTGAGGGTGGCCGGGCCGGCGTCGGTCGGGTCGAGCACCCGCTGCCCGTACGGCATCTCACCGGTGGCGTCGAGCACCCGGCGGACCCGGTCCCAGCCGGCGACGCTGCGCGGCAGCTCGGCGAGTACCCAACCGATGGCCCGCACCGGAAAGGCCAGCACGGTGAAGAGGAAGGCCACGCTGACCAGTTCGGTCACGCTGATCGCGCCCTGGCGCAGCCGGAACGCCCCGACCACCAGTACGGCGAGGGTGCCGAGGCTGGGCAGCGTCTCCAGCAGCGGGTCGAAGATGCCGCGCAGCCGGCCGACCGCGATCAGCGAGTCGCGCAGCTCACCGGCGCGGTCCGCGAACCGGGCGGTTTCCTGTGCCTCGCGGCCCATCGTCTTGACCACCAGGGCACCGTCGAAGCTCTCGTGGGCGATCCCGCTGACCTCGGCGCGCAGGCGCTGCGCCCGGGCCTGCCGGGGTGCCATCCGGCGGGAGTAGACGACGTTGAGCGCGAACAGCGCGGGGAAGACGGCGAGCCCGACCAGGGCGAGCGCCCAGTCGGTGGCGAAGAGCGACACGATCGCGCCGATCAACATCACCAACGTGCCGACGGCGAACGGCAGCGGCGCGATCGGGTACCAGGCCGCCTCCACGTCGGAGTTGGCGTTGGACAGCAGGGTGCCGGTGGAGTTGCGGTGGTGCCAGGACAGCGGCAGTTCCAGGTACCGACGGGTGACCCGGCGACGGTAGGAGGCCTGGAGGCGGTACTGCATGTAGCCGGCGCCGAGCCGACGGCCGAAGATGCCCGCCACCCGCAGCACGCTGATCCCGAACAGCGCGGTCGCGGCCAGCGCCAGGGTGCCCGCGCCCACCTCGCCGCGTTCGATGGCCGGAAGCGCCACCTCACCGATGACCGATCCGACGACCCGGGCGCTGACAATGATCATCGCGCCGAAGAGCACGCTGCCGACGACCGCCACCGCGAAGATCCGCGGTTGTTCGCGGATCGCCTGCCGCAGGACTCCCAGCCCTCGACTGAGAACGTCCCGACTTGTCTTGCTCGCCACGCTCTCCCCCGCCGTAAGCCGCAATTATCTCCCTCATCCTTACCGGTCGAAGCCAGTGCCGCCGACCCTGGCCGGATATGTCAACCGTCACGTACTGGACGACGGCGTGCCGCGCGCCGACCGGAGTCCGCTGCCGCGCGCCGACGGGCCGGCGGGCCTACGATCGGGCCATGCCGCGGTACGCCCGAGCCGAGCGCGAGGCGCTGGCCGATCTTCTGCTGGCCCTCGGGCCGGCCGCCCCGACGATCAACGAGGGTTGGGCGACCCGTGACCTCGCCGCGCATCTGGTGTTGCGGGAGCGCCGTCCGGACGCCGCGGGTGGCATCGTGCTGCCGCCGCTGCGCGGCTACGCCGAGCGGGTGCGTCGCCGACTCGCCGCACGGCCCTACTCCGACCTGGTGGCGCAGGTGCGGCGACCGCCGCTGTGGAGCCCGGTCAGCAACCCGGTGACCGACGAGGTGGCCAACACGATGGAGTTCTTCATCCATCACGAGGACGTCCGGCGGGCCGGCTCCGGGTGGCAGCCGCGCGATCTACCCACCGGCCTGCAGAGCGCGCTGTGGAAACGCGCGACCCCGATGGCCCGGCTGGCACTGCGCCGCTTTCCGGCGGACCTCTACGTGCAGGCGCCCGGCCATGGCGAGGTCTCCGTCGGTCGCGGCGGCGAGCCGCTGCGCCTGGTCGGCTCGCCGGCGGAGCTGGTGCTGTTCTTCTCCGGTCGGCAACGGGTGGCCCGAGTCCAACTGAACGGTTCAGTGGAGGCGGCTCGGCGACTGCGCGCGGCCAAGCTGGGGATGTGACCTTCTGTACATAAACGGTCACAGAAAAACTGTCGGATTCCGCACACCCAACGAAACACACTGACACCTCCTCCCGTACGCTTCACCGCGCCAGCGGCACGGAGTGGGGGCACACTGTGCGGGACTTCGCGATTTCGGCGCTGCGGGAACCGCCGTTCCCCACGGGGCGCCATGGCGCCACGGACCAGGTGGCGAGTGAGAGCATCGAGTGGGCGAGCACGTTCGGGCTGGTCGATTCCGGCCAACGTGTGCGCCGCCTGGCAGGGGCCGACGCCGCTGGACTGGCCGGCCGCGCCTGCCCGGACGGCTCGGTGGAGGGGCTGCGGCTGCTCACCGACCTGATCAGCTGGCTCTTCGTGATGGATGACGCCTGCGACGAGGACGGCCTCGGCGCCGACCCGGTCCGGCTGGGACCGGCGATCAGCACCCTGCTCGACGTGCTTGACCGCTGTGGTGACCCGGACGTCGCGCCGCCCACCGTCGGGCCACTGGGTGACGCGCTGCACGACCTCTGCCGTCGGACCCGCTTGCACGATCACGCTGGACTGCTGCTGCGGTTCGTCAGCCAGATGCGGGAGTATCTGTTGGCGCTGCTCTGGGAGGCGGGCAACCGGGAACGTCAGCGCGTGCCCGAGATGGCGGAGTACGTCCAACTGCGCCGGCACATCGGCGGCGTGCACCCCTGCCTCACCCTGACCGACCTGGCGTCCACGCGACCCTCCGGGTCAGTTCAGCGCGCCAACCCGGGGCTGGTCGCCCTGGACCTGCTGGCGGTGGACCTGGTCTGCTGGTGCAACGATCTCTTCTCCTACGGCAAGGAGAGCCAGGCCGACCCGGACGCGCACAACCTGGTCACGGTGATCGCCCAGGACAGCGACGCGGACGAGGTGACAGCGCTCCGGGGTGCGGCACACCGGTTCAACCAGGGGTTGGCGACCTACCTGGACGCGGAGGAGACGCTCCGGGCCACCGGCGACGACGGGATCCGCGACGCGTTGGCCGCCCGGCGCAACTGGGTCCGGGCCACCTACGACTGGTCAGTGGTGGCTGCCCGGTACGCCTGATCGGCCCTACCGGTTGGTGGGATGGGACGGCCGGACGATCACCAGGGCTAGCCGATGCATGGTGACAGGCAATACTCTTCGGTAACCATCATGACGTGACGACCGTCACGCCACCACCCCCGAAGGCGGCTACAGCGATGGCTCTCGATGTACCGTACCGCTCCATCCCGGACATGTTCCTCAAACGCGTGGCGGCCACCCCCGACCGGTTCGCGTTCGCTTCCCCGAACCCCGACGACTCGGGGCCCGTCTGGCTGACCTGGGAGCAGGTCGGCCAGCGCGCCAAGGCGGTCGCCGCCGGTCTGCACGGCCTGGGCGTCGGCCAGGAGGACCCGGTCGCGATCCTCGCCAACACCCGGCTGGAGTGGGTGATCGCCGACCTCGGCATCATGTGCGCCGGCGGCGCGACCACCACCGTCTACCCGACCACCGAGCCGGCGGACGCGACGTACATCATCGCCGACTCCGGGTCGAAGGTGCTGTTCGCGGAGAACCCGGCCCAGGCCGCGAAGATCGCTGGCGCGACCCTGCCCGCGCTCACCCACGTGGTGCTCCTCGACGGCGCCGTCGACCCGACCGCCGCGATTGCGCAGTTGACGCTCGCCGAGCTGGAGGAGCGCGGCGTCCGGGCGCTGGCCGCCGAGCCGGATCTGATCGACATGCTGGTGGCCGGCATCGGCCCGGACCACCTGGCCACCCTGATCTACACCTCCGGCACCACCGGCCAACCCAAGGGCGTCGAGCTGCTGCACGGCGGCTGGTGCTGGGAGGCCGTGGCGCAGGCGGAGGTCGGGCTGCTGCGCGACGACGACCTGCAGTACCTGTGGCTGCCGCTGGCTCACTCGTTCGGCAAGACCCTGCTCTGCGGTGCCATCCACGTCGGCCTGCCCACCTACGTCGACGGTCGGGTGGACAAGCTGGTCGACCTCCTCTCGGTCATCCGTCCGACGCTGATGTGCGGCGCTCCCCGCGTGTTCGAGAAGGTCTACAACAAGGCGGTGACCACCGCGCAGGGCGCCGGCGGCGCGAAGGCGAAGATCTTCGCCTGGGGCGTCCGGGTCGGCAAGGAGAAGGTGGCCCTGGAGCAGGCCGGCAAGCCGGTGCCGGGCGGGCTGAAGCTGCGCTACGGGCTGGCCGAGAAGCTGGTGTTCAGCAAGCTCCAGGCCCGCCTGGGCGGCCGGATGCGGGTGCTGGTCTCCGGCGCCGCGCCGCTCAGCCCGGAGATCGCCACCTTCTTCGCCGCCGCGAACCTGCCGATCTCCGAGGGCTACGGCCTGACCGAGACCAGCGCCGGCAACTTCGTCAACCCCCCAGCCGGGTTGCGGATCGGCACGGTGGGCCGGGCGATGGGTGACCTGGAGTGCCGGATCGACACCGACGGGGAGATCCTGGTGCGTGGCCTGCCGGTGATGCGCGGCTACCACAACCTGCCGGAGGAGACCGCCGCCGCGTTCACCGAGGACGGCTTCTTCCGTACCGGTGACATCGGCACCCTCGACGAGCAGGGCTACCTGCGCATCACCGACCGCAAGAAGGACCTGGTCAAGACCTCGGGCGGCAAGTACATCGCGCCGTCGCACATCGAGGGAATGTTCAAGGCCATCTGCCCGTACACCTCGCAGGCGGTGGTCGTCGGTCAAGCCCGCAACTTCTGCACGATGCTGGTCACCCTGGACCCGGACGCGATCCGCGGCTGGGCCGCCGGCGGCCCGCTGGAGGGGCGCAGCTACACCGAGATCGTCGCGTCGACTGAGGCCCGGACGATGGTCGAGGAGTACGTCGCCCAGCTCAACGACAAGCTCAACCGCTGGGAGACGATCAAGAAGGTGGCCATCCTGCCGCGCGACCTGACGATCGAGGACGGCGAGATCACGCCGTCGTTGAAGATCAAGCGACGTGGTGTGGAGAGCAACTTCGCGGCCGAGATCGACAAGATGTACGCCGGCACCCTCGCCGAGCTCTGACGCTCAGCCGGTGGCCCGGCACCCGTTCGGGTGCCGGGCCACCGGCGTTCGTGGCAGCGGAGGTGCTCAGGCGATGACGGCCGGCTCACGCCACCGCTGGCGACCGGCCCGGTCCAGGTCGTAGCGGATCGCCGCGAGCCGCCCGACGGCCTCCACGAGGTCCGCCGCGGGCAGGGTGAACGGCAGCCGCAGGAAGCGCTCCAGGGTGCCGTCCAGGCCGAACCGGGGGCCGGGTGCCAGCCGTACGCCGACCTCCTCCGCGGCCCGGGCCAGCGCGCTCGACACCGGACCGTCCAACTCGGCCCAGAGCGTCACGCCACCCCGCGGCACCGTGACCCGCCACTCGGGCAGTTGGTGCGCCAGCGCGCCGAGCAGGGCGTCACGCTGCACGGCCAACTGGACGCGGCGGTCGGCGACGATGGCCTCGGCGTCGGCGAGCAGGTGCACAGCGACCAGTTGGTCCAGCACCGGGCTGGCCATGTCGACCCCGACCCGCACGGCGGCCAGTCGCTGCACCTGCGGCGCGGACGCGCGCACCCAGCCGATCCGCAGGCCACCCCAGTAGGGCTTGCTCATCCCCCCGATGCTGACCACTCGACTGTGCCGGTCGTAGGTGGCGACCGGGGGCGGCAGTTCGGTGCCGTCCATCGCGAGGTCCACGAAGGACTCGTCGATGATCAGATCGGTGCCGACCGCGTGCGCGGCGGCCACCACGCGCTCGCGCAGCGACGCGGGCATCAGGTGCCCGGTCGGGTTTTGGAACTCCGGAATCAGGTACGCCAGCTTCGGCCGGGTCTGCCGGAGGCTGCCCAGCAGCAGGTCGGGTTCCCAGCCGCCGTCGGCGGCCAGACCGTGGGTGGTGATCCGGGCCCGCCGGCCGGCCAGCGCGGCGAGGGCGTTGGGGTAGGTCGGGGACTCGACCAGCACGGTGCCGCCCGGGGCCAACGCGAGCCGCAGCACCAGATCCAGTGCGTGCTGGGTGCCGCTGGTGACCATGATCTGGTCGGCCGAGGTGGGCAGACCCCGAGCGGTGTAGGCGTCGGCCACCGCCTCGCGCAGCTCGATGATGCCGGTCGGGTGGTAGCCGGCCCCGCTCAGGTAGCGGGGCAGGTCCTCGGTGGCGGCCCGAGCGGCCGACAGCAACTGCGGCGGGGCGGCCAGCGCCGCGACGCCGAGGTCGAGCATCTCCCGGTCGTCCAGCGGGGTCCACAGGCCGGTGCTGGCCACCCGGTGGTTGCCGGGCAGCATCGTCCAGCTGCCGGCGCCCCGGCGGCTGGCGAGGTGCCCGGTCTCGCGCAGCTGCCGGTAGGCGGCGGTGACCGTGGTCCGGCTGATCCGCAACGCCTCGGCCAGCTCCCGTTCGGCCGGTAGGCGGACGCCCAGCGGCAGCCGGCCATCGGCGAGCAGCCCGCGCACCGAGCCGGCCAGCGCGGCATAGTCAGGGCTGCGTCGGCGACCCGGCAAGGCATGCCACTGCCCGAGAAGACGGGCCAATTGGACGCCGCGCACCTGCCCGGTCATAGCCACTCCTCGAATATTGGCTTCTTCCTCGATGAGGATTGGCACCTAGGGTGGCATGCATGGCACTGCTTGGCAATCTGCGGCACCGGCCCGTTCGACGGCTGGTCCAGCTCTACCTCGGGCTCGCGCTCTACGGCGTCAGCATGGCCCTGATGATCCGCTCCCACCTGGGCCTCGATCCGTGGGACGTGTTCCACCAGGGGCTCTCCAAGCTGACCGGGCTCTCCTTCGGCACGGTCACCATCGGCGTCGGCGCGCTCGTGCTGCTGCTCTGGATCCCACTGCGGCAGCGGCCCGGCCTCGGCACGGTCAGCAACGTCGTGGTGATCGGCCTGGTCGTGGACGCCACCCTGGCCCTGCTGCCCGGGGGTGGCCCGCTCGGTGTCCGGATCGCGATGCTGATCACCGGGATCGTCGCCAACGGCGCCGCCACCGCGCTGTATCTCGGCGCCCAGTTGGGCCCCGGCCCCCGCGACGGCCTGATGACCGGGTACGTGGCCCGCCGGCCAGGCCGGTCGGTCCGGCTGGTGCGTACCGTCATCGAGGTCACCGTGCTGGTGCTGGGTGGGCTGCTCGGCGGAACGATCGGCGTGGGCACCGTCGCGTACGCGCTGGCCATCGGTCCGCTGGCCCAGTTCTTCATCCCGCTGTTCGCCGTGCCGGACGGCAGCACACCCGACAGTGCCGCACCGCCACCGGGTAGCCCCGCGCCGGCCACTCCCGCGGGCTGAACCCTCACCGACCGTCCGCGAACCGGTACGTGGCGGTGGTGCTTGACACCGGTTGGAGGGTGGGTGTTCCCTTCCGCGACGCGCGCCGTCATCATCTCTGCATGGGGGAGAACGGTTGGCGCTGGACGGACGCGTGGATCTTCGTGTCGCTCGTCATCGCGAGCGGCGCCGGACGGCACCGTCGGTCGGCGACAAGTCGACGGCCGGAGGGCGTTCGCCTGACCGACGTGCTCTCCACCGCCGACCACCTCAACCACGCGATCCCGCAGCGGCACGAGGTGGAGGCCGCGGTCCAGCGGCTGGTCGGCGCCGGGCTGGTCAGCGTCGCCGACGGCTGGTTCCGGATCACCGCCGAGGGTGAGCAGCTCTGGCGTACCCGCCCGAGTGCGGGGGTGGCGACCATGGTGGACACCGTGCAGGGTGTGTTGACCCGCCGGCACGCGCCCGGCAGCGCAGACTGGATCCTGGACGAGGCCGACCATGCGGCGGCCGTCCAGGAGTACGCGGTCCGCTCGATCCCCACCCCACGCCGGTCACCGGAGGGGCACTCCGGCGAGCGCTGAGCGGCTCAGCGCACCGGATGGCCGCCGAGGCGCAGCGCGTCCTTGACCTCGGCGACGGTCAGCTCACCGAAGTGGAAGACACTGGCGGCGAGCACCGCGTCCGCGCCAGCGCCGATCGCGGGCGGAAAGTGGGCCACCTCGCCGGCGCCCCCGCTGGCCACCACCGGCACGTCCACGACCGCCCGCACCGCGGCGATCAACTCCAGGTCGAAGCCCGCCTTGGTGCCGTCGGCGTCCATCGAGTTGAGCAGGATCTCCCCCGCGCCCAACTCCGCGCCCCGGTGTGCCCACCACACGGCGTCGATGCCGGTGCCGCGCCGACCCCCGTGCGTGGTGACCTCGAAGCCACTGGGCGTGCCGCCGTTCGGCGAGCGACGCACGTCGAGGGAGAGCACGAGCACCTGCCGGCCGAACCGGTCCGCGATCTCGGCGATCAGCTCCGGCCGGGCGATGGCGGCGGTGTTCACGCCGACCTTGTCCGCCCCGGCCCGCAGCAGGGTGTCCACGTCGGCGACCTGCCGGACCCCACCGCCGACGGTCAGCGGGATGAAGACCGACTCGGCGGTGCGGCGCACCACGTCGAGCATGGTGCCCCGGTCGCTGGAGGACGCGGTGACGTCGAGGAAGGTCAACTCGTCCGCGCCGGCTCGGTCGTACGCGGCGGCGAGTTCCACGGGGTCACCGGCGTCGCGCAGGTCGAGGAAGTTGACCCCCTTGACCACCCGTCCGGCGTCCACGTCCAGACAGGGGATCACCCGTACCGCCACCGTCATGCCGCGAGCCTATCCTCCGTACGCGCAACGGCGGTCGACCCGATCGGGTCGACCGCCGTGAGAGAGGTCTGCGTCACACGCGGACGAGCATCTTGCCGAGGTTCTCGCCGCGCAGCAGGCCGAGGAACGCCGCCGGGGCGTTCTCGATGCCGTCGACGATCGTCTCGTCGTAGGCGAGCGTGCCGTCGCGCAGCCAGCCCGCGACGTCGCGCACGAACGCCGCCCGCACGTCGTTGTGATCGTTGACCAGGAAGCCGCGCAGGGTGAGCCGCTTGCCGATCACCAGCGCCAGATTGCGCGGCCCGGGCTGCGGCTCGGTGGCGTTGTAGTGCGCGATCATGCCGCAGATGGCGGCCCGGCCGTGCGGGTTCATGGCCGAGATCGCCGCCTCCAGGTGATCGCCGCCGACGTTGTCGAAGTAGACGTCGACACCATCCGGCGCGGCCACCCGCAGCGAGTTGCGGACCGGCCGGTCGTGGTAGTCGAAAGCGGCGTCGAAGCCCAACGTCCGCAGCCGCTCGACCTTGGCCGGCGAGCCGGCGCTGCCGACCACCCGGCCGGCACCCTTGAGCTTGGCGATCTGACCGACCAGGCTACCGACCGCGCCGGCCGCGGCGGAGACGAAGACCGTCTCGCCGGGCTTCATCGCGGCCACCTCCAGCAGCCCGGCGTACGCGGTCAGCCCGGTCATGCCGAGCACGCCGAGGTACGCGCTGACCGGGGCGAGGCTCGGGTCGACCGTACGGGCGGCGGTGGCGTCGAGCAGCGCGTACTCCCGCCAGCCCAGCTGGTGCAGGACGGTGGCCCCGACGGCGATCCCGTCCGCCTCGCTGGCCACCACCTCGCCGATCGCGCCACCGTCGAGCGCCGCGTCGAGCGCGAACGGTGCCACGTACGACTTGACGGGGTTCATCCGTCCGCGCATGTACGGGTCGACGGACATGTACTGGTTTCGGACCACGATCTGGCCCGGGCCGGGTGTCGGGACGTCGGTCTCGACGAGCCGGAAATTGTCCTCGGTGGGCCAGCCCTGCGGGCGGCTGGCCAGGTGGATCTCGCGGTTGCTGGTCACGGGGTGGTCGTCCTCTCGTCCACGGATTGGGGCCTGGGCCGCGAGGTCACGCGGGCAGGGTCTCGCGGACGGTCAGCGTGACGTCGAGGTTGCCGCGGGTGGCGTTGGAGTACGGGCAGACCTGGTGGGCCTGCTCGACCAGTTGCTCGGCGACCTCGCGGGGCGCGGCGGGCAGGTCGACGACGAGCTGCACGGTGAGCCCGAAGCCGCCGTTGCCGTTCGGGCCGATGCCCACCTCGGCGCCGACCACGGAACCGGTCACGTCGGCCTTGGCCCGGCGGGCCACCAACCGCAGCGCGCTGTGGAAGCAGGCCGCGTAGCCGGCGGCGAAGAGCTGCTCGGGGTTGGCGGCGCCGCCGGCGCCGCCCATCTCCTTCGCCACGGCCAGGTCGAGCGCGACCGTGCCGTCGGAGGTCTCGACGTGGCCGTCCCGGCCGTCGCCGGTGGCGGTCGCGGACGCGGTGTAGAGAACCTGCATGATGGTCACTGCTCCTTCTGTCGGTGGATGGTGTCGGTGATCCGGGTGAGGGTGTCGCGCAGCGCGACCAGCTCGTCGAGGCCCAGCCCGGTGGCCTGCGCGATCCGCAGCGGGACGTCGCAGAGCTGCTCGCGTAGCGCCCGGCCCTGCTCGGTGAGGCCCACCTCGACCCGCCGCTCGTCGCGGGCTGAGCGCCGCCGCACCACCAGGCCCGCCCCCTCCAACCGCTTGAGCAGCGGGGAGAGCGTGCCGGAGTCCAGCCGCAGCTCGGCGCCCAACTCGGACACCGAGCGGGCGTCGTCGGGGTGCTCCCAGAGCACCAGCAGCACCAGGTACTGCGGGTAGGTCAACCCGAACTCGTCGAGGATCGGCCGGTAGACGTCGGTCAGTGCGCGCGACGCGGCGTAGAGCGCGAAGCACGCCTGCCGGCGCAGCACCAGGTCATCGGTCACTACAAAACCGTAGCCAACAATTAAGTTGTGCACAACCTATCTGGCTGCGAATCGGCCAGCCGCCCGAGCAGGCGCGTACCTCAGCGATCGCCGAGGTACGCCTCCAACTCCACCTCGACCAGATGCTCCGGGTCGAGCAGACCGGCCACCACCACCAGGGTCGCCGCGGGCCGGACCGCGCCGAAGACCGCGTTGTGGGCCCGACCCACCTCGTCGGCGTGCAACCGGTCCGTCACATACATCCTGGTCCGGACCACGTCACCCGGCTCCGCACCCACCTCAGCGAGCGCGGCCAGCCCGATCCGCAGCGCCTGCGCGGTCTGCGCGGCCGGATCACCCACGTGCACCACCCGGCCGTCCACCGTCGCCGTGCAACCAGCCGTCCAGGCCCGCTCACCGGCCCGGACCACCCGCGAATACCCGTAACGCTGCTCCCACGGGCCACCCGACCCGAGCCGCGTCGTCGTCACGCCTCAGCCAACGTGCGCAGCGCCTCAGCCACCGTGAAAGCACCCGCGTAGAGCGCCTTGCCGGCGATGACACCCTCCACCCCGACCGGCTCCAGGGTCGCCAACGCCCGCAGGTCGTCCAGGGTGGACACGCCACCGGAGGCGATCACCGGCCGGTCGGTACGGGCACACACCTCGCGCAACAGATCCAGGTTCGGCCCGCGCATGGTGCCGTCCTTGGTGATGTCGGTGACCACGTACCGGCTCGCGCCCGCCTTGTCCAGCCGCTCCAGCACCTCGTACAGGTCACCACCGTCCCGGGTCCAACCGCGCGCCGACAGGGTGTGACCCCGCACGTCCAGACCGATGGCCACCCGGTCGCCGTACTCCGCGACCACCCGGTCACACCAGACCGGATCCTCCAGCGCGGCGGTCCCGATGTTCACCCGGGCCGCCCCGGTGCCCAGCGCCGCCCGCAGCGACTCGTCGTCCCGGATGCCCCCGGAAAGCTCCACCTTCACGTCCAACTGGCGCACCACCTCGGCGAGCAGGTGCGCGTTGGTGCCCCGACCGAACGCCGCGTCCAGGTCAACCAGGTGGATCCACTCCGCGCCGTCCTGCTGCCAGGCCAGCGCGGACTCCAATGGGTCACCGTAGACGCTCTCGCTTCCGAGGGCGCCCTGAATGAGCCGGACGGCCCGGCCGTCAGCGACATCCACGGCGGGTAACAGGGTGAGGCTCAAGGTCTTCTCCTCGATCAGGTACGACGGTCCAGGGCGATCACGACGATCGCCGGCAGTACGAGCAGCAAGAGCACGATCAGCGCGACGCGCAACGCCAGGTTGTCAACCAACGTCCAGATCAGAATCAACGCCGCGCCGGTGAGCAGCACGATCGCGGCCCGCTCACCCCGACTGTGCCGGGCCAGCCGCCCGGAGCGACCCCGCCGCAGCCGCGGCGTCAACCGACGGACCACCGCCCGACGGCGCTGCCGGCGAGCGACCTGGCGCTGCCGGACCGCCCGCTCCCGAGCCTGCTCCGCCTCCCGCTGCGCCCGCCGGAGGGCCCGCTCCCGGCTCACCGCGACGCCCACCGATCGGACACCGCGCGCCGACGCTCAATCACCGCTGGGCAACGTGGCGAGCCAGTTGCGCAGCAGCGCGGCACCGGTTTCGGCGGACTTCTCCGGGTGGAACTGGGCCGCCGACAACGAGCCACGCTCCACCGCCGCCACGAAATCCGTGTCGTGGTGGGCGGTGGTCACCGTGGCACCGGCAGCCGCCAGCGCCGCCGGATCGCCCATCGCGTACGAGTGGACGAAGTAGAAGCGGCTCTGCTCCGGCAACCCGGCGAACAGCACCGACTCCCGGGGAGCCCGGACCGTGTTCCAACCCATGTGCGGCAACCGGGTGGCGGCCAGCCGGGTCACCCCGCCCGGCAACAACCCCAGCCCCTTGGTCACCACGCCGTGCTCGTCGCCGTGCTCGAAGAGGACCTGCATGCCCACGCAGATGCCGAGCACCGGCCGGCCAGCAGCCACCCGCTCGGCGATCACCGGACCGGCGCCCAGCGCCTCGATCCCCGCCATGCAGGCCGCGTACGCGCCCACACCCGGCACCACCAGACCATCGGCGGCAGCCGCGGCGGCCAGGTCGTCGGTCACCCGCACATCCGCTCCGGCGGCGGCCAGTGCCCGTTCCGCCGAGCGCAGGTTGCCCGAGCCGTAGTCGAGCACCACCACGTCACTCACGCCGTCACCCCGATCACCCGTTGTCCGGCAGCAGCCACAGAACCCCGGCGACGGTGGCGAGCACCGCGAGCGCCGCGGTGATCAGCACGGCGGCCTTCGGCGCGCCCTGCCGGTAGAGCGACCAGGTGCCACCCGCCAGCACCCCGGCCAGGATCAGCAACAACGTCGGCAAAGCCGCACCCATCAGAGAGCACCCTTCGTGCTCGGGATCGCACCAGCGGAACGCGGGTCGATCGACGTCGCCTCGCGCAACGCCCGCGAGACCGCCTTGAACTGCGCCTCCACCACGTGGTGCGCGTCCGGGTGACCGCCCGGCCGGGCCGCCCGCAGCACATCGACGTGCAGCGTGACCCGGGCCGCCTGGCCGAAGGACTCCCAGATGTGCCGGGTCATGCTGGTCGCGTACACCGGCCCGATGTACGGCGCCAGCACCGGCTCGTCGTGCACCACGTACGGACGTCCGGAGAGGTCCACCGCGGCCCGGACCAGCACCTCGTCCATCGGCACCGTCGCCGAGCCGTACCGCCGGATGCCGGCCTTGTCGCCCAGCGCCTGGTCGAACGCCGCACCCAGGGCGAGCGCGGTGTCCTCGATCGTGTGGTGCGCGTCGATCTCCAGGTCACCCACGGTGCGCACGGTCAGGTCGAAACCGCCGTGCCGGGCGATCTGGTGCAGCATGTGGTCGTAGAAGCCGACGCCGGTGCTGATCTCAGCGGCGCCGGTGCCGTCGAGATCGATCTCGACGAGGACCTTGGTCTCCTTGGTGATCCGCTCCACCCGGGCGGTCCGACTCATCGCGAAGTCTCCATTGCAGAAAGGAAGGCGTCGGTCTCGGCGGCGGTGCCGGCGGTCACCCGCAGCCAGCCGGGCAGGCCGACGTCGCGGACCAGCACCCCCTGCGCCAGCAGGGCGTTCCAGACGATGGTCTGGTCGCCGCCCACCTCGAAAAGCACGAAGTTGGCGTCACTGTCGGCGACCCGCAACCCCCGCTCGCGCAGCGTCGCCACGATCCGGTCCCGCTGAGCCATGATCTCGCTCACCGTACCGAGAAGGGCATCTCGGTGGGCCACCGCCGCGCGTGCGGCCGCCTGGGTGAGCGCGGAGAGATGGTACGGCAAACGGACGAGCTGCACCGCCCGCACCACCGCCGGGTCGGCGGCCAGGTAACCCAGCCGGCCGCCGGCGAAGCCGAACGCCTTGCTCATCGTCCGGGTGACCACCAGCCGCGGGTGGCCGGGCAGCACCGCCAGGGCGCTGACCGTCCCGGGCCTGGCGAACTCGGCGTACGCCTCGTCGACCACCACCATGCCGGGCGCGACGTCGAGCACGGCGGCGATCACCGCCGGATCCAGTGCGGTGCCGGTGGGGTTGTTCGGCGAGCAGAGGAACACCACGTCCGGCCGGTGCTCGCGGACCTGGGCGACCGCCTCCGCGGCGGTCAACCCGAAGTCGACGCCGCGCTCGGCGGGCACCCAGCGGGTGCTGGTGCCGAGGGCCAACAGCGGGTGCATCGAGTACGCGGGAACGAAGCCGAGCGCGCTGCGCCCCGGACCACCGAACGCCTGCAACAGTTGCTGCTGGATCTCGTTGGAGCCGTTGGCCGCCCACACGTGCTCGACGGTGAGCCCGTGCCCGAGATATTCGGCCAGGTCCGCGCGGAGCGCCACCGCGTCCCGGTCCGGGTAGCGGTTCAGCTCACGCAGCTCGGCCGCGAGCGCCTTGCCGATCGCCTCGACCACCGGCTCCGGCACCGGGTGCGAGTTCTCGTTGGTGTTGAGCCGCACCGGCACGTCCAGTTGCGGCGCCCCGTACGGAGACAGCCCCCGCAGGTCGGCACGGATCGGCAGATCGTCCAGGCGCTCGCTCACGCCGACCCTCCCGGGAAACGGGCCTGGACCGCCTGGCCGTGCGCGGGCAGGTCCTCCACATTGGCCAGGGTGACCACGTGCGGGGCCACGTCGCGCAGCGCCGCCTCGGTGTATTCGATGAGGTGCACGCCGCGGAGGAAGGACTGCACGGACAGACCCGAGGAGTGCCGGGAACAGCCGCCGGTGGGCAGCACGTGGTTGGAGCCGGCGCAGTAGTCGCCGAGCGACACCGGCGACCAGGCGCCCACGAAGATCGCCCCGGCGTTGCGGACCCGCAGCGCCCACTCCCGGGCGTCGACCGTCTGGATCTCCAGGTGCTCGGCCGCGTACGCGTCGACCACCCGCAGCCCCGCCTCGAGGTCGTCGACCAGGACCACGCCACTCTGCTCACCGGTCAGCGCCGTGGTGACCCGCTCGGTGTGCTTGGTCGCCGGCACCTGCCGGGCCAACTCCGCCTCGACCGCCTCGACCAACGCCACCGACGGGGTGACCAGCACGCTCGCGGCGAGCGGGTCGTGCTCGGCCTGACTGATCAGGTCGGCGGCCACGTGCGCAGGATCGGCCGTATCGTCGGCCAGGATGGCGATCTCGGTCGGCCCGGCCTCGGCGTCGATGCCGACCACGCCGCGCAGCAGCCGCTTGGCGGCCGTCACCCAGATGTTGCCGGGCCCGGTGATCAGGTCGACGGGATCGCACCGCAGCTCACCAGCCGGGTCCACCGCCGCGCCGTAGGCCAGCATCGCCACCGCCTGGGCCCCGCCCACGGCGTACACCTCGTCGACGCCGAGCAGCGCGCACGCGGCGAGCACCCGGGGATCGGGCAGGCCACCGTTGTCCTTCTGCGGCGGGCTGACCACCACCAGCGAGCGCACCCCGGCCGCCTGGGCGGGCACCACGTTCATCACCACTGTCGACGGGTACATCGCCAGGCCGCCGGGCACGTAGAGGCCGACCCGGTCGACCGGCAGCCACCGCTCGGTGACCGTGCCGCCGGGCACCACCTGGGTGGTGTGGTCGGTGCGCCGCTGGTCGGCGTGCACCCGACGGGCCCGGGCGATGGACTCCAGCAGCGCGGCACGCACCGGCGGGTCGAGCACCCCCTCGGCCTCGGTGATCGCCTCCACGGGCACCCGCAGCACCTCCGGGGAGATGCCGTCGAATCGTTCGCTCGCCTCCCGGATCGCTGGGTACCCATGCTCACGGACCGCCTCCACCAGTGGCCGGATGCGCTCGACGGCGACGGACACGTCGAGCTGGGCACGGGGCAGCAGGCGGCGCGGGTCTCCGAGACCGTCGCGCAGGTCGATCCGATTCAGCACCCTTGCGAGTCTAGGCGGCCGGCCCGACGCCCACCCGAGCCGCCCGTCCGCCGGGACGGTGAGCCGGGACACGCCCCGGGGGAAGAGATTGGTTAGGCTCGACCATGTGACCGCACGGCTGCCGGTGTTCCCGCTCGCAACGGTGCTCTTTCCCGGTTTGGTGCTGCCGCTGCACATCTTCGAGGAGCGCTACCGGGCGCTGGTCCGACATCTGGTCGGCCTGCCCGAGGGCGCCCCGCGCGAGTTCGGCGTGGTGGCCATCCAGGCCGGCTGGGAAGTCGCGCCCGCCGGTCCCGGTGCCCGGGCCACGCCGAGCGTCGGCGAGGTCACGCTGCACGAGGTGGGCTGCACCGCCGAGCTGCGCCAGGTGACCGAGCTGGCCGATGGTGGTTTCGACATCGTCACGGTCGGCCGCCGTCGGTTCCGGATCGCCGAGGTCGACGACAGCACCGAGCCCTACCTCACCGCCGACGTCGAGTGGCTGCCCGACCCGGGCGGCCCGGACGAGCTGGCCGATCTGCTGGCCGCCCGGGTCATCGCGGTGTTCCGGCAGTACCTCAGCCTGATCCGCTCCGACCCGGAGGAGATCTCCGAGCAACTGCCGGAGGACCCGACGGTGCTCTCGCACCTGGTGGCGGCGACCGCGGCGCTCACCGTCGACGACCGGCAGCGTCTGCTGGCGATCGACGACACCGCCTCCCGGCTCCGCGCCGAGCTGCGGCTGCTCAACCGCGAGGCGGCTCTGCTGCGTCAGGTGCGGGCGGTTCCGGTGCCGCTGGCGGAACTGGCGTCCCCGCCGACACCCAACTGAACTCCCCCGGCTCGGGCTCCGGGCGGAGCCCCGGCCACCGCGACCAGCCGGCCAGCAGGGTGTACATCACCGCGGCACCGAACGCCGGCAGCAACAGGTTGCCGTGCGGCACCGGCAGCACCCCGAGCAGCCAGTCCACCCCACCAGCGCGCAGGTCGGCGGGTTTGCTGAAGGCCTGCCCGGGCGGGGCGGTCACCAGCAACCGGTCGAAGGTGGCCAGGCCGATCCGTCGTCCCACCTGCCAGGCCACCGGCGCGGCGGCCAGAGTGCCGAGCACCACGGCGACCAGCCCGACCGGGCCCCGCCGTCGACGCAGCACGAACCACAGGGCGAGCGCCACGATCAGCCCGAAGGCGAGCCCGAGCAGGCTGAACCAGCCGTCGGCCGCGATCGGCTGCTCCGGTTGCGGATCGGCGTAGATCGCCCCCTCGGCGGTCTTCAGCACCGGAGTGTCCGGCGCGAGCGCGGCCCAGAGCAGACCGAGCGGGACACCCAGCGCGGCCAGCGCGAGCACTGCGCCCACCACCGTCGCCACGGCACGCAGCGGGCGACGCGGCTCGTCGAACCGAAGTTCCAACCAGCTCTGGTACGCCGCCGAGGCGGGCGGTTGACCTGCGCCGAACCCGGCCGGCGCTGCCCCGGCCGACGGGTCGGCCGCTGGTGGTTCCGCCTCCGGCGTACGGGGTGGCGCGGGTTGGTCGGGCTCGCCGACGGGCCGCTCAGGGTCGGGGTTGTCCGGGCTCACCCGATGATCCTCTCAGGCCCGGTGCGAGGTCGGGGCTCCGGTGGCGGCAGACCAGCTCACCGGGCGAACGGCTCCACCATCATCGCCGCGGCCCGCAGCCACGCCTGGCGGGTCTCCGGCTGGAGCTGGTGGTACTCGATCGACGACCCGGTCTCCAGAGCCGGGTCGTACGGCACGACGGCCACGCCACGGGTACGGGTGGCGAAGTGCCGCTCCAGGTCGTCCTGGAGCGTCGAGCGACCCGGGGTCGGGCAGGAGATGAGGGTGATCGCGTTGTCCGCCAACTCACCCATGCCCTCCTCGTGCAGGAGGTCGAGCATCCAGTCCGCACTGAACGCCGCGTCCTCCCGGGGCACGGTGGTCACCACCAGTTGGTCGGCGGCCTGCATCACGGTGCGCCAGTTGGGGCTCTCCACGTTGTTGCCGGTGTCCACGCAGACCACGTCGTGGGTACGCCGCAGCAACTCCAGCACCCGCCGGACGGTGAACTGGTCCAGTCGTTGGGCGAAGCGCGGGCTCTCCTCGCCGGCCAGCACGTCGTACGAGCCGTCCGAGGCGTGCCGCAGGTAGTCGTCCAGCCGGTCCAGCAGGGTCGCGCCCTCCAGGATCTCGATCTGGGCCAGGTCGCTGATCAGGTGGCGGATCGTCCGGGCGTGCCGGGCGCTGCCGGCGCGCAGGCCGAGGGTGCCGCGCAGCTCGTTGTCGTCCCAGGCGAGCACGCCGTTGCCGCGGACGCTGCCGACGGTCGCGGCGGCGAGCACGGTGGCGGTGGTCTTGTGCACCCCGCCCTTGGGGTTGGCGAAGGCGAACACCCGGGGCGTACCCAGGTCCCGCTGGAGCACCCCGTTGGCGCGTTCCTGCTCCTGGTCGACGGCCTGCGGGCGCCACTCGATCCGGGCCGGGTAGGCCCGTTCGGCGACCGCTGAGCCGACCGCCGGGGCGGGTGGCGGGGTGACGGG
>NZ_QGSZ01000305.1 GCF_003857055.1 Micromonospora inaquosa | reverse complement strand
GGGTGGTGGTGGGCGGCGGGGTCGTGCCGTCGGGCGCGACGGCACGGCCGGTGGACGCCGAGATCATGCCGGGGCACAGGTTGCGGCTGGTCAGGTTGGCCATGATCTGGGGGATGGCGTCGCGGGTGTTCTGGATCCCGTCGTGCATCAGGATGACCTGACCGGCTTGGAGCCGGCTCGCGTTGGACACGATCTGACTGACGCTGGCGCCGTTCCAGTCCTGGGAGTCCACGTCCCAGATCACCTGGCGCATGCCGAGTGACGACGCGACGGACTGCAGGGTGGAGTTGGTCTCGCCGTAGGGCGGCCGGAACAGCGTCGGTCGGCTGCCGGTCGCCGACTGGATCGCCGAGCTGGTCTGGGACAGGTCCGACTGCATCTGGGCCTGGGACATCGAGGTCATGTGGGCGTGGTTCCAACTGTGGTTGGCGACCCACATGCCGGCAGCGACCTGGGCCTGCGCGGCCGACCGGTTGTTCTGGACGTTCTGCCCGACGTTGAACATCGTGGCCCGGACGCCGTTGGCGCGCAGCACGTTCAGCAGGGCGCTGGTGTTGCCGGTCGGACCGTCGTCGAAGGTGAGGCCGACGTAACCGTTGCAGGTGGCGGCGCTCGACGGGGTCGAGGTGGCCGCGAGGACGACACCGCACATGGCGACCGCGGTGGCGAGGACGGCGAGCGCCGCGCGCAACCGCCTGGACCACAGCGCCGTGCGGGGGAAGAGCCTGCTCATCTGGTGCCCCTTCGCGCAGACCCGGACGCGCCCTGGGTGCGGGCGGCGCAGTCCGGACAGGTGTGGATGAGTGGTAGGTGGAGCCGGAGCCACAGCGACGTCGATCGCATCGATCTCAGTGGATCGGAGTATTACAGCGAGAATTCCAACGCGTCAACAAGTTCCGGAACATCCTCGGAACACATCAGTGGCGCGGTCGGGGCTTGGCCAGGCAAGCCTTGGCGGGAGGTCAGCTCCCGTGGCATCTCGACCCTGGGTAGCGATGGGACTGAACGCGAGGAGATCCGGAAAGTGACTGGAAATACCGCTCCCTCGCCGGGTCCACCGCCAGAGCCGGATCGGCGCCGAATAGTAAAGAGTGTGAACAGAAGATGTTACAGTCATCCCGGTCGATGTCCGTCCGGGTTTCGGCCAGTGAGGTCCCAGGAAGGAGTGCTCACATGACAAGACTGCGCGCGCTGGTCGCGCTGGTGGCACTGATCGTCGCCGGCGGACTGGTGGCGGTCATCCCGGCCACCGCCGCGTCGGCGGCGGCCTGCTCGGCATCATGGCAGGCCTCGGCCGTCTACTGGGGAGACGCCCAGGTCTCCCACAACGGCCGCAACTACCGGGCGAAGTGGTGGACCCAGAACGAAGCGCCGCCGGGCACGACCGGCGTCTGGGAGGACCTCGGAGCGTGCGGAGGAGGCACCACGCCACCCACCGGGGGGACCTGCACCTACCCGAACTGGACCGCCGGAACCTGGTACGCCACCGGGGCGATCGTGCGGTACACCAACGGTCTCTACTACATCGCCGAGCACGACAATCCCGGATACGACCCCATCATCAGCACCTGGTACTGGGAGCCCTACACCTGCGGCGGCCAACCCCCGACCACCCCGCCGCCCACCAACCCGGGCGGCTTCGTGGTGACCGAAGCCCAGTTCAACCAGATGTTCCCAGGTCGCAACTCGTTCTACACGTACTCCGGACTCGTCGCCGCGCTCAGCGCCTACCCGGCGTTCTCGCGCACCGGCAGTGCCACCGTCCAGCGGCAGGAGGCCGCGGCCTTCCTGGCGAACGTGTACCACGAGACCGGCGGGCTCGTGCACATCGTCGAGCAGAACACCGCCAACTACCCGCACTACTGCGACCCCGGCCAGCCGTACGGCTGCCCCGCCGGCCAGGCCGCCTACTACGGGCGCGGGCCGATCCAGCTCAGTTGGAACTTCAACTACAACGCCGCTGGTAACGCCCTCAACCTGCCGCTGCTGACCAACCCGTGGCTGGTGCAGACCGACGCCGCGGTGGCCTGGAAGACCGGTATCTGGTACTGGATGACCCAGAACGGGCCGGGCACCATGACCGCCCACAACGCGATGGTCAACGGCGCCGGGTTCGGAGAGACGATCCGCAGCATCAACGGCTCGATCGAGTGCAACAACGGAAACCCCGCCCAGGTGCAGAGTCGCGTCACCAGGTACCAGCAGTTCGTCGGCATCCTCGGCGTGTCCGCCGGAGCCAACCTCTACTGCTGATTCGTGGCCGGGCCTCGGCGTACGTCGTCGGACGGAGTCGAGGCCCGGCACCCCGGCCGTCGGGCCCGGCGAGGGCGGTGGTCGTTTCGATGCGATCAACCCGTTGACACGGCCGGGCTGCGCCCGGAACTATCAGCGGCGGTCCACTGCCCCGATCTCGTTGCTCGCGAACTCCTATGACAACGATGTCAGGGCCGGATCGGCTTCAGTCCACACTGCCCAGACGTTCGACGTACTCGACCCGTTCGAGTCGAAAGGCCCCGTCCCTCATGACGCACATACCACTTGCGCGCGCCCGCTCACCCCGACTGATCGCGGCGACGACAGCCGCCCTGCTACCGCTGGGCCTGCTCGTCGCCGCGCCCCTAGCCAACGCCGCGACCCCGGCAACGCCGGGCAACTTCACCTCCTCGTTCGAGCCCGCCGACCCGCAGCCCGCCACCAGCACGGTGGAGATCGGCGCGAACGGAAAGCCGGTCCAGGGCAACCTGAGCGGCAATGTCTCCACGCTGCCCGGCAGCCAGCTCGGCCAGGTCACCGCCGTGACCGCGAGCGACGAGCACCTGCCGAAAGAAATCGCCGCGAACCTCAAGGACGAGCAGCCGTCGACCAAGTGGCTCACCTTCGCGAAGACCGGCTGGGTGACCTACCAGCTCGCCAAGCCGACGACTGTGGTGCGCTACTCGCTGACCGCCGCCAACGACGCGCCGGGGCGAGACCCCAAGGACTTCGTCATCCAGGGGTCGAACGACGGCAGCACCTGGACCGATCTGGACAAGCGCACCGGCGAGAAGTTCAGCGGGCGCTTCGCGACGAACAAGTACAGCTTCACCAACACCACCGCCTACGGCTTCTACCGGCTGAACGTCACCGCCAACTCCGGTGACACGATCGTGCAGCTCGGCGACTGGAACATCAGCGACGGCTCGGATGTCCGCCCGCCGACCACGACCATGGTCAGCGTGGTTACCGCCGGACCGTACGGCGGGTACACCACGAAGCCGGACGCCGGTTTCACCGGGCTGGCCGCGCTACGGTACGCCGGCGGCGCCCTGGCCAGTGGCCGCTCGTACGGGACCAACAAGCTCTTCGACGTCAATATCCCGGTCGGGCCGAAGACCCGACTGTCGTACAAGATCTTCCCTGAGTTCACCGATGGGGACGGCCAGTACCCGTCCACCTACGCCGCGCTCGACCTGCACTTCACCGACGGCAGCTACCTGAGTGGGCGCTCACCCGTCGACCAGCACGGCAACCTGCTCACCGGCCCCGGTCAGGCTGCCTCGAAGGCACTCTTCGCCGACCAGTGGAACCTGGTGCAGGCCGACCTCGGCACCATCGCGCGCGGCAAGACGATCGACCGCATCCTGCTCGCGTACGACAACCCCAAGGCCACCGGGGAGCTCCGCTTCCAGGGCTGGCTCGACGATGTCGAGGTGGAAGGGTCCCCGACGCCGATCGACGGCTCGAAGCTGACCAACTACGTCGACACCCGCCGCGGCACCAACTCGACGGCCGGTTTCTCGCGCGGCAACAACCTGCCGATCAGCGCAGTGCCGAACGGCTTCAACTTCTTCACCCCGGTGACCGACGCGGACTCCGACTCCTGGGAGTACGAGTACCACCGGATCAACAACGCGGACAACCTGCCGATGCTCCAGGGTCTCGCGATCTCCCACGAGCCGAGCCCGTGGATGGGTGACCGCAACCAGATGTCGGTCATGCCGGTCGTCGGCGACGGGTCACTCAACGGTGATCCCGCGAGCCGCGCGCTCGCCTTCAGCCACGACGACGAGACGGCGCAGCCGGACCTCTACCGGGTGAAGCTGCAGAACGGCCTGATCGCCGAGATGTCGCCCACCGACCACGCCGGCATCATGCGGTTCACCTTCCCCGCCGGGCAGGCGACCGGAAGCCTCGTCTTCCACAACGGCACCTTCACCATCGGCGCGGACGGCACGTTCACCGGCTGGGTCGACAACGCGAGCGGCCTGTCGGCCGGTCAGACGCGGATGTTCGTGTCCGGCGCGTTCGACCGGGCGCCGACGGCGAGCGCCGCGACGTCCGCCACCTTCGACGTCACCAAGAGCCGGGAGGTGACGATGCGTCTCGCGACGTCGTTCCTCTCCGTCGACCAGGCGCGCAAGAACCTCGACCTGGAGGCCACCGGCAAGAGCTTCGACCAGATCCACGCCGCCGCCACCGCCGCGTGGAAGGACCGGCTCGGCCGGGTCGAGGTGCGGGGCGCCACCGAGGCGCAGCTGGTCTCGATGTACTCGAACCTGTACCGGCTGAACCTCTACCCGAACTCGCAGTCGGAGAACACCGGCACCGCCGCCGCGCCGCGCTGGCAGTACGCGAGCCCGGTCTCGGCCCCGACCGGCGCGTCGACCCCCACCACGACCGGTGCGAAGATCGTCGACGGGCAGATCTACGTCAACAACGGCTTCTGGGACACCTACCGCACCGTGTGGCCCGCCTACGCGCTGCTCTACCCGGACATCGCCGCCAAGATCTCCGACGGCTTCGTCCAGCACTACCGCGACGGCGGCTGGATCGCCCGCTGGTCGTCGCCCGGCTACTCCGACCTGATGACCGGCACCAGCGCCAACGTGGCTCTGGCCCAGGCGTACCTCTCCGGCGTCAAGCTGCCCGACCCGCTCGCGGCGTACAACGCCGCCGTCAAGGACGCGACAGTCGCGTCCGGGCGCAGCGAGGTCGGCCGCAAGGGCATCGAGAGCTCCCTGTTCCTCGGCTACACGCCGACCTCCACGTCGGAGTCGGTGTCGTGGGCGTTGGAGGGCTACATCAACGACTACGGCATCGGCAACATGGGTGCGGCCCTCGCCAAGGACCCGGCCACGCCGAAGTCGGAGCGCGCCCGGCTCAAGGAGGAGTCGCGCTACTTCCTGGAGCGTGCCCGCAACTACGTCCACCTGTTCGACTCGAAGACGAAGCTCTTCCAGGGCCGCGACGCCGCTGGCACCTTCCGTGCCGACGACCCGCTGGACTGGGGTGGCGTCTACACCGAGACGAACGGGTGGAACTTCGCCTTCACCGCCCAGCAGGACGGTCAGGGCCTGGCCAACCTGGTCGGTGGGCAGAAGGCGTTGCGGGACAAGCTCGACACCTACTTCTCCACCCCGGAGAACGCCGACCGCCCCGGCGGCTACGGCGGCGTCATCCACGAGATGGTCGAAGCCCGCGCGGTGCGGATGGGTCAGCTCGGCATGAGCAACCAGCCGTCGCACCACATCCCGTACATGTACAACTTCGCCGGCGCGCCGGCGAAGACCCAGGCGGCGGTCCGGGAGATCCTGCGGCGCCTCTACGTCGGCAGCGAGATCGGCCAGGGCTACCTGGGCGACGAGGACAACGGCGAGATGTCGTCGTGGTACGTCCTCAGCTCGCTGGGCATCTACCCGCTGCAGGCCGGGTCGTCCGAGTGGACCATCGGCTCTCCGCAGTTCACCAAGATGACCGTGCACCGCAGCACCGGCGACATCGTCGTCAACGCGCCGAACAACAGCGTCGCGAACGTCTACGTGCAGGACGTCAAGGTCAACGGCAAGAAGCAGCGCGGCCTCTCCCTGGACGTTTCCGCGTTCGCCAAGGGCGGCACCATCGACTTCCAGATGGGCCCGAAGCCGTCGTCGTGGGGCAGCGGCAAGAACGACGCGCCGCCGTCGCTGACCAAGGGCAACGAGGCGCCGAAGCCGTTGCAGGACGTCACCGGCCCCGGTCTCGGCACCGCTACCGCCACCGGCGGTCAGGACGCGTCGAAGCTCTTCGACGACTCGTCCACCTCGCAGCTGACCTTCACCTCGGCGACCCCGCAGATCACCTGGGCCTTCCGTGGTGGCAAGCAGAAGCCGAAGTACTACACCGTCACGTCCGGCGCCGCTGCGGGCGATCCTGCGGACTGGCGCCTCCAGGGCTCCAACGACGGCCTCACCTGGACCACTGTGGATGCCCGCAACGACCAGGTGTTCCCGTGGCGCAACCAGACCCGCCCGTACTCGATCGACAAGCCGGGACGGTTCGCGCAGTTCCGCCTCGCCGTGACGAAGACCGTCGGTGCCGCGCAGACCAACCTCGCCGAGGTGGAACTGCTCGCCGGGGGTGACCTCGACCTCGGGGGCGGCGACATCACTGTCACCGCCGCGGAGAGTGTGCGCGCGAGCGCCGGCGTACCCGTCTCGATGCCGCTGGGCACCGTCACCGGCGGCGACGCCAGTGGCTACCAGGCCACGATCGACTGGGGTGACGGCACGCCGGTCACCGCGGGCACCGTGACGTTGAGCTCGCGGGCCGTCTACCGCATCGGTGGGTCGCACACCTACGCCACGCCGGGCTACCACCAGGCGAACGTCACGGTGACCGACGGCGAGAGCCAGAGCGCCGCGACGGTCGGCGTCGAGGTGGCGTACGCCCCGTCCTCCGGTATCACCGCCGCGTTCGACAACGTCTGCATCGGTGACGAAGGGGTCCTCGCGGCAGACTGTGACGCCAAGTCGTGGGCGTACTCGCGGGCCGCCCTGGCGGCGGGCGGTACGACCCAGGGTCAGCCGCAGCAGGTTCCCGGAACCGCGCTGCGGTACACCCTGCCGGTGATCCCGGCCGGGCTGCCGGACAACGCCACCGGTAACGGGGCGACCGTCGTTCTCGACCTTCCGGAGGACGCGAAGAGCATCTCGTTCATCGGCTCCGGAACGCAGGGCAACCAGAGCACCACCGGGACGGCGACGTTCAGCGACGGCAGCACGGCCAGCATTCCGATCCAGTTCAGCGACTGGACGCTGGGCGGCAACGCCAACGGCACCCCGTCCTACGGCAACGTCATCGTCGCCCGGACGGCGTACCGCCTGCAGGGCATGAGCCGGGACGGCGCCCAGCCGTTCCTGTTCGCCACCGCGCCGTACCAGATTCCGGCGGGCAAGACGCTGGTGTCGGTGACCCTGCCGACGCAGACCGGCGATCCTCGCTCGGCGGGTCGGATCCACGTGTTCGCCGTGGCCAACGACGGCACGCCCGCCCCGGCGCTGGCGACCGTCGCCGGCAAGAACCAGACCGCCACCGCCGGGCAGGCCCTCGCGGCGAACCTCGGTTCGGTGACCGGCGGCGTTCCCGGTACGACGGGCTACCGGGCCCGCGTCCAGTGGGGTGACGGCACGGCTCCGGACGACGTGACGATCAGCGCGTCCGGTGCCATGACCGGTCAGCACACCTACGCACGGGAGGGCACCTACACGGTGCGGGTCACCGCGTGGGACACGTTGTCGAGCAGCGCCGAGTCCTTCACTGTGACAGTGGCCCGGGGCGGATCGCAGCCGGCGATCGCGTTGTCCGCGTCCGGCACCGTCAGCACCGGTGGCGCGATCACCGTCGACGGCAGCGGCTTCGCCGCCGGCGAGCAGGTGACCGTCAGCGTCGGCACCGACCCGGGCCGGACCACGAAGGTCGCGGCCTCCGCGACCGGAACGGTTCGCGCCTCGGTGCCGACCTCCGGTGACGCACAGCCCGGCCGGTACGCCGTCACCGCGACGGGCGCGTCCTCGCGTACGCCGGCCACGGCCACCGTTCAGGTGACCGAGCAGGCGCCGGCGCGGACCTACCGGCCACGGGTGGCGCTACTGACCACCTCCGGGCCGCGCGGCACGTCGATCATGGTCGACGGTTCCGGGTTCGTTCCGAACGAGGCGGTCACGATCACCTTCGGTAACGGGCTCGCGGTCAGCACCGTGCGGGCCAACGGTGACGGCGTCATCTCTGGCGCGACGGTCAGCGTTCCGGGTGCGGCGAAGGCGGGCGCGACCAGCGTCACGCTGAACGGCGCCACGTCGGCGACGAAGGTGTCCCGACCGTTCACCGTCACCGGCTAGCACCGATCCGGGGACAGTACAACCGCGTGGGGCGGGCCGTGTTCACGGCTCGCCCCACGCGCCTGTCGCGCAACCCACTGTTAGCGTCGTCTGCCATGGCCGATCACGCGCTGCTCGCCTCGGGGCGCGACGCCGACGTCTACGTGCTCGACGAGTCGCGGGTGCTGCGCCGCTACCGCCAGGGCGGGGACAGCGCGCCCGAGGCGGCGTTGATGGCGTACGTCGCGGCGGCCGGCTACCCGGTGCCCGTGGTGTACGACGCCCAAGGGCCCGACCTGGTGCTCGAACGCCTCGACGGCGAGACTCTCCTGGCGTCGATGCTCACCGGGCGTACCGGCATCGGCGCGGCCGCCGACCTGCTCGTGGGCCTGCACGACCGCCTCCACACAGTGCCGGCTCGGGTCAGCCCCGACCCGGCGGACCGCGTCCTGCACCTCGACCTGCACCCACAGAACGTCATGGTGACCTCGCGCGGGCCGGTGGTAATCGATTGGCGCAACGCGACCGAGGGGCCGGCCGACCTGGACGTGGCCATGACCGCTCTCATCCTCGCCGAGGTGGCGGTCAGTCCGGACCCGCACCTCGCCGATCTTGCTCGGGAGGGCCTCGATGCCTTTCAGCGATGCGCCGAGCCGCCCCGGGCCAGCCAACTACGGCGTGCGGTGGGTCTGCGCCGGGTCGATCCCGCGCTGTCCGCCGTCGAGAAGTCCGTCCTGGGTCGCGCCGCGGCACTGGTACACACCCGCGTGGGCTGAGGCAGAGCCGAGCGCCCAGTCGGGCTCAGCGCGGTGGCAGCAGTGCGTCGACCAGGTCGCGCAGCGGCCCGACCAGGTCCTGTTCGGTGGCGGAACTGAGCGGTTCCAGCCGGATCGACGACCGCAGCACCGCGACCCCGATGCCGGCGGCGAGGGCCAGCTGGGCGCGGAGGAGGATCTGTTCGCTGCCCGGTTCGCCGGGACGCCACCCGCGAGCCGCCGCCAGTTGTTCGCTGGAACGGACCAGGACGCCGCGCCGGATCTCGTCGGCCCCCGCGTCCCCGGATGACCGCAACAGCAGTGCGAGCTGGCTCGACAGACCCGTCGCGCCGAGGTCGGCGATGTGTCGGGCGATGGCCTCGGGCACCCGGTCGGCGGGCGTCTGACCGGTGGTTCGGCGCAGCTCGTCGCCGGCGGCCCGCAGGCACGCCTCGAACAGGCCTTCCTTGGACGTGAAGTAGCGGCTGATGAGCGCCACGTTGACGCCCGCGTCGTCGGCGATGTCCCGGACGGTGGTGGCCGCGTAGCCGTCCCGGGCGAAGCGCTGGCGGGCGGCGTCGAGCAGCAGCTGTCGTGTCTCGGCCGCGTCCCGCCGCCGACGCTGGGCCGGTTCGTCGGCGGTGCTGCTGGTCGCGGGGACAGGCGGTTCTGCTGTCACGACGCGTCCTCTCTGTCGCTCTGGTTCGGCGTCGGTATGTAACAAGTAAACATATGTTGACTTTCCCGTCGACCGCAACGTCCGGTGCGGCTCGAGGGTGACGTAAACGACTGTTGACATGGGTCCCGGGCTGCGCATACTGACTAAGTCAGCAAACGTTTACATCTAGTTCGGGGATTCCATGACCCACACCATCGAGGAGTCGACCCGCCTCGGCTCCGCGTCCGGCGCCGCCCCACGCGCCAACAGCGCCCTTCTGGTGCTGTACCTGTCGCTGGGCGGCCTGGCGTTCGCGGTGCTGCAGTCGCTGGTGGCGCCCGCGCTGTCCACCATCGGAAGGGACCTGGACGCCTCGACCGGCGAGATCAGCTGGGTGCTCACCGCGTACCTGTTGGCAGCCTCCGTGCTGACGCCGATTCTCGGCCGCCTCGGTGACATGGTCGGCAAACGTCGGGTCCTGATCGGCGTCCTCGTGGCCCTCGCCGCGGGCACCCTGCTCGCCGCCCTGGCTCCCAACCTGACCGTGCTGATCGTCGCGCGGGCACTGCAGGGAGCCGCCGGGGCGATTCTGCCGCTGTCGATCGGCATCGTCCGCGACCAACTGCCTCGGGAGAAGGTCGGCGTCACCGTCGGCCTGCTGTCGGCGATCTTCGGTGTCGGCGCCGGCGTCGGCATCGTGGCCGCGGGCCCGATCGTGGAGCACCTGTCGTGGCACTGGCTGTTCTGGCTGCCGCTGGTCCTCGTCGTCATCGCGCTGCTCGGAGCCATCTTCGGGATGCCCGAGTCGCGGGTGCGCACGCCCGGTCGGCTCGACATGCTCGGCGCGGCCATCCTGTCGGTGTCGCTGGTCTCGCTGCTGCTGGCCGTGAGCAAGGGGCAGGGCTGGGGCTGGACCGAGCCGAAGACCATCGGCCTGTTCGTGCTCGGTGTGGTCGCGATGATCGTGTTCGTCCGGGTCGAGCTTCGGGTACGCGAGCCGCTCATCGACATGCGCCTGATGCGGATTCGCGGCGTCTGGGCCACCGACCTCGTCGCCCTGATCCTCGGCTTCGCGATGTTCGGGACGTTCGTGCTCATACCGACCCTGCTCCAACTTCCCGCCGCCACCGGGTACGGATTCGGCAAGACGGTGTCCCAGGCGGGCCTCTTCCTGCTGCCCACCGTCCTGATGATGGTGGTCTTCGGTCCCCTCGCGGGCCTGCTGGACCGGCGCTTCGGCCCCAAGGTTCCGATGTTCCTCGGCACGGTCGCGGTCGTCGTCGCATTCGCGCTGCCGGCACTCGCTCACGGCGCGACCTGGCAGGTGCTGCTCTCCGGGGTGCTCACCGGCGCCGGTATCGGCCTGGCGTTCGCGGCGATGTCCAACGCCATCATCGAGAGCGTCCCGGCCGGGCAGACCGGCGAGGCGAGCGGCGTCAACACCATCGCGCGCACCATCGGCAGCAGCATCGGCGCGGCGGTCGTCGCGGCCGTCATCACGTCGAACAGCACCGCTGCGGGGCTGCCCACCGACGCGGCGTTCACCGCCGGCTTCTGGGTGTGTGCGGGCGTTGCCGTGCTGGCCGTCTTCGCGGCACTCGCCCTACCCGCGGCGCGTCGGCGCCACGAACAGGCCGTCGCCGCGGGTGTCGACGACCTTCCGGCCGAGCCGGTCGAGTTGCACCTGCCCCGCCGGCACCACTGAACAGCCGGCTGACAGTCGCCCAAACCGCGCGGGCCGTGTCCACTCTGGTGGGCACGGCCCGCGCCGTCGGGATGAGGTAAACCCGTCGTCCGTGCCAGGTGCGATGAGTCGGGGATTCGTCAGACCAAAAGGTGACGCAGCCAGAAGGCGGCAGCGGCGCGCGTTCCGGGACTCATCAACAGTCTGTTACCG
Source organism: Micromonospora inaquosa (assembly GCF_003857055.1). Taxonomy (GTDB): domain Bacteria; phylum Actinomycetota; class Actinomycetes; order Mycobacteriales; family Micromonosporaceae; genus Micromonospora; species Micromonospora inaquosa. The sequence continues at coordinate 10,464 of NZ_QGSZ01000305.1, read as the reverse complement.
CTAACATGGTCAATCTGCCAGATCGGCTGTGTGGCTCCGGGTCGACCCGGAGGGGTTCGATCAGTGGCTGGGCGGGGTGTCGGGTGAACGTGAACGCGTCGGGGCGGGTCCGGTGACGGCCGGCGACGCCGCGCGGCGACCCGGCATCGTCGACGCGCATCATCACCTCTGGGTTCGGGCGCGGCACCCGCAGCCCTGGATCGATCCGCACACCATGGCGGCGATCGACCACGACTTCACGCCGGTCGGACTCGCCCCGGTGACCCGGGCCGCCGGGGTGACCCAGACCGTGGTCGTGCAGTCCGTCGCCGTCCGGTCGGAGACGCCCGAGCTGCTCGGCATCGCGGCCGACGACCCCCTCGTCGCCGGGGTCGTCGGTTGGGTCGACCTCACCGCCGCCGATGTCGGTCGTCGCCTCGACCGACTACGGAAGGCGCGGGGCGGCGAACGGCTGGTCGGGATCCGCCACCTTGTCCAGTCCGAGCCCGACCCGACCTATCTCGACCGTCCCGACGTGCGGCGGGGCGTCGTCGCGGTCGGCGCCGCCGGTCTCGCCTTCGACCTCCTGGTGCGTCCGCACCAGCTGCCGGCGGCCACCCGGCTCGTCCGTGACCTGCCGCAGGTGCGGTTCGTCCTCGACCACCTCGGCAAGCCCTCGCTCGGGCGATCCGATCTCGGTGACTGGCGCCGCGACCTACGGGCGCTCGCGGCCGAGCCCAACACGACGGCGAAGCTCTCCGGCCTGGTGACCGAGGTGGAGGGTGCGTCCTGGACGGCAGCGGACCTACGGCCCGCTGTCGAGCACGCCCTCGACGTGTTCGGGCCGGAGCGGCTGATGTTCGGCTCGGACTGGCCGGTGTGCCTGCTCGTCACCTCGTACTCCCGCTGGGTCACTGTCCTCGCAGACCTGTTGGCCTCGCTGTCCGACGACGAGCGGGCGGCGATCTGGCGGCAGACGGCCGCGCGCGCGTACCGGCTGGTCCTTTCCTGAGGCGCCAGCGGGTTCCGAACTGGGGACATAGCATGTTATCGATAACATGCTAGTGGCGGCGGTCGGTGTCGGTTGGTCAGACCTATGTCTCCGGTGGTGCAGGTAACGATGGCAAAACATGCCGGCAAGACCTTGGCAACATACATGAATGCGTGGCAAGGTAACGCCTGATCGTGGGAAACATCCGACCTATCTCTGCGGTTGTGCGGGCACCTGACCGCACTGACAGCTGAGTGGGTCGGTCGCTCACAGGCGTTCGGCTCGTCGGCGGGTCCCCGTCGGGTGCCGGCACCACGCATGGGGAAGGTCAGGTCCGACGATGAGTAGCGTCGAGGCAACCGTCGGCACGCAGCGCGGCGAGCTCAGCGACTGGTTCCGGGAACGGATCTCCCACGCCGTCTCCGAGTTCACCGCCGCGACCGCCCTGGTCGTCCTGTTCATCGCCTTGACCTTCGCGAGTCCCTACTTCCTGACTGCGGACAACCTCTTCAACATCGGGGCGCAGACGGCGGTGATCGCCATCATCGCCACCGCCCAGACGATGGTCATCATCACGAAGGGCATCGACCTGTCCGTGGGGTCGGTCGCCGCGCTCGCAGGCGTGGTGGGCGCGATGGTGGTGCGCGACCTCGGCTTCTCGATCTGGGCGGCCACGGCGGTCGCGATCGGCGTCGGCGCGCTGGCCGGGTTGTTGAACGGGCTGCTGGTGACGGTTGCCCGGATCCCGCCGTTCATCGCGACGCTGGGGACGATGTCCGTGGGCCGCGGCCTCGTCTTCATCATCACCGGAGCGGTCGGCGTCTACGGCCTGCCCCGATCCTTTCAACTGCTCGGCAACGGGGAGATCCTCGGCATTCCGTTCGCCGTGGTGATCACCATCCTGGTCGCCGTCGGGGTCGCCTTCCTGCTCTCCCAGACCCGCTTCGGTCAGTACACCTACGCGATGGGCTCCAACCTGGAGGCGGCCCGCCGCTCCGGCATCCGGGTGGGGCGGCACCTGACCGGGGTGTACGTGCTGGCCGGTGTGCTGGTCGGGCTGGGCGGCATGATCGCCGCGTCCCGGGTCAACTCCGGCCAGCCCAACTACGGCATCTCGCTGGAGCTCGACGTCATCGCCGCCGCGGTCATCGGCGGAGCCAGCCTGTTCGGCGGGCAGGGCCGGATCGTCGGCACCATCATCGGCGCGTTCCTGATCGCCCTGGTACGCAACGGCGCCGTCCTGCTCGACATCAGCATCCACTACCAGCAGGTGATCGTCGGCCTGATCATCTGGGCCGCCGTCTACTTCGACCAGTACCGCCGCCGGCGGCTGGAATCACGGGGTTGACATGCCATTCCGAGAGTCCGAACGAGGAAGGACACACACCATGGCACACACCACCACCAGCCGGCGGACGCGAGGACCACTCCTGCGCGCGCAGGCGATCCTGGCCGCGGTCGCGGCGACCGCACTGCTCAGCGCCTGCGGCGGGGTCGAGGTCCGAGACGGCGGCGACGGCGCGACCAAGGACGCGAGCGGTCCGTTGAAGCTCGCCGTCGTACCCAAGGCGGTCGGGGCCGACTACTGGAACACGGTCAAGGCCGGCGCGGAGTGCGCCGCGCAGCGCGCCGGGGACGTCACCGTCCAGTGGGACGGGGTGACCACCGAGACCGACGTCGAGGGCCAGGTCAACCTGATCCAGAACTTCGTCACCAAGAAGGTCGACGGCATCGTCTACGCGGCGACCGACTCCAGCGCGCTGGCGCCAGCGACCGACCAGGCGCTCGGCGCGAACATCCCGGTCGCCATGATCGACTCTGGCACCAGCCCGCAGCCGTCGTCGGTGCCCCTCTTCGCCACCGACAACCGTGCGTCGGCAACCGAGGCGGCGAAGCTCCTCGCCACCGAACTCGGCCCCGGCGACCACGAGGTGGCGCTCGTCGAGTTCCAGCCCGGATCGCAGACCAACACCGAGCGGGTCGACGGCTTCAAGGCCGGCCTCGCCCAGTACCCCAACCTGAAGTTGGTCGGCCAGCAACCGAGCCGCAGTGACGTCAACGAGGCCCGACGGGTCACCGAGAACATCCTCACCGCCAACCCCAAGCTGGCCGGCGTCTTCGCGGCCAACGAGCCGAGCGTGCTCGGAGCCGCCCAGGCCATCCAGGCCGCCGGCAAGTCCGGCAAGGTGGTCATCATCGGCTGGGACGCGGCCCCGGACGAGATCGCCGGGGTGCGCAACGGCCAGATCTCGGCGCTGGTCGTGCAGAACCCGTTCAAGATGGGCTACTTCGGCGTCGACAAGATGGTCAAGCACCTTCGGGACAAGGCGCCGCTGGCATCGGCCGACACCGGCGTCACGTTCGTCACCAAGGAGAACATCGACTCGGCGGAGATCAAGGCGGTGCTCGAACCCAGCTGCGCCAACCCGCCGGTGCAGTGATGGGCGGCATCCCAACGGCCATCGCCGACAACGATCAGCAACCCGTCGACGATGAACCGCCGGTCCTTGAGGCCCGCGGCATCGTCAAGCGGTTCGGGCACGTCGAGGCGTTGCGTGGTGCGGACTTCACGGTACGACGGGGTGAGGTCGTCGCTTTGATCGGTGACAACGGTGCCGGAAAGAGCACCTTGATCAAGACCCTGTCCGGTGTGCACCCGCCGGACGAGGGCGAGATCCGAATCGGCGGCCGTCCGGTCCAGTTCTCCTCCCCGGTCGACGCCCGACGGGCGGGGGTGGAGACCGTCTACCAGGATCTCGCCGTCGCCGACGACCTCAGCGTGGCCGCCAACCTGTATCTCGGCCGGGAGATCCTGCGCTCCGGACCACTCGGTCGGCTCGGGTTGTTGGACAAGCGCGCCATGCGGCAGGGCGCCGCCGCCGCCCTCGACGAGTTGGGCGTACGGATCCCTCGGGTCACCACCCCGATCGCGATGCTCTCGGGTGGGCAGCGCCAGTGCGTGGCGGTCGCCCGCGCCATCATCTGGGCGACCAACGTGGTCATCCTCGACGAGCCCACGGCGGCGCTGGGCGTGGTGCAGACCGGGCGGGTGCTCGACGTCGTTCGGCGTGCCCGCGACGCCGGCATGTCGGTGGTGTTGGTGAGCCACAACATGCCGCAGGTGCTCGACATCGCCGACCGGGTCGAGGTGCTGCGCCTCGGCCGTCGAGCCGCCCAACTACGCGCCGACGAGGTCACCACCGACGACCTGGTCGCGGCGATGACCGGCAGCACCAGCGTGGATCGGGACGAGCGGTGACGGCGGTACCGGCGAGCTTGAACACCGTTGAGTCGCGGCTGCGACTGCGGCTGAGCCCGTTGGGATTCGGTGCCGCGCAGGGCGGCAATCTCTACCGGGCGACGTCGGATGAGCAGTTCGCCGCGGCGGTGGACACCGCGTGGGCCGGCGGCATCCGATACTTCGACACCGCACCGCACTACGGGCTGGGCCTGTCCGAACGGCGGCTGGGTGCCGCCCTCCGCTCCCGCCCGCGCGGCGAGTACGTGGTGTCGACGAAGGTCGGCCGGCTGCTTGTCCCGTCGCCGACGACGGCTCACCGGCGGGATCCGGAGGGCTTCGACGTTCCCGCCGATCATCGCCGGGTCTGGGACTTCAGCCGGGACGGTGTGCGTCGTTCGTTGGAGGCGAGCCTTCGGCGCACCGGCCTGGACCGGATCGACGTGGTGTATCTACATGATCCGGACGAGCATTGGGAGCAGGCCGCGCGGGAGGCGGTCCCGGCGTTGGTGGAGCTGCGGGATCAGGGCGTGATCGGTGCGGTCGGGGCCGGCATGAACCAGTCCGCGATGCTGGCCCGCTTCGTGGCGGAGACCGACGTGGACGTGGTGATGTGCGCCGGCCGGTACACCCTGCTGGAGCAGGGCGCGTTGACCGACCTGCTGCCCGTCGCGCAGGCCCGCCACGTCGGTGTGGTGGTCGCCGGGGTCTACAACTCCGGGCTGCTGGCCCGGGACATGCCGCCGACCGATGCCGTCTACGACTACCAGCAGGCGCCGGCAGAGGTGATCGACCACGCCCGCCGGGTGGCGCGGGTCTGCCAGACGTACGGGGTCACGTTGCCCCAGGCGGCGTTGGCGTTCGTCCGGCGTCACCCGGCCGTGGTCTCGACGGTGGTCGGCATGCGGGACGAGGCCCAGGTGACCGAGACCCTTCGCCGATCCGACGTCGACGTCCCGGATCAGCTCTGGGTGGCTCTGTACGACGAGGGGCTGCTCGACGTGCAGCCGTGAGGATCGCCGGTCACGGCCGGGCCGTCTCGACGCTCGCGTCGGCCTCGTCGGGTAACCCCTGCAACGACTCCTCCACACCGATCAGGTGGTTGGCCATCCGGGTGCGGGCCCGCTCCGGGTCGCGCGCCACGAGGGCCTTCAGAATCGCCACATGTTCGTCATGGGTACGCAGGTCCGCGCCCTCCTCGTGCAGGCTCCGCCAGAGCCGGCCGCGGATGGTGCGCCCGGCGAAGGCTTCGATCAGGCCGACGAGCACCGGATTCTCGGCGTGCACCGCGATGATCCGGTGAAACGCTATGTCGATCTCCATGATCCGCTCGTGGTCCTGCGGCGACTGGCCGACCATCCGGGCCGCCTCGGCGAGCAGGTCACCCGCCTGGGCCAGGGCCTCGTCAGTGATCCTGGTCGCCGCCAGCCGGGCGGCCTCGCACTCCAGCAGCCGCCGAACGGTGTGGATGTGCCGTGGGTCGCCCTGACCCTGGAAGTCCACCACGAAACCCATCGGGGCCAGCAGTTGTGGCGCGTCGAGGTTGGTGACGTAGGTGCCGTCGCCCTGGCGGATGTTGACGATGCCGAGGATCGACAGGGCCGACATCCCCTCGCGCAGCGAGCCCCGCGAGACGCCGAGCGACTCCGCGAGGTCCTTCTCGATCGGCAATCGGTCTCCGGGCCTGAACTGCCCTTCGAGGATCATCCGTTTGATGCCGTTGACCACTTCGTCAGTGCGAGACATGATTCCCCTAGCGGCCGACGGGGGTGGCCTTCCCACCCGCGATCACGTACGCCTCCGGAGATGACACGGTAGTCGGGTCCGTCGCGGCCCAGTAGTGGCCGTCGGGAAACCGGTAGAGCGTGACCGACTCGGGACGCATCCGGGTGGAGTAACCGGGCTGGCTGGGCAGGACGTAACCGCTTCCCGAGCCGGTGTCGCGGATGACGCACGGGTCGGTGAAGTGCTCGTGCAGGTGGTCGACGAACTCGGTGACCCGGTTGGTGAGGTCCCCGGAGATCGCGACGTAGTCGAGCACCGACACATGTTGGACCATCTCGCACAGCCCGACGCCGCCGGCGTGTGGGCACACCGGGATGTCGAACTTCGCGGCGAGCAGCAACACGGCGACGATCTCGTTGATGCTGGCCAACCTGCCGGTGTCCAGCTGGCAGAAGTCGATGGCCTCGGCTTGGAACAGCTGCTTGAACATCACCCGGTTGTGGCAGTGCTCGCCGGTGGCGACGCCGATCGGAGCGACGGCACGGCGGATGGCGGCGTGGCCCAGGATGTCGTCGGGGCTGGTCGGCTCCTCGATCCAGAGCGGCTTGAACTGGGCGAGGGCCTTGACCCACTCGATGGCCTGGCCGACGTCCCACACCTGGTTGGCGTCGATCATCAGGTTGCGGTCCGGCCCGAGGATCTCCCGCGCGATGGCGCAGCGGCGGATGTCGTCATCGAGGTTGGCGCCAACCTTGAGCTTGACGTAGCCGTAGCCGGTGTCCACCGCCTCCTGGCACAGCCGGCGCAGCTTGTCGTCGCCGTAGCCGAGCCAGCCCGCCGAGGTGGTGTAGGCGGGGTAGCCGGTCCGATCGAGCTCGGCGAGGCGGACGGCCTTGGTGCCCTCCTTGGCCCGCAGGATGGCCAGTGCCTCGTCCCGGGTCAGCGCGTCGGACAGGTAACGCAGGTCCGCGATGTCGACGAGCTGCTCGGGGGACATGTCGACGAGCAGCCGCCACAGCGGCTTGTCGGCGACCCGGGCGGCCAGGTCCCACGACGCGTTCAACACGGCCGCCAGCGACAGGTGGACGACGCCCTTTTCCGGACCGAGCCACCGCAGCTGTGAGTCGGAGGTCAGGAGGCGGTAGACCGCGCCCATGTCCGCTGCCATCGTCGCCACGTCCAGGCCCACGAGGAGCTGGGCCTGGTGGACCGCCGCCGCCGCGACGATGTCGTTGCCTCGACCGATGGTGAAGGTCAGGCCGTGCCCCGCGAGCGGCGCGCCCGCGCCGTCGACGCCGTCGGTGTGCAGGACGACGTAGGCCGCCGAGTAGTCGCCGTCCTTGTTCATGGCGTCTGACCCGTCAGCGGTCAGGGAGGTGGGGAAGCGGACGTCTTCGACGGTGACGGCAGTGATCTGCGGCATGCGTTCCTCGCCCGGCTAGGCTAAAGATCAGATGATCACTGGGAGTATACGGACGGCTCCTCCGGCACGTCAACGTTGTCGATCACCATGGACCCGCAGACATATGATGTTTGCCGTCCGCTGCCTCCACGTTGCCGCCCACCGGGCACGTGGGTGGAGGCGACCGACCGGCGGGACTGGAGGCTCGGTCCCGCCCCGAGGGCATGGTGGCGGGGCGTTGGTCGACCCCGGTGGTGACGGTGGTCACCGAGCCGACCGCCGACACGCCCGAGACCGACATGTGGGGTGTGACAACGACTGTGTCCCTATATATGGTGTCGAGCGCAGCTGGTTCGACCGCTCATCCGACGCGGTCGAGGCAACAGGGAACCCGGTGCGAATCCGGGACTGTCCCGCAGCGGTGAGTGGGAACGACCGCCGTCATCAGCACTGGGCCACGAATCGGCCTGGGAAGCGACGGCCAGTAGGAGACCGGTGAACCCGGTCGTGCCCGCGAGTCCGAAGACCTGCCAGCGCGCCGCGTACCCGCACCCGGGTGGGCGGCGGTCCGAGGCCGCGTGGGACGGCTGACGCCACCTGACCCACGCCGGGCTGGCGTGGCGTCCGTCGGTGTCTGTCTCCTCGCGTCCGGGCCACCAGGTCTCGAACTCCGAGGAGCGAGTGGTGACAGTCACCGAGGTAGTCCCGGCCAGCGGCGACGCGACAGTGCGGCGCACGCCGATGCAGGTCCGCAAGCGCGACGGCGGCACCGAACCCGTGGACGTGAACAGAATCGTCCGGGCGGTCGAGCGGTGGGCCGACGACCTGACCGACGTCGACCCGATGCGGGTGGCCACCCGCACCATCAGCGGCCTCTACGACGGCGCGACGACTGCCGAACTGGACCGGCTCTCCATCCAGACCGCGGCCGAGATGATCGGTGAGGAGCCGCAGTACTCACGCCTCGCCGCCCGGCTGCTGGCCGGTTACGTCGACAAGGAGGTGCGCCGGCAGGGCGTCACCTCGTTCAGCGCGGCGATCCGGGTCGGCCACGCCGAGGGCCTGATCGGTGACGACACCGCCGCGTTCGTCGCCGCACACGCCACGACGCTCGACGCCGCCGTCGACCCGGACGGCGACCGCCGGTTCGAGTACTTCGGCCTGCGCACGGTGTACGACCGCTACCTGCTGCGCCACCCCACCAGCCGACTGGTGCTGGAGACCCCGCAGTACTGGCTGCTGCGGGTGGCCTGCGGCCTGTCCCGTACGGCGGACGAGGCGGTCGGTTTCTACCGGCTGATGTCCAGCCTGGCCTACCTGCCCAGCTCACCGACGTTGTTCAACTCCGGGACCCGGCACACCCAGATGTCCTCCTGCTACCTGGTCGACTCCCCGCTCGACGAGCTGGACTCGATCTATGCGCGGTACGCCCAGGTCGCCAACCTGTCCAAGTTCGCCGGCGGCATCGGCATCGCGTACTCCCGGGTCCGCTCCCGGGGAGCGCTGATTCGCGGAACCAACGGGCAGTCCAACGGGATCGTGCCGTGGCTGCGCACGCTGGACGCGAGCGTCGCCGCGGTCAACCAGGGCGGCCGGCGAAAGGGCGCGGCCTGCGTCTACCTGGAGCCGTGGCACCCGGACATCGAGGAGTTCCTGCAACTGCGGGACAACACCGGCGAGGACGCCCGGCGCACCCACAACCTCAACCTGGCCAACTGGATCCCGGACGAGTTCATGCGCCGGGTCGAGGCCGACGAGCTGTGGTCGCTGTTCGACCCGCACGAGGTGCCCGAGCTGCCCGACCTGTGGGGGGAGCGGTTCGACGCCGCGTACCGGCAGGCCGAGGCGCAGGGCCGCTACGTGCGGCAGGTCCCGGCGCGGGAACTGTACGGGAGGATGATGCGCACCCTCGCCCAGACCGGCAACGGGTGGATGACCTTCAAGGACGCCGCCAACCGCCTCTGCAACCAGACCGCCGAGCCGGGCAACGTGGTGCATCTATCCAACCTCTGCACCGAGATCGTCGAGGTGTCCAGCGACGCCGAGACCGCCGTGTGCAACCTCGGCTCGGTGAACCTCGCCGCCCACCTCGGCGACGGCGGCATCGACTGGGAGAGGCTGCGCGCCACGGTGCGGACCGCGGTGACCTTCCTCGACCGGGTCATCGACATCAACTACTACCCGACCGCGCAGGCGGCGGCGAGCAACCCCCGCTGGAGGCCGGTCGGGCTCGGGCTGATGGGGCTGCAGGACGTCTTCTTCGCCCTGCGACTGCCGTTCGACTCGCCGGCCGCTCGGGAGCTGTCCACCCGGATCAGCGAGGAGCTGTACCTGACCGCGCTGGAGACCTCCGCCGACCTGGCCCGCGACTTCGGCGCGCATCCGGCGTACCCGCAGACCCGGGCCGCGCGGGGCCAGCTCCAGCCCGACCTGTGGGGTGTCGAGGGTACGCAGACGGCACGCTGGGCCGCCCTGCGCGAGCGGGTCGAGGCGTACGGGTTGCGCAACTCGCTGCTGGTGGCGGTCGCGCCGACCGCGACCATCGCCTCGATCGCCGGGTGCTACGAGTGCGTCGAGCCGCAGGTGTCCAACCTGTTCAAGCGCGAAACCCTGTCGGGGGAGTTCCTCCAGGTCAACACCGCTCTGGTACGCGAGCTGAAGGCCCGCGGTCTGTGGACCGAGCGGATCCGTTCGGCGATCAAGCGGGCCGAGGGGTCGGTGCAGGACATCGCCGAGCTGCCGGCCGGCGTACGGGAGTTGTTCCGCACCGCGTGGGAGCTGCCGCAGCGGGCGCTGATCGACCTGGCCGCCGCCCGCGCCCCGTTCATCGACCAGTCCCAGTCGCTGAACCTGTTCCTGGCCGCGCCGACCATTGGCAAGCTCTCCTCGATGTACCTGTACGCCTGGAAGGCCGGGCTGAAGACCACCTACTACCTGCGCTCGCGCCCCGCCACGCGGATCCAGCAGGCCACCGTCAGCGCTGTCGCGCCCGTCGCCGTCGCACCCGTCGCACCCGTCGCCGTCGACGCGGAGGCGCTGGCCTGCTCGCTGGAGAACCCCGAGTCGTGCGAGGCCTGCCAGTGAACCCCGCCGACACCCGCGCCGCCGACACCCGCGCCGCCGACACCC
>NZ_QGSZ01000300.1 GCF_003857055.1 Micromonospora inaquosa | reverse complement strand
GGGCACGTCCACCTCTCCGGGGACGACCGCGCCGGCTGCGACGCGGTGGTGGCCGCGTTGCTGCTGCGGGCCGTCGGCCGCGCCGACCCCGGGGCGGTACGACTGATCGGTTACGACCCGGACCAGCTCGGTGGTGGGTTGGCCGGGTTCGCACCGCTGGGCACGGCGGGGCTGCTCACCTTCGTGGGGCCGGGCGGGCTGGGCCCGCTGCTGGACGACCTGGTGGAGCAGATCCGCCGGATCAACGAGACGGTCCTCGCCGGCGAGTACGCGTCGCTGCGCGAACTGGCGGCGGCGACCGGCCGCCGACCCGAACCGTGGCGGGTGGCGGTGCTGCTCGGTGGGGAGGAGCTGAACCGGCACGAGCGCGGGCAACTGGATCGGGTGGTGCGGGCGGGCGCGGCCTGCGGCGTACACCTGGTGGTGCACGGTGCGGTGTTGCCGGAGGATCCGACGGTGACCCGGGTGGCGGCCGGGGTGTCCGGCGCGCGGATCGGCGGTTCGGCCGGGCTGCCGGTCCGGCTGGATCCACCGCCACCGGCGGCGCTGGTCACCGAGACCTGCCGGGACGTCGCGGCCCGGGTGAACGCGGGCCCGCCGCCGGCCCCCTTCACCGACCTGCTGCCCCCGCCGGAGCTGATGTGGCGGGAGGACTCCGCCGACGGGCTGACCGCGCCGATCGGTGAGGGTCCGCACGGCCGGCCGGTGCGGGTGACGCTGGGCGACTATCCGCCGCACGCGCTGATCGGCGGGCCGTCCGGCACCGGCAAGACCAACCTGATCTTCGCGTGGATCGGCGCCCTCGCGGCCCGCTACTCCCCCGCCGAGCTGGAGTTCTACCTGCTGGATTTCAAGGAGGGGGTCTCCTTCGCGCGGTTCGCGCAGGGCCGGCGCGACCCGAGCTGGTTGCCGCACATGCGCCTGGTCGGCATCAACGTCAACACCGACCGGGAGTTCGGGCTGGCGTTGCTGCGCTTCCTCGCCGAGGAGTTGCGTCGACGCGCCGACGCGGCCAAGAAGCACGAGGTGACCAAGCTGGCCGAGCTGCGGGCGGTCGACCCGACCGGGCACTGGCCCCGCATCGTGGCGGTGGTGGACGAGTTCCAGATGTTGCTGGCCGGCCGGGACGTGGTCGCCCGGGAGGCTGCCGACCTGCTGGAGGACCTGGCCCGGCGCGGCCGGTCCCAGGGCATCCATCTGGTCCTCGCCTCGCAGGACGTGCGGGGCATCGAGGCGCTGTGGGGCCGGCCCGCGCTGGTCGCCCAGTTCACCCTGCGCATCGCCCTGCCCAAGGCGTTGCGCATCCTCGCCGAGCGCAACGACGCGGCGCAGTCCCTGCCGCGTTGGCACGCTGTGGTCAACGCCGAGTCGGGCATGGTGGAGGGCAACGAGGTCGCCCGCATCCCGTCGGCCAGCGACTGGGAGACCTGGAGCGGGTTGCAGCACCGGCTGTGGCTGATGCGCGCCCCCGACGCGGCGCCCGCCCGGCTCTTCGACGGCGACGCGATCCCCCGCCTGAGCGACGCCCCGGACTTCCGGGCGCTGGCCGTGCCGCCGGACGGGAGCGGGCCGCGTAACCCGGTGGCGCTGCTCGGCGAGATCATCGACGTGCAGTCCCGCTCGGCGGCGCTGCGGTTGCCGCGCGCCCCGGGCCGCAACCTCGCGGTGCTCGGCACCCGGGTCGACGAGGCCTGCGCGGTACTGGACGCGGCGGCCCGGTCGCTGGCCCGCCAGCACCCGCCCGGTACCGCCCGGTTCTCCATCGCCTGCCTCGATGCGGACGCCGACCCGGTGGCCCGCGCCCTGTACGACGACCTGGCCGACGACGCCGCCTGGTACGACGAGGAGACCGTCGGCGAGCTGATGGCCGAGACGGCCGACGGGCTCAGCGGCGGCCCGGGGAGCCCGCACTACCTGCTGCTGTTCGCTGTCGACGCGGCGGCGGGCGCGCTGGCCGTCCGGGCGGGTCGGCGGACCGGTCTGGAGCAGCTGCGCCGGGTCCTGCACGACGGGCCGGAGCGGCGCACGCACGTGCTGGCCTGGTGGCGGGGTGTCGCCCGGATGCGCGCCGACCTGGGTGGGCCGGCCGCACGCACGGACCAGATCGGCGCGTGGGTGGCCCTGGACGCGCACGGCGGGGAGCTGGGTTCCTCGCTCTACCCGGGCACCGGCGGCCCGGACTGGTATCCCCGCCCGTGGCGGGGACTCTTCTTCGACCGGGCGGTCCACCGCACCGGACAGGTGATCATCCCGTATGGACCGACACGATGAACGAACCGGTGACCAGCGAGACGTACGCGGCCCAGCTGCGGCGGTTGGCCGAGCTGACCGCGCGGGTGGCCGAGCAGCGCGCCGAGGCGCACACCTGGTACGAGCGGCAGTGCGAGGCCGCCGATCGGGCCGTCGCCGAGGCCGCCGAGCAACTCCGCGATGCCGAGGAGGAGCTCGTCGCGGCCCGCGAGCAGCAGGAACGCGTTGACGCCGAGGTGGCCCACCTGTGGGCGCAGGTGCGCTCCCGCCTCGGCGCGCGCCGACTCGGTGGCCCGCCCGCCCCGGCCTACGGCACCGGGGCCCCCGACCCCGTTCCGCTGCTCGCCAGGGCCCGTGACCTGCTCGACCGGGCCGGGCAGCCGGGCGAACTGCCGGGCTCGGTCAACCCGCTGCTGGCGCTCTGCGGGGTGGCCGGCGGTGTGCTGGCGTACGCGCTGGGGGCGGGTGCGCGGGCGTTGGGCGTCGGCTACGGCGGCGACCTCGCGGTCGGGCTGCCGGTGTTGGCGCTGGTGGTGACGCTGCTCGGGCCCCTGGTCGGCCTGGTGCCGGCCCGCGTGTTGGCCGACCGCCGGCACGCGGTGCTCGGCCCTCGGCCGATCAGCGTGGTGATCGGCGCCGGGGTGGTCACGACAGTGCTGCTAATCGTGCTCGCCCGCTGAGCGCGGGCCGACCATCCACGGTCCATTGTCGAATAGCCGACCACCGGCGCCCCGACTCTGGGTTGCAAGCTTCGATACCGTACGGGAAATGGCCAGTTTCTTCCTCAGTCTCCGCGCCGACAACAGCGACGCTGCGCGCCTGATTGCCGCCGCTCTGGCCTCGCGCTTCGGTCGCGGCAACGTCTTCCTCGGCAGGCCGATCACCACCGACGTCCCGCCCGAGGTTCGACGCCACCTGGTGAACTCGGCAGCGCTCGTCGTCATCATCGGTCGGTCCGCCGTGGCTGTCCCCGGCCATTCACCGTGGGAGATCGTGGCCGATGTCGATTGGGAGATCGAGGCCGCCCTGGAGCTGAGAATTCCGATCGTCGCGGTGTTGGTCGAGGGCACCGATCCGCTACCTGAGGCACCGTTACTCGTGCCGCGCCGGCCGCTCGGGCCGCTTCTTGACCGCGAGCGCCACCGCATCCACTCGTGGGCGGTCCAGGAGGATGTCCAGCGTCTTGTCGACGCGATGGTGGCGAGGTTCGGCGTGGAGACCGAGGCCGCCGCGCCCGCGATCTCACTGATCCTCGGCGAAGAGCCGGTGCGGCTGCTCATGCCTCGCCCGGCGCACCCTTCCACGGCGGTCGCCTACCTGACCCGCGGGGGCGACCTGGAGGTCGTTGACAGCGACCGGCGAACAGAGCGGTTCGCTACCCGCAGGTACGTGACCCGCTATGAGGTGGACGTCAGCGACCACGAAACCGTCCTCGACGTCCGGCTGCCGACGAGGGACGAGACGTACTACGTCGAGGCGTCCATCGAGGTCAGCTTCCGGGTCACGGACCCGGCGGAAGCCATCCGGGAGCGCACGTCGGACGTCCTGGCTACGGTCCGTGACGCCCTACTGGACGTCTGCCGGCCGATCAGCCGGGAGTTCACACTCGACGAGGTGGCGACCGCCGAAGCCGCGATCGACCGGCGGCTCGCGCGCCCCGTCCCCGCCCCCGGGGGCATCAGCCTGTACGCCAGGCGTGTGCGGCTGACGCTCGACGAGCGCGGCAGTGGGTATGTGCAGGAGAGGCGACTCGAACGAGAACGGGAGCGGCAACGAGAGCGGCGCCCGGATCAGAGAGGCGAGCGGGACCTGGATCAGGCCCGGGATCTGCCTACGACGGGTTGGATCCCGTATGCCGCAGAAATCGAGTCACTCCGGCGGCACGAGCAACGGCCGGGGCCCGCCACTCCGCCGGCGACCGGCACTCCGCCGGCGACCGGCACTCCGCCGGCGACCGGCACTCCGCCGGCGACCGGCGCAGAGCCGCAGACCGGCCCTCCCCCGTCGACCGGCGCAAAGCCGTCGACCGGCGCAAAGCCGTCGACCGGCGCAGAGCCGTCACCGTCGAAGCCGGCAGATGAGGCGTCATCGGCCTTCTCGGGCGCCGACAGGCAGCGGGAGCGGCTGCTGGTGGCGCGGGCGCCGAGCAGCGTCCCGACAGGACAGGACCTGACCCTGGATGTCCGACTCGTCAGCGACGGACGGTCGGTGCACCCGGACGCCGTGATCACGACGCTGGCCAACTTCTCCGTCGCGGACCACGGCACACGCGTGACGCTGACCGCCCACGCCCCTGCCGGCCTGCACGCAGAGGGTCCGCTTCAGCAAACTGTGCTGGTCAAGCCGGACGGGGATCCGCCACCGGTCCGGTTCGGCTTCGCGGCGCGTACTCCCGGTCTGCATCGTATCGACGTGACGGCCTGGGCCGGTGGCACGTTCCTCGGTGAGGTCTCCGTCGAGGTCTCCGTCGCCGCCCGTGGGCCGTTTCGCGACGGCTGGGCGAGGACGGCGCCGCTGGGTGTCGCGAGGGCGCGGCCGGGCGAGGTCACCATGGAGGTGCGGTTCGACGGCAGCCGGTACGCGTTCCAGCTACGCTCCGACGCCGCGCTGTTCGCCCCGGTCATCGAGTCGGTCACGAACGCCCCGAACGCCGCGGTGGAGAACGCGATCAGGGAGTTGCAGCAGCTCGCCGGAGGCGGATCAGGCTACGACGCGAGAATGACCCGCGAGGTGATCCGGTCGGCGGGCATCCAACTGTGGTCGGAGATGGTGCCGGCCGACGTGCGCGACCAGTTCTGGCAGGTCGGCCCCGACATGAGCGCCTTCACCATCGCCACCGATCACGACGTGGTGCCGTGGGAGTTGCTGTACCCGCTCAGCACCCAGCACGACTCCGGCTTCCTCGTCGAACAGGTCCCGGTGGTGCGCCGCACCTACGGACAGCAACGCAGCGCGAAGGTCAGCCTGGGAAACCCGCGCTTCGTGGTGCCGACGAGGGCCCCCACCGGGGCGTACGAGGAGGTCGCCGCGATCCGCGCGATCCTCGGTGCGGCCGATCGCGCGCCGATCACCAGCGCGGCCGACCTGCTCTCGCTGATCAACTCGGGGGTGCTGGGCGCAACCCACTTCGCCTGCCACAACACGTTCTCCCCGGACGGCTCCTACATCGACATGGACGGCGGGCGGTTCAAGCCGACCCTGCTCGCCGAGGCCAGCATCCGCAAAGTGCTGGCGGGCGCCGGCCCGCTGGTGTTCATCAACGCGTGCCGCAGTGCCGGGGTGGCGCCGACGTACACCCGGATGCTCGGTTGGGCGCAGCAGTTCATGTCGGCCGGGGCGGGCGCGTTCGTCGGCACGCTCTGGGCGGTGCGCTCGGACAGTTCCGCCCGTTTCGCGACCGCGTTCTATCGGTCCCTTGCCGAGGGTGCCACGCTCGGCGCCGCTGCCCTCGCCGCGCGAACCGACCAGCAGGACGATCCGCTGGACCCGACCTGGCTGGCCTACACCGTCTACGGCGACCCGTTCGCCACCGCAGCCTGACCGGTCGGCGATCATCTTGTGCAAAGGGAAGGGTGCGGCATGGACGTGACCGACGGCAGCGTACCGGTCGAGGATCTGGTGTCGGCGGTAAAGAACGCCGTGAAGCAGGCTGGCGTCTCGACGACCGACGAGGGTCGGGACCTGCGGGTCGCCTCGGTTCAGCTGATCCTGAGCGCGGTCGCCACCACGAAGCTCGGCGGCGGCCTGGATCTCCGGGTGCCGGTGATCGGCTGGAAGGTCAAGGTGGGCGGCAGCCGAGCCCACCAGAAGACCCACACCATCGACATCACGCTCGTCGCCGAGGATCTCCACGAGCGGCACGAGCTACGCCACAGCGCGGTCGAGGCGACCCTCGTGGACGCGATCGCCACGATCCGCGCGGTGGTCGCCGCCGGCGCCGGGGGCGACGACCCGCTGGTGCTGAAGGCCGGCGCGGTGGAACTCGTCTTCGGCGTCACCGGCCAGGGCAGCATCTCGTTCGGAGCGGAGGGTGAGCTGACCGACGAGGTCAGCAACACCCTCCGGATCGAGCTGATCGCCGCCGAGGGTCACCAGCTCAGGCCGGGACCAGGACCGCCTCGCGGAGCAGCCGGCGGGTCAGGGTGACCCGGTCGGCGTCGTCGGGCAGACCGGGCAGGTCACCGACCCGGGTGACAGCGCCGCTGAGCAGGACACGTGCCGCCGCCTCGCACTCCGCCGGCAGGGTGATCGTCCGGTCGAACAGCCGCAGCGCCACCTGGCCGTCCCCGTGCGGCACGAGCTGCCAACGCAGACCCGGCCGCACTGTGACCCGGGTGTCGGCGTCCAGAGTGGCCAGCGCGTCGGCCTGGGCGAGCGGCCGGATCGGTGCCGGGCGGGCGGCCGGCCAGGCACGCTGGCGCAGCCGCGCGGCGACCGCGCCCGGGTCGGCGCGCAGCAGCCAGTCCCGCAGCGCCTCCACGGTCTCGGTCAGCTCCGGCTCGATGGCGTCCGGGTCGGCGACGTCGGTGCCGAACGGCAGGCTGGCCCGCAGCCGCTGGTCCTCGGCGGCCAGCGCCAACAGCTCCTCGACCAGGGCGTACCGGGTGAGCGCGCGGATGCCCACGGTCAGGTGCAGCGAGCTGGCGTCCTGGGCCTGCGCGCTGTGCAGCCACCCCCGCGGCAGGTAGAGGGCGTCACCGGGGGCGAGCACCACGTCCAGCGCGGCCGGGCCCTGCGCGGTGGCGGCAACCTCGTCGGCGCGGCCGCCCCACTGCTGCTTCTCCAGCGGGTCGGGCAGCACCGGCGGGTGGATGCGCCAGTGCTTGCGGCCGTCGACCTGGAGCACGAACACGTCGTGGGTGTCGTAGTGGGTGGCGAAGCCCTGACTCCCGGCCGGCGTCAGGTAGGCGTTGATCTGCAACGGCTGGTTGAGCGCGAGGCCCAGGTCGCGGGCGAAGTCGACAAGCGGCGGCCAGATCCGGTGCAGACCCTGCAACACCAGGGTGGCCCCGGACGCGTACTGCTCCAGGACCCGCTCGTCGAGCACCTGGTCGCCGATCTCGGCGCCCGCGCCGCCGCCGCCGGTCCAGCGCGCAGCCGCGACCAACTGGCCGTCCTTGGCGACGCGCAGGAACGGGGTACGCAGACCGCGCCGACTCAGCAGCTCGTCGGCGTCGGCGGGGCTGAGCAGGTCGGTGAAGCCGGCCGGGTCGGGCAGGTCGGCGGCGCGCGACAGCAGCGGCGTGTGCCCCCAGTGTGCGGCGGCGAACTTGGCCGGTTCGACCGAGACGCAGCGGGCCAACGCGGCGGTGGCGTCGGCGGAGGACGAAACCGCCGGGCGGCCGTGGTGGCCGCCCGGCGGGTCGAGGTACGTCATGGCGTGCCGCTACCGGGCGCTGCCGTCAGCGCCACCGTCCTGCTGGCCCGGGGTGGCACCACCGTCGGCGGGACCCTCCGCTCCGCCGTCAGCGCCACCGTCCTGCTGACCCGGGGTGGCACCACCGTCGGCGGGACCCTCCGCGCCGCCATCGGCGCCACCGTCCTGCTGACCCGGGGTGGCACCACCGTCGGCGGGACCCTCCGCGCCGCCATCGGCGCCACCGTCGTGCTGACCGGGGGTCGCGCCACCGTCGGCCGGGCCCTCCACGCCGCCGCCGCCGGTGGTCTGCATGTCGTCATCGTTGAGTGCCATTGGTACTCCCTCGGGTGTGCCGCCCCGCCGTACGCCGGGGTCCGTCGTGCTGCGGGTGGTACCCCACGCGCGATCTTCTCTAACCCTCACCGTAGACGCCGAACCGGGGCGACACGGGCAGTTCGCGAGCGGCGGCACAGAGTGCCAGGATGGGGTGGTGATCGTGGTGGGCACGTCCGGCTGGCAGTACCGGGACTGGCGGGGTCGTTTCTACCCGCAGGGTCTGCCGCAACGGCTCTGGCTGGAGCACTTCGCCGCCGGGTTCGCCACCGTCGAGGTCAACAACGCCTTCTACCGGCTGCCCGAGCGGGACACGTTCGCCGCCTGGCGGGCGCGGACCCCGGCGGATTTCTGCGTGGCGGTGAAGATGAGCCGCTACCTCACCCACATCAAGCGGCTGCGCGACCCTGCGGAGCCGGTGGCCCGGTTCCTGGGCCGCGCTACCGCCCTCGGCGACCGGCTCGGCCCGGTGCTGCTGCAACTGCCACCGAACCTACGGGCGGACGTCGAGGCGCTGGACGCGACGCTGCGACTCTTCCCGGCGGAGGTGCGGGTCGCCGTCGAGCCCCGGCACCCCTCCTGGTGGACCGACGCCACCCGAGCCGTGCTGGAACGGCGTCGGGCCGCGCTGGTCTGGGCGGACCGGCTGGGACGCCCGGTCGCCCCCCGCTGGCGCACCACCGACTTCGGCTACCTGCGGCTGCACGAGGGGCGGGCGCGGCCGTGGCCCCGCTACGGTCGGGCCGCCCTGCGATCCTGGGTGGGCCGGCTGACCGACGCCTTCGGCCCGGACGAGCCGGCGTACGTCTATTTCAACAACGACCCGGGCGGCGCCGCGATCGTGGACGCCATCGCGTTCGCCGCGCTGGCCCGTCGGGCCGGGCACCCGGTGTCCCGGGTGCCCGCCGCCGCCGAGGCCGCCGACGACTGAGCCCGCCCGACGGTGGTCGGGCGGGCTCGCGGGGTCAGGCCGTCACGGCATCATCGTGGCGAGGTCCTTGGGCATGGTGTCCTTCACGTCCTGCCACTCGCCCTGGGTGACATGGCGGCGCAGCGTGTCCAGCACCACCTGCGTCACCCGCTCCGGGCCGCCCTCCGCGTCGTACGGGAAGCCCTGCCGGACCTCGTAGAGGAAGTCGTCACGGTTGAGCTTGATCGGCACGTCGGACGGCACCCAGCCGTCGAAGTAGATCCCCCGCACCAGCACCGGCAACTGCTGGGCGAACTCCACGCTCTCGTCCACCGGCAGCCGGTCGCGCAGCAGGTGCAGGACCGTGCGCAGCGCCGCGTACGACTGGTTGCGCCGTTCCTTCGGCCAGCCGTAGGCGTTCTCGATGTCCTTGAGAATGAGGTTCGTCTTGTCCAGCGAGGACTCGAACGCTGAGATCATCGCGTCAGCCATCGGTCGACCCCCGTTCCGTGGTGTCCCACCGTCTGTCGTCGGCGCGGCGCGGCGGCCCCACCGGCCCACGGCGGGCCCGCACCGGGCTGCCCTGCGGGGCGCGCCGAGCGTTGTCGGCCGCACCGACCACATGTAGGACGGCACCGCGCCGTCGATCCGTCACCAGTCGAACCGTCATCCCCGTCACCTCCGTGTCGTCTCCGGCGTCGGCCGTCAACACGCGGCCGTACCCACCGCGTCCACCCTCCCCACGGCGCGGGTGAGGTGGCACCACCCGAATCGGGTGAGGTCAGTCGACGTCGAGGAGACCGGCGAGGGTCTTCGCGTTGGTCTGCGCGTAGTCGCGGTAACAATTGTTCATGAGGACGTGGGTCTGCCCGGCCTGGTCGGCCAGTTCGCGCAGCTTCGGCGCCCAGTCGGCCAACTCCCGCTTGGAGTAGTGGTAGCCGAACTTCTCGTGGATGTCCTTGCTCGTCCACTTGTCGCTGTGCCCGTGGAACCGCATGACCGCGAGATCCGCGG
Organism: Micromonospora inaquosa; assembly: GCF_003857055.1. Lineage (GTDB taxonomy): Bacteria > Actinomycetota > Actinomycetes > Mycobacteriales > Micromonosporaceae > Micromonospora > Micromonospora inaquosa. The sequence goes on along the minus strand of NZ_QGSZ01000300.1, from coordinate 12,395 downwards.
TGGCGGCCAGCACCGGGGGCAGCGACGAGCGGTGGCCCTGCGGCATGTCCACACAGACGTACGGCAGTTTGTGTTCGCGCAGGAACGCCAGGGTCTCGTCGGCGTTATCGCCGTCGAACCAGGAGGCGTGCCGGAACTCGTACACCGGGCGCAGTGGCGCGCAGCGCTTCGCCACCTCCAGCAGGTACTGCTTGTTGGCCCGCTTGATGGTGAACCAGGGCGGGAACTGGAACAGCAACGCGCCCAGCTTGCCGGCCTCGACCAGCGGGTCCAGCGCGGACAGGAAGCGCGTCCACACCTCCTCGTACGACTGCGCGGGCAGGTCGTCGGGGTAGACGTTCTTCTTGTCGGTCTCGGGGCGCAGGTCCTTGTAGAGCGCGCTCACCCGGGTGGGGTGCCCGGTGAGCAGACTGAACGCCTTGATGTTGAAGGTGAAGCCGGCCGGGGTGCGCTCGGCCCACAGCCGAGCGGTCGCCTCAGCCGGCGGCGAGTAGTAGGTGGCGTCCACTTCGACCAGCGGGAACTGCCGGGCGTAGTAGGCCAACCGCTTCTCCGGGGTGTCCGCGGTCTGCGGATACCACCCCGAGTCCAGCAGTGTGCGGTCGGTCCAGGACGCGGTGCCCACCAGGATGTCACCCATTGTGCAAGTCCATCGCGTCGCGGACCGACCGGCAACCGCTGGTGTGCCTCAGGCCGCCCGCCGCTCGCGGGTCTGCTTGCACGTCACGCAGGTGGTGGCGGACGGGAAGATCTCCAACCGCTCCACCGGGATCGCCGCCGAGCAGCCCTCGCACCAACCGTAGGTGCCCTCCTCGAGCCGGCCGAGGGCGTGCTCGTACTGGGCGCGACGGTCGAGGATGGTGCGCAGCAGGGACTGGGCGGTGTCCCGCTCGGCCGTCTTGGTGCCGCTGTCGGCCTGGTCGTCGCCGGCGGTGTCGCCGACCTCCACCAGCCGCAGCACCTGGCTCTGCAGCACCGCCTGGTCGTACTCCCCGGTCAGCTCGTCGTAGCGCGCCTGGAGCGACTCCCGGATCTGCTCGATCTCCGTCTGGGACCGGGTGGTACCGACCGTGTCGTGGACGAGCATCGCTGCCTGCCTTTCTGGGCCTCTGCCTCAAGGTGAACCGGATGCCGGCGGCGCGGGGCCTCGGTCACGGTCGCGTTCGGTACGCGGGCGGTGACCCGCGCTCTGTGAGCCGGGCGAGTACCCGCCCGATCAGCCGCGCAAACCGACCGGATCCCGGTTGTTGTCAGCCGGGCGTGCCGGGCTCCACGAGCGCCGGTCGGCGGGGGTCGTCGGCGCGTACCACCACGTCGGCGAAGCTCGCCGGGACGACCTCCTCGGCGTACCTGTCGAAGGCCGGCAGCGCCCACTCCTGGGCCTTTTCGGTACGCCGGCGCAGCGCCGCCGGGGACAGCTCCAGGTGGACGGTCACGTCGAAGGGCAGGCCGCCGCCGAGCAGCAGGGGGCCGCTGACCAGGACGACGCCGCCGGGTGCCAGGTCGACGTAGCGGGCGCGGCTGGCCCGGTCGGCGTCGGCGTCCCAGAGCGACGGGAGCAGTCGGCCGCTGCCGCCCGGACCGGCCGGGTCCAGCACCTCGCGGCGCAGCCCGGCCTCATCGACCCAGGCCTCGTAGAAGGAGTCCGGGTTGGTGCGGCCCAACTCGAAGCGCAGCGACGCCGGGCGGAGGAAGTCGGTGGCGCGGACGTGCAGCACCGGGTGGCCCTGGGCGCGCAACGGGTCGACGAGCGCCGCGGCCAGTTCGTCGGCGCCGGCGGCGGGAGCGCCATCCACCGCCACCCGTAGCCGCGCGGGCCCGGCGGCGGTCGCGACGCGGGTGGCCGCGTCGGCCAGCCGACCGGTCAGCTCGGTGACGAGCAGGTCGGGCGAGATGGGGCGGATGCGCACCTGACCCATCCTGCCCCGCGCCGGGAGGCTCGGCGAACGCCGGTCAGCCGGTGCGGTCGATGGTGACCCGGGCGTCGTCGGCCAGCCGGTAGCCGACGCCGTAAACGGTGGTGACCAGCGGAACGTCCACGCCGACCTTGCCGCGCAGCCGACGCACGTGCACGTCGACGGTACGCACGCCGGCGTGCTCGTAGCCCCAGACGGCGTTGAGCAGTTGCAGCCGGGTGAACACCCGGCGCGGGTGCGCGACCAGGTGCAGCAGCAGGTCGAATTCCAGCCGGGTCAATGGCAGCGGCTCGTCGTCGCGCAGCACCGAGCGCGACGAGGCGAGGATGTGCAGGGCGGGAATGGTCGGGCTGATCGGGCGGGCCGCCGACCGGGTGGCGGGCGCCTGGTCGGGGCGGCGTTCGGCCGGGACCGAACCGATGATCACGCCTTCGCCCCGTTCCAGCATCTCCCGGGCGGCCTCGAGCAGCCGCCGTGCCGCCGGGGTCAGCGACTCCTCACAGGCCAGCGGGATGGACAACGTCACGGTGAGCACGGGCGCGGCGGTGTTCGCCGGGCGACGCTGCCCGCCGGGAGGTCGACCGGGCACCGCGGGCTGGGACGTATGCCATCCGGCGCGCGACGAGGCGGGGCTGACCGACATGGTCCTCCTTGGGCTGGTCCGGGTATCTCCCCACGGCCCGGGACGCCGCTTCATCGATGCTTCCCGGCGCCTGGGCGAGGGTCAAGAGGCGGCTGCGTTGCATGAATGTGACAATTGACGAACACATCGGAGCCAGATGCTCGCTCTGCGTACGAGGCCTGATGATTACAGCAGAGTCGTCGAGATGCCCCGATACGGGGGTCCCCGACCGGTTCACCAGGCCGGTCACGTGCCGCCGGACCAGCGCTCAGCCGCTGTGGTCCACGCTGATCGCGGCCTCGTCGGCCAGCCGGTAACCGACCCCGTAGACCGTGGTGATCACCTCCGAGCCGGCCAGCTTGGCGCGCAGCCGGCGAACGTGCACGTCCACCGTCCGGGCCACCGCGTGCTCGTAGCCCCAGACGCTGGAGAGCAGTTGCAGGCGCGTGAAGACCCGGCGCGGCCGCTCGGCCAGGAACAGCAGCAGCTCGTACTCGATGCGGGTCAGCGCGATGACGCGGTCGCCCCGGCGGACCGTCCGCGAGCCGGCCAGGATGCGGACATGGTCCGCGTCGACGGACGGCTCGGCGGCGGCGGTGCGCGGGGTCGGTCGCGGCCCCGGCGCGACGTCCTCCACGGCACGCGGTTGACCCTCCCCCGATTCGGCCAGTTCGCCGAGCAGCTGCACCAGCCGGGCCAGCCGAGGGCTCAGCGGCCCCGGGGTGAGGTCGAGGGTGATGGTCAGGGTCGGGCCGGTGCGCGGGCGGGCCGGCCGCGCCCCCGGGTGGCGGCGGGTGGGGATGGCGACGACGGACATGGTGCCTCCTGAGTGGCGGTACACCCGCCACGCCGGGTGTGGCGTGACGGTCAGCGGCGCGCCCAGCCGGCGTTGACCGGGGACGCGAGGGGTGCGGGGTGGTGCAGCGGGGTCGGGCCGAGGGCCGGCAGGCCGGCGATCCGCCAGGCCACGAACCCACCGACCACATCGGTGGCCCGGTGCAGGCCGACGTCCTGCAACGCGGCGGCGGCCAGCGAGGAGGTGTAGCCCTCCTGGCAGAGGACCACCACCGGCACGTCGTAGTCGACGGCCTGTGGCAGCCGGGCTGGGCAGCGCGGGTCGAAGCGCCACTCCAGCACGTTGCGCTCGACGATGAGCGAGCCCGGCACCACGCCGTGCGCGGCCCGCTGCGCGGCCGGGCGGATGTCGACCAGCAGCGCCCCGGCCCGGTACGCCAGGTGCGCCCGCTCCGGGTCCAGTCGGCGCAGCCGGGCCCGGGCGGCGGCCAGGATCTCGTCGATGCCCCGGGAGCCCGGCGGCGGCACGGGGGCGGGACAGTGCTCGGCGGTTATCGGCATTCTCGGTTCCTCTCGGTGACAGGGGATCTCGATGCGCCCGGACTACCAGGACCGGCCGGCCTCGGCGACCTCGGCGACCCGCAGCCGACCATCCAGGAGGTGGTAGCGGGTCATCCGCAGCAGCGCCGGCCGGTAGACGTGCACGCTGACCGCCGGCGCGGCACCCTGGTTGGTCACCCGGTGCACGTGCCGGGGGCCGAAGCGGCGGCCGACGCCGGCGCGCAGCAGTCGGGGGCAGAGTCGGCCGGCGCTGACCGTCTCCTCGGTGAGCACGCCGCTGACCACCCGGAACGCTCCGGAGGAGCCGCCGTGGTCGTGCAGGTCGGTGCCCTGCCCCGGCAGCCAACTCAGCGCCCACACCTCGTGCTCGTCGGTGCCGGCGAGGCGGGCGTACCAACGCTCGCCGGGGTCGAACCGCAGCACGACCGGCCAGCCGGCCGGGTCGGCCCATCGGGCGGCAACGGTGAGCAGGTCGGGCTCCGGACGGTGGCGCGTCATGGCGGTTCCTCGCGGGTCGTTCGGCGGGGTGCCCTCGTACTCTAGACGGCAAAGCCTATAGGTTTAGTAGGTAATTCCGCCTGCTGGGACGCGGGTCAGCCCGCCGGATCGATCAGCGCAGCACCGGCGGATCCACCCGGTAGCCCGGCAGCGAGGGCCACCGCACCGTCAACACCACCGACGCGCGCTCGGCGAACCAGGAATGGTCCACCCCACGAGCCCACACCACGTAGTCGCCCGGCGCGGCCAGCCGTACCGTCCGGTCCGGCAACTCCACCCGGAAACACCCCTCGACGAGTACGAGCAGAGTGGTGCGCACCTCGCCGGTCGCCCACCGCGACCGGGCCTGCCCCGACGGATGCACGCCCCACTTCACCTCGACGTCGGTGCTGTGCCGGATCTCCCCCGGCGGCGCGAAGTGCCCGAGCAACCAACCGGCGTTGGTGGCGCCGTCGACACCCGCGTTGCCCACGTACACCGTCTCACCCATCGGACCCCTCCCCCAGCGCGCCGGCCGAGCAACGTATCAGGACCGGTGCGGCTAACCTGAACCGGTGACCGAGGACCTCGATGCCGAGACGCTGGCGTTCGCGCACCGGATGTTCGACCTCGCCCGGGCCGGCTCCACCGACGAGCTGGCGGCACAACTCGACGCCGGCCTGCCGGTCAACCTCACCAACGACAAGGGCGACACGCTGCTCATCCTGGCCGCGTACCACGCCCACCCGGACACGGTGGCCGCGTTGCTCAGCCGCGGCGCCGACCACACCCGGGCCAACGACCGAGGTCAGACCGCACTGGCCGCGGCGGTCTTCCGCAGCAGCACCGAAGCGGTCCACGCGCTCCTCGCCGCGGGCGCCGACCCCGCGCACGGCAACCCGTCGGCCATCGAGACCGCGCACTTCTTCGACCTACCGGAGATGACGGAGCTGCTGCGCGTCGGCTGACACCGGCGCCGCCAGGCCGGTATACAGGGTCGGTGGAAGATCCTCTGCCGGAGCAGATGCGGGCCGCCGGCACCGCCCTGCTGACCGCGCTCGACCCCGCCGGCCGCGAGAGCGCCGTGCACTCGTTCGACGACGAGGCGGCCCGCCGCTGGCTGGAATACCGGCCCCGACCCAGACCGGGCGTCTGCCTCGCCGAGCTCGACGTCGCCGCCCGCAAGGCCGCGCACCGGCTGCTGGCCACCGCGCTCAGCTCCTCGGCGTACGCGCAGGCCATGGCGATCATCTCGCTGGAGGAGGTGCTGGACCGGGCCGAGGGCTGGCAGCGCGGGCGGCACAGCGCCGACTACTGGGTGGCGGTCTTCGGCGACCCGGCGCGCGACGACCGCTGGGCGTGGCGACTCGAAGGGCACCACCTGTCGGTGAACATGACAGTGGTGGACGGTCAGGTCTCCCCCGCGCCGATCTTCTTCGGCGCCAACCCGGCCGCGGTGCGCTACGCCGGCCGGCCGGTCTCCCGCCCACTCGGCGTCGAGGAGGACCTGGCCCGCGCCCTGCTCGACGCGCTGGGCCCGGCCGAGCGGGCCGCCGCCATCATCACCGACGAGGCGCCGGCCGACATCATCAGCGCCACCCGTGGGCGGGTCGACGCGCCGCTGGAGCCGCTCGGCGTACCGGCGCAGCGACTGGGACCGACCGGCCGCGCGCTGCTCGATCAGGTCGTGGCCCTCTACCTCGACCGGCTGCCGCCCGAGCTGGCCATCCGGGAGGCGGCCCGACTGGATGCCGGCCCGCTGCACTTCGCCTGGGCCGGCCCGACCCACCCCGGGCAGCGACACTACTACCGGGTGCAGGGCGACGACCTGCTCATCGAGTACGACAACACCAGCGCGGACGGCAACCACGCGCACACCGTGCTGCGCCGCCCGGCCAGCGACTTCGGCGCCGACGTCCTGGCAACCCACCACCAGGCCCACCCCCACTGACCCTGCGGCGGGTCAGGTGCGGACGGCCTCGATGAGGAAGCGTTGGGCGTGGGCGACGAAGGGGCCTTCGTCGGCGATGCGGCGGTCCAGGGCGCGAAGTGGCGCGCGGTAGCGGTCGACCGTGAACCCGGGCACCGTCCAGATCACCTTGCGCAGGAACCAGACCACCGCGCCGATGTCGGAGAAGGTGGCGCGCAGGGTGGCCCGACGCAGGTCGACCACGCGCAGGCCAGCGGCTTCGGCGGCGAGGGCCGCCTGCTCGGGGTGCCGCTGGGCCGGCGGCGGCAACGGCCCGAGGATCGCCTCACTCAGCTCCCGCATGGTGCCGGCCCCGATCTGCTGCGACAGGAACGTCCCGCCCGACCGAAGCACCCGGGCCGTCTGAACCCAGTCGGTACGCACCGGATGCCGACTCACCACCAGGTCGAACGAGGCGTCGCGAAACGGCAGCGGCCCGTCCGGCGCGACCGCCACCACCGACGCGCCGACCCGACGCAGGGTCCGTCGGGCGACTTCCACGTTCGGCGGCCACGCCTCGGTCGCCGTCAGCAGCCTCGGTGGGCGCGGCACCTCAGCGAGCACCTCCCCGCCGCCGGTGTCCACGTCCAGCGCCGCGTCGGCGTGCGCCATCCGGTCGGCGACGAGCTGGGCGTACCCCCAGGGTGGACGTTCCTCGGTGGCCCGGCCGGCCAGCCAGGCGAAGCCCCAACCACCGACGGGCGCGGCGGCGGCCTCCGCGATCAGATCCTCGGCGTCACGCTCGGCAGTCATGGCGGTCAGCTTCGCGATCGGTCACCCGGGCGGCAACCCATTTGCCGCGGACCGCCCCGGCGTCGGTGGTGGATCTCAGCCGAGGCCGAGCTTGTGCTCTTCGAGGGCGGCCTGAAGGATGGCGAGGGCCTTCGGGCCCATGCCGTGCAGCTTGGCCAGGTCCGCCCGAGGGACGCCCACGAGCTCACGCAGCGCGGTGTAGCCGGCACCGTGCAGGGCCCGGATGGCGGGCGCACCGATCTTCGGGAGAGTGTCCAGCGAGGAGGTCATCCGCGGATGGTAGGCCAACCAGCCGCCCGAAGGCCGACCCCGCGCAGGAGGCCAGCCGGCCGGCCGGCAGCACCACCCTCCGCACCTGCCGCGAGGTCGTTTTGCTGGTTGAGCGGCATACCCCAGAGGGATGAGTATGACTCTGCGGCATACCGCTCAATGCCGCATCCACCCGACCGCGCAGGCCCAACAGGCCCGGCTCCGCCACGCCCAGCGGGGCCTGGCTGGCGGCTCGGGTCAGGGGCGGGCGATCTCGCCGGTGGAGCCGGCGAGCGCGTCCAGGCCACCGACCTCGGTGCGGCCGGTGTCGAACTGACGCATCAGCCGGGCGCCCAGGTGCACGCCGACCCCGCCGACGGCCAGCGCGACCAGCTCGGTGACCAGGATCGCGACCGACGCGCCCCGTTGCGGGGAGTGTGACCGGACCAGGCAGGTGAGCAGGAACATGGCGGCCATCACCGCGTTCACCAGGTTGAAGGCGACGGCGGTACGGCGGGTACGGTCACCCGGCACGTCCCACAGGTCGACCATGCCGGCCACGGCGGTCAGCGCGGCGGCGACGAGAGCGGCAATGCCCGTCCAGTAGCCGACCTCGCCGAGGAACGCGGGCCCGCCGACGACGTCGATGAGGTCGAAGACGGCGGCGCTGACGAAAAGCCCGAGCGGGAACGTCACCAGCATCGGTTGGATTGGGTGCCCCTGCACCCGCAGCCGGCTCTGCATCGGTCCTCCCCCTGGTCGGCGCAGCTCACCTGCCAGAGTGCTACCCGGGGTGGGTCGAAGCGAAACGATGCCGCCCGACTCGCCGCTGACCGGACGAACGGACACCATTCGCCCTGATCAACTCGGCTTTCAGGAAAGCGCGCCATCCCACCGGCCCAGATACCCCGCCTTCAGGAAACGCGAGTCGATCACCACAGGGCGACCCCGCGGACACAGGGCCCGCACGCACGCAGGGCGCGGATGGTCAGGTGTCGCGTGAGCGGGAGACCGTACGGACCAGTCGCTCGGCCACCTCGCGCAGCGGGATGTCCAGCGACGACGCGGCGGCCCGCAGCACGTCGAGAGCCTCGGCCGGTGGGCACCCGCGCTGCGTCATGATCACGCCGACGGCCTGGCCGACCACTCCGTCCCGCAGGAGCGAGGCGTCCCGTTCGCCAGTGAGGGTGAGCTGCCGGCTGCGGTCGCGGACGGCGGCGAGCAGCAGACCGGCGTGTTCGGCGAGCAGCATCGCGGTCAACTGGTGTTGCGGGGTCAACAGGTCCGGCGCGGCGGCGTACAGGTTGATCGCGCCGATCACCTGGTCGTCGATGTCGACCGGGGCGGAGATCACCCCGCGTACGCCAAGGTCGCGGGCGCGCGCCGTCCAGGCCGGCCAGCGGGGCTCGCCGTCCAGGTCGGCGGCGAGGATCATCTCGCGGCGGCGGATCGCGCTCATCGCCGGTGAGTCCGGCCCGTGTCGCAGGTCGTCCAGCCCGGCCAGCCCCTCGTCGGAGGCGGCCACCCCGGCCGGCTCGCCGGCCCGCAGCGCGGTGAACCCGCACCAGCGCACCCCGGCGACGGCGTCCCGGGTGACCCGGACCAGCGCCAGCAGCGCCTCATCAAAGTCGGTCAGGGCGATCAGCCCGGCGGTCAGTTCCCGTAACAGCGCGGCCGCTTCCAGGACGCCGAGGGTCTGCACCACCGGTTCCCGCGTGTCGAGGTTCACCGGTTCGCAGCCTCCATGCCGTCCAGCGCCCGCCCGGCAACCATCGTCACCTGTGTCATCGTCTGCTCTCTCCCGACTCGACCGACCAGCCCTACTACCCTGGGAAAGCTGGGTCGAAACGGCGTAAATCGGGGCCCCTGCCGCGCCCGGAGGCGCGACCGGGGCCCCAACGGTCGGTACGTCAGCGCGAGGTGCCGCTGAGCCGCCGCCCGATCGACGCGATCAGACGGTCGAGCTCGGACCCGAACGGGTTGTCGTGCACCAGGTACGTCCAGGTGGCGGTGGGCCGGACAAGGGTGCCGTCGTCGGGCTGCCAGTCCTCATCGAATTCGGTCTCGGTGAAGGTGGCGATGGTGCGGGCCTCGATCTCCGGGATCAGGTCGTTGAACGCCGGCACCGCGGCCCGGTGGAACTCGTCCAGCGGGTCGAGCCGGCCCAGGGCGCGCAGGTGCACGCCCTCGCGGACCTCCGACAACTCGGCCAGGTGCTCGGCCCAGAGCCGGTCCAGGTGGAAGAGCGCGATCGAGCGGGCCGCGCGGGCGAGCAGGTCCTCGTCCATCTCGCCGGCCTTCTCTGGCTCCTTCTCCAGCAGCATCACGGCGGCCACGTCACTGGTCAGCAACCGCTCGCGGCGCGCGGCGAGGGCCTTGCGCTGCTGCTCGATCACCACGCTGTAGCGCCAGGTGTTGCGGTGGATCTCGTGGTTGACGCCCTCGGCGACCCGCTGGGCGTGCTCCACCGCGTAGTCGACCTGCTCGTCGGTCACCAGGCCGTCGGCGTTCATCCGCGGCGAGGCCGGCACCGAGTCGGCGGCGTGCCGGACCACGAGGTCGTCCTCCAGGCTGACGAAGAAGACCGAGCCACCCGGGTCACCCTGCCGGCCGGCCCGACCGCGCAGCTGGTCGTCCACGCGGCGGCTGTCGTGCCGGCCGCTGCCGATCACGTAGAGCCCGCCCAGCTCGGCGACCCGTTCCTGGTCGGCCTGGTCGCTGCCACCGAGTCGGATGTCGACGCCCCGACCGGCCATCTGGGTGGAGACGGTCACCGCGCCGTACGCGCCGGCCTCGGCGATGATCGCCGCCTCTTCGTCGTCGTTCTTGGCGTTCAGCACCACGCAGGGCACCCCGGCGGCGTTCAGCCCGGCGGCCAGCCCCTCGGACTCCTTGACGTCGAGGGTGCCAACCAGCACCGGCCGCCCCTTGGCGTGCCAGCGCTGGATCTCGTCGATCAGCGCCTCGTCCTTCTCGGCCCGGGTGGCGTAGATGCGGTCCGGTTCGTCCTCGCGGATGCACGGGGTGTTCGGCGGGATCACCGCGACCTCAAGGCCGAAGAACTCCCGCAGCTGGTCGCCGACCAGCACCGCGGTGGCGGTCATCCCGCAGACCTTCGGGTAGAGCGCGATGTACGCCTGCATGGCGATGGTGCCGAGCACCTCGCCCTCGGCGGTGGCGTCCAGCCCCTCCTTGGCCTCGACCGCGGCCTGGAGGCCGTCCGGCCAGCGACGGCGCTGGGCCACCCGGCCGCGCATCTCGTCGACCAGCTCGACCGAGCCGTCCCGGACGATGTAATCCACGTCACGGTGCAGCAGGGCGTGCGCGTGCAGCGCCACGTTGACCGCGGAGAGCTGCGCGACGTGCTCCTCGTCGTACAGGTCGATGCCGAGCTTGGCCTCGATGGCGGCCAGGCCGGCGGAGGTGAACGCGACGCTGCGCCCGTCCTCGGCGACCGTGTAGTGCTTGCCCTTGCGCAGGCCACGGACCAGCGCGGCGGCGGCGTGCACCGGGTCCTGCTCGCCCGGCACCGCGCCGGCCAGGACCATCGGCACCCGGGCCTCGTCGATCATGATTGAGTCGGCCTCGTCGACGATGGCGGTGCTCAGCGCGGGCTGCACCCGGTCTTCCACGTCGGTGACCAACTGGTCGCGCAGGTAGTCGAAGCCCGCCTCGCTGACCGAGACGTAGGTGACGTCGCAGGCGTACGCGTCGCGCCGCTCCTGCGGGGTGGAAGCCTCGTTGACCCAACCGACGGTGAGGCCGAGCAGGGTGTAGACCGGCTCCATCCACTGGGCGTCACGGCGGGCCAGGTAGTCGTTGATGGTCAGCACGTGCACCGGGCCGTTGCCGAGCCGGACGTGCCCGTACGCGGCGACCGTGGCGGTCAGTGTCTTGCCCTCACCGGTTGCCATCTCGGCGACCTTGCCGGAGAGCAGCGACATCGCGCCGAGCAGCTGCACGTCGTACGGCCGCTGGTCGAGGCCACGGCGGGCGGCCTCGCGGCCGACGGCGCAGATCTCCTCGTAATCGGCGGCGGCGCCCGCGGCCTGGGTCAGCTCGGCGTCGTCGAGCGCGGCGAGCTCAGCCTCGCGCGCCTCGATGGCGGGGAGCAGTTTCTCCAGCGGAGCAAGATCCACGGTCGAGCCGGGGCGCTGGAGGAACCGCCGGAACTTGCTCTTGAACCGTTGAGACACACCCATGAGCGGCAACGGTACGCGATTCCGGGCGGCGTGCGCGGCCCGGCCGCCCGGCAAGTCGGCCTTCCTGGGACGAAGTCAGCCGACCAGCAGCTGGTGGCTGGCGAGCTCCCGGTACAGCGGGTCGGTGGCGGTCAGTTCGGCGTGGGTGCCCACGGCCACCACCCGGCCGCCGTCCAGGACGACGATCTGGTCGGCGTCGACCACCGTCGCGAGCCGGTGCGCCACGATCAACAGCGTCCGGCGGACGGCCACCGCGTCGATGGCGCGGCGCAGCGCGACCTCGTTGCGGGAGTCGAGGTTGCTGGTGGGCTCGTCCAGCAGCAGCACCGGCGGGCCGGCGAGCAGCGCGCGGGCGATGGCCAGTCGCTGCCGCTCGCCCCCGGAGAGCAGGACGCCGCCCTCCCCCACCTGCACGTCGAGGCCCTGCGGGGTGCGCTGCGCGAGGTGCCCCAGGTTGACCTCGTCGAGGACCTCGCGCAGCCGGTCGTCGGTGGCGTCCGGGGAGGTGATCAGCAGGTTCTCCCGCAGCGTGCCGGCCAACACCGGGGCCTCCTGCTCGACGTAGCCGAGCCGGGCCCGCAGCGCGTCGCGGGGCAGGTCCCGCACGTCGTGACCGTCGATTCGGATCGCACCGGCGCTCACCTCGTAGAACCGCTCGACCAGGGCCAGCAGTGTGGACTTCCCGGCGCCGGAGGGGCCGACCAGGGCGGTCCGGGTGCCGGCGGGCACCGCGAAGCTGACCTCGTCCAGCACCGGCTCGCCACCCGGGTAGCCGAAGCTCACCCGGTCGAACTCGATCATCGGGGTCGGGCGGCGCGGGGGCGCGGCGGCGGGTGCCGGCCGGTCGTCCG
>NZ_QGSZ01000226.1 GCF_003857055.1 Micromonospora inaquosa | reverse complement strand
CGCAGGCTCAGCCCCCGCCAGCCCAGCCCCCAGCGGTTCAGGCGCATCCCGCACCGGCGCGGGCCCACCCGCCGCCGGCTCAGGCGCAGCTCTCGCCGGATCCGCGTCGTCGGCCGGGGTGCCGGCGTACTCGTCGACGTGCAGCTCGGTGTCGCCGTCGGCCGGGCCGGTCCAGCGCACGGTCAGCTCCTCCAGCGCTTGCTCCTGCACGAACGACACCAGGCCCTCCCGGTACAGCTCCAGCAGCGCGAGGAACCGGGCCACCACCTCCAGGGTGGCTTCGCAGTCGGCGCAGAGCAGCGAGAACGTGGCAGTGCCGGCCCGACGCAACCGGGCGGTGAGGATGGCCGCGTGTTCTCGGACACTGACCCGGACCATGTGCACGTGAGCGATGGAAACCTCGGGCACCGGCTTCGGGGTCATCGCCTTCACGGCCAGCTTCAGCAGCCGCTGGGGGCCGATGCCGAGCACCAGGTCGGGCAGCGCCTCGGCGTAGCGGGGTTCCAGGCTGACCGCGCGCGGGTAGCGGCGACCACCGACGGCCTCCAGCTCGGCGATGTGCGCCGCCGCCTCCTTGTACGCCTTGTACTGCAACAGTCGGGCGAAGAGCAGGTCGCGGGCCTCCAGCAGGGCGAGGTCGGCCTCGTCCTCGACCTCGGCGGCGGGCAGCAACCGGGCCGCCTTCAGGTCGAGCAGGGTCGCGGCGATGAGCAGGAACTCGCTGGCCTCGTCCAGGTCCCAGTTGTCGCCCATCGCCCTGATGTAGGCGATGAACTCGTCGGTGACCGTGTGCAGGGCAACTTCGGTGACGTCGAGTTTGTGCTTGCCGATCAGTTGCAGCAGCAGGTCGAACGGGCCGGTGAAGTTGGCCAACCGGACCGTGAACCCGGTGGCGGCGGGATCGGCGCGCTGCGCATCGTCGACCACGGCCGCGGCGGCGGTCTCGGGTGGGTCGAGGGGTGGCGCGGTCACCGGACGACCGTAGTCCACAAGGCGGGCACCGGGCGTTCCGGCTACCGCTCCGACTGGGCGGCGATCACCTCGCGGGCCAGCTGACGGTAGTTACGTGCCCCGGAGGATGCTGGGTCCATCGTCGTGATGGGGGCACCGGCCACCGTGGACTCGGGGAACTTCACCGTCTTGGTGATGACCGTCTGGTAGACCTTGTCGCCGAACGCTTCCACCACCCGCTGGAGGACCTGGCGGCAGTGTGTGGTGCGGCTGTCGTACATGGTGGCGAGGATGCCCTCGAGCTCCAGGTCGAAGTTGAGCCGCTCACGCACCTTGTCGATGGTGTCCAGCAGCAGTGCCACACCGCGCAGGCTGAAGAACTCGCACTCGAGCGGGATGAGCACACCGTGCGCGACGGTCAGCGCGTTGATCGCCAGCAGGCCGAGCGACGGCTGGCAGTCGATCAGGATGTAGTCGTACTCCTTGCGGACCGTGCGCAGGACCCGGGCCAGGGCCATCTCCCGGGCGACCTCGTTGACCAGTTGGATCTCGGCGGCGGAGAGGTCGATGTTGGCCGGCAGCAGGTGCAGGCCCGCCACGTCCGTCTTGATGAGGACGTCCTCGGCGGTCACGTCGTCCTGCATGAGCAGGTTGTAGACGGACAGGTCGAGGTTGTGCGGGTTGACGCCCAGGCCCACCGAGAGAGCGCCCTGCGGGTCGAAGTCGACCAGCAGCACCTTGCGGCCGTATTCAGCGAGGGCCGCGCCGAGGTTGATGGTGGTGGTCGTCTTGCCGACGCCACCCTTCTGGTTGGCCATCGCGATGATGCGCGCCGGGCCGTGCCGGTCCGTGGGCATCGGCTCGGGGATGGGCTTGCGCATCGTGTAGGCAGCCGGGTCCGCAGGACCCAGGTCCGCACCGAGCGTGGCCTGCTGCTCGCGGAGCTCCGACGTCCAGGTCTCGGCACGGTCACCGTTGCCAGCCATGTGCTCGTTGCCCCCTCCCGACGACCCACCCGGCGTCGGAGCCGTCCGACGTCCTTCGCGGCGCCGCTGCGCACCCCGGCCGTGTCGCTCCAGGAGGTCCGCGCCGATGCCGACTGTACGCCACCGACCAGCAGGGGGTTCGGCACCGGCCCGGCGTGTCGGCGCCGACCGCGACCGGTTCAGCCCTGGGCGCGCGGGTGGGCGGTGGCGTACACCTCGCGCAACCGCTCCACGGTGACCAACGTGTAGACCTGGGTGGTGGTCACCGAGGCGTGGCCGAGCAGTTCCTGGACCACCCGCACGTCGGCGCCGCCGTCGAGCAGGTGGGTGGCGTACGAGTGGCGCAGGGTGTGCGGGGAGACGGCGGCGGGGCCGTCGACGGGCAGCCCGGCCCGGTCGGCGGCGCGGCGCAGGATGCCCCAGGCGCCCTGGCGGGACAGCGCGCCGCCGCGGGCGTTGAGGAACACCGCCGGGGTGCCCCGGCCGCCGGCGGCCAGGCCGGGGCGGGCCCGGACCAGGTAGGCGCGGACCGCGTCGACGGCGTACCCACCGATGGGCACCAGCCGCACCCGACCGCCCTTGCCGCGCAGCAGCACCGTGCCGTCGTCGGTGTCGAGGTCGTCCACGGCGGCGCCGACCGCTTCGGAGATGCGCGCGCCGGTGCCGTACAGGAACTCCAACAGTGCCCGGTCGCGCAGCGCCAGGGGCGCGTCGTCGCCGGTCGCGGTGATCGGGCCGGCGGTCTCCAGCAGCCGGACCACGTCGTCGACGGGCAGCGCCCGGGGCAGTCGTCGGGGCGGGGTCGGCGGGCGCACGTCGCGGCTCGGGTCGGCGCCGGCGAGGCCCTCGCGCAGCGCGAAGCGGTGCAGGCCGCGTACCGCGCTGGCCGCGCGGGCGGCGGAGGAGACCGCCAGCGGCGGGTGTGCGTCGTCGCCGGCGCGCAGCCGCGCCAGGTGCGACTCGACGACGGCGGCGCCGACCGACGCGAGGTCGGCGACGCCGGCATCGACCAGGGTGGCGAGGTAGCGGTCCAGATCCCGACGGTACGAGGCGAGCGTGTTCGCGGAGAGGCCACGTTCGACGGTCAGGTGGTCGAGGTAGCCGCGCACGGCACGGCGCAGCGCCGGCGCGGGCGGTTCGCCCACGCCGGCGGGGTCCGTGCCGCTGGTCAGCCCGCCACCGTTCAGGAAAGCGCGTCGGCCAGCGGGAGCACGTCCATGCCGTGCGCCTCGGCGACCGGGCCGTAGGTGACCTGGCCGGCGTGGGTGTTGAGGCCCAGGGCCAGCGCCGCGTCGTTGCGCAGCGCCTCGCGCCAGCCCTGGTTGGCCAGCTCCAGGGCGTACGGCAGGGTGACGTTGGTCAGCGCGTACGTGCTGGTGTTCGGCACCGCGCCGGGCATGTTCGCGACGCAGTAGAAGATCGACTCGTGCACCTTGTAGACCGGGTCGGCGTGCGTGGTGGGGCGCGAGTCCTCGAAGCAGCCGCCCTGGTCGATGGCGATGTCGACGAGCACGCTGCCCGGCTTCATCCGGGAGACCAGCTCGTTGGAGATCAACGTCGGGGCCTTCGCGCCGGGCACCAGCACCGCGCCGATGACCAGGTCGGCGTCGAGCACGGCCCGCTCGACCTCGTACGCGTTGGAGGCGACGGTCTGCAGGTGGCCCCGGTAGATCGCGTCGGCCTGCCGCAGCCGGGCGACGTTCTTGTCCAGCAGCAGCACCTCGGACTGCAGGCCCAGCGCGATCGCGGCGGCGTTCATGCCGGAGACGCCGGCGCCGATGACCACGGTCTTGGCCGCGTAGACGCCCGAGACACCGCCGGGCAGCACACCGCGCCCACCGCCGGTACGCATCATGTAGAAGGCGCCCACCTGCGGAGCGAGCCGGCCGGCCACCTCGGACATCGGGGCGAGCAGCGGCAGCGACCGGTCGGGCAGCTCGACGGTCTCGTACGCGATGCCGGTGACCTTGCGGTCGATCAGCGCGTCGGTGCACTCCTTGGAGGCGGCCAGGTGCAGGTAGGTGAAGAGCACCTGCCCCTCGCGCATCCGGTGGTACTCCTCGGCGATCGGCTCCTTGACCTTGAGCACCAGCTCGGCGGTCTCCCACACCTCGTCGGCGGTGGCGAGGATCTTCGCGCCGGCGGCGGCGAACTCCTCGTCGGTGATGCTGGAGCCAACCCCGGCGCCGGACTCGACGAAGACCTGGTGGCCGCTGCGGGTGAATTCGTTGACGCCCGCTGGCGTGATCGCCACGCGGTACTCGTGGTTCTTGACCTCGCGTGGGATTCCGACCTTCACGATGCAGACACCTCTCTTCGGGGCTGCTCTCCCCCGATTGCTCGGTGCCGCGACGGCCCCTTTGCCACCGCGGTACACCTCTCCCGCGGCGGCAGTCTAGGCCCGCCCAGCGCCGCCGCGAGCCAGCACAGTGGCATCCGGTGCGCGGCAGTCCTGACGAAGTGTCAGGGCACACCCGGATGCACGGTCGAGCGTCACCTCAGCCGACAGGACAGTGTTTCACCATTATCGTCCCATCTGCCGGGTGGCGGTGCGGACAGCCGACGAGTGGATCACTAATGTGTCCGCCCATGACCACTCCTCCTTATCAGCCCGGCTACCCCCAGCCGGGGTACCCCCAGGGCGTGTCCGACAAGAGCAAGATCGTCGCGGGCGTCCTCGGCATCCTGCTCGGCTTCTTCGGCGCGGGCCGGTTCTACATGGGTGACATCAAGACCGGCGTGCTGCAGCTCGTCGTGAGCGTGGTGACCTGCGGTTTCGGCAGCCTCTGGGGCCTCATCGACGGCATCCTCATCCTGGTCAACGGCGGCACGGACGCGCAGGGTCGTCCGCTGCGCGACTGACACCCCAGACGGTGAGAAGGGGCCCCGCGGCTGACCGCGGGGCCCCTTCGGCGCGTACTCCCGCCGGCTGGACCGGCGGCGACACTCAGCGCGGCAGCGGCGCTTGCGCCCGGCGCAGAGACGTGAAGCCGGCGTCCCGGGCGCGGGCCGCGGCCAGCAGCCCGGCCACCGCGGCGGCGTTGGTGATCTCACCGGCCAGGACCATGGCGACCGCCTCGTCCAGGTCGATCCGGACGACCTGGAGGTCGGCCTCCTCGTCGTGACGCTCGTGCCGCTCGTCGACCGGCACGTCGGCGAGGTCCCGGGCCAGGAACACCCGGACGATCTCGTTGGTGAACCCCGGCGAGCTGTGCAGGTCGACCAGCACGTCGACCTGCCCGGCGGTGAGGTCGGCCTCCTCGGCCAGCTCCCGCAGCGCCGCCGCCGGCAACTCCTCACCGGAGACGTCCATCAGACCGGCCGGCAGCTCCCACAGGTGCCGCCCGACCGGGTGCCGGTACTGCCGGATCAGCACCACCTGACCGGCGTCGTCGAGCGCCACCACGGCCACCGCCCCGACGTGCCGGACGAGGTCCCGCAACGCGGTCCCACCGCCCGGCATGGTCACCTCCTCGGTGACCACGTCGAAGATCCGCCCCTGGTACCGCTCCTGCCGGGAACGCACCTCGTAGCGGTGCTCGCTCACGAGGTGGACGCCGCTTTCGTCGCGGCGCCGTTGCGGGCCGCCTTGCGCGTCGTCGGGGCCTCCGCCGCCGCGTCCAGGTCGACCGGCAGCTGGTCGGCCTGCGAGTACGCCACCGCGGCCTTGACGAACGAGGCGAACAGCGGGTGCGGGCGGGTCGGGCGGCTCTTCAACTCGGGGTGCGCCTGGGTGGCCACGAAGAACGGGTGCAGGCTGCGGTCCAGTTCGATGAACTCGACCAGCCGGCCGTCCGGCGACGTGCCGGAGATGTGCAGGCCCGCCTTGGTCAGCGCGTCCCGGTAGGCGTTGTTCACCTCGTAGCGGTGCCGGTGCCGCTCGCTGATCTCGGTGCTGCCGTACGCCTCGGCGACGATCGAGCCCTCGGTCAGCGTCGCCGGGTACGCGCCCAGCCGCATGGTGCCGCCCAGGTCGCCCCGGCCGGCGACGATGTCCTCCTGGTCGGCCATCGTGGCGATGACCGGGTGGGCCGCCTGCTCGTCGAACTCCAACGAGTTGGCGCCGTCCAGGCCGGCCAGGTGCCGGGCCACCTCGATGGTCATGCACTGCAGGCCGAGGCAGAGGCCCAGCAGCGGGATGCCGGCCTCGCGGGCGTACCGGGCGGTGCCGATCTTGCCCTCGATGCCGCGTACGCCGAAGCCGCCGGGGATCACGATGCCGTCCACGCCGGCCAGGGCCGCCGCCGCGCCCGCCGGGGTGACGCACTCGTCGCTGGGCACCCACTTGATCTGCACCCGCGACCGGTTACCGAACCCGGCCGCCCGGATCGCCTCGCTCACCGACAGGTACGCGTCGGGCAGATCGACGTACTTGCCGACCACCGCGACGGTGACCGTGTGCCGGGGGCGGTGCACCCGCTCCAACAGGTCGTCCCAGCTGGCCCAGTCCACATCGCGGAAGGAGAGCCCGAGCCGGCGCACCACGTACGCGTCGAGCCCTTCCCGGTGCAGCACCTTCGGAATGTCGTAGATGCTCGGGGCGTCCGGGGCGGCGACGACCGCCTCGGCGTCCACGTCGCAGTAGAGCGACAGCTTCTCCTTGAGCTTCACCGGGATCTCCCGGTCGCAGCGGAGCACGATCGCGTCCGGTTGGATACCGATGTTGCGCAGCTGCGCCACCGAGTGCTGGGTCGGCTTGGTCTTCAGCTCACCCGAGGGCGCCAGGTACGGCACCAGCGAGACGTGCAGGTAGAAGCAGTTGTCGCGGCCCAGGTCGTGGCGGACCTGGCGGATCGCCTCCAGGAACGGCAGCGACTCGATGTCGCCGACCGTGCCGCCGACCTCGGTGATCACCACGTCGGGGAGCTGGCCGTCCTCGTCCGGATCACCCATCCCCACGATCCGGGACTTGATCTCGTTGGTGATGTGCGGGATGACCTGGACGGTGTCACCCAGGTATTCCCCCCGCCGCTCCTTGGCGATCACGTCGGAGTAGATCTGGCCGGTGGTGACGTTCGCCTTGCCGGACAGCGCCCGGTCGAGGAAACGCTCGTAGTGCCCGACGTCGAGGTCGGTCTCGGCGCCGTCCTCGGTGACGAAGACCTCACCGTGCTGGAACGGGTTCATCGTCCCCGGGTCGACGTTCAGGTAGGGGTCGAGCTTCTGCATCACCACGCGCAGCCCGCGCGCGGTCAACAGGTTGCCGAGGCTGGAGGCGGTGAGGCCCTTACCCAGCGAGGAGGCGACGCCCCCGGTGACGAAAATGTGCCTGGTCGTCCGTGCTGATGGGGCCAAGGCCTGCTCCCGTGTCGTCTGTCGCGGTCATGCAGACCGCCGTGCTTGATCAGCAAAGTGATCACGCGATCCACGGGATTCGACGGTAACACCTCCCGGGCGGGTACTCGCAGGCCGCACCCCGGCTGCGACACCTCCGGGACATCCGGACGAGGCCCGGCGCTCAGGGCGCGGCAACCTCCGTCGATGACCGGGAGACCTGCCGGGGCGCCACGGGCACCGGTGGGGCGACGTCCGGCGTCGACCCGCCAGCGGTCGGTTCGACCGGGTCGGCGGCGTCCCCGCGGCGGTCCTCCGCAGGGTCCGACACCGGTTCGGTGGCCTTCGCCGACGCGTTCGCGGGCGGGCCGCCGACCGGGCCGGGGTGCACGGTGCCCACTGGCCCACCGCCACCGGTCGGGCCGTCGTCCCCACCGGCGGGGCCCACCCCGCCCGACCCCGACTCGTCGTCGGCGCTGTTGGCCCGGGAGCGGTCCGGTGCCGGGCGGGTTCGGTCCGCGGCGTGCCGGAGCACCCGCAGCGACGCCAGGGCGGCCATCGGCACCACCAGGGCGGCGGCGGCGCCCATCACATCCAGTGCCGCGCCGTCGAGCACACCACCCAGGACCGCGGCGACCACCGTGCCGGCCAGCGCGGCCCGGACCGCCGGGTAGATGCCGAGCAGCCGCATCAGCCCACCCCACGGCTGTAACAGGGCGAACCACACCAGCA
Source organism: Micromonospora inaquosa (assembly GCF_003857055.1). Taxonomy (GTDB): domain Bacteria; phylum Actinomycetota; class Actinomycetes; order Mycobacteriales; family Micromonosporaceae; genus Micromonospora; species Micromonospora inaquosa. The sequence continues at coordinate 14,493 of NZ_QGSZ01000226.1, read as the reverse complement.
ATCCACCGGCCAGCGCCAGCACGGTCAGCGGACTGTTGACCAACGTCTCGAAATTTTCCGTGCTGGACCGGTGCACGGCGAACCCACCGGTGCCGTCACCGAGCGCGGAGAGGAACCGGCCCAGGCTGCCCCGCTCCGCCGCGGGACGCCGCAGGTCCACCACGGCGAACCCGATACCGACCGCCAGCGCGGCCATGGTGGCCCAGGCCAACCGGCTGATCGTCAGCCAGCCGCCGGCGCTGATCACGGCGGCGACGCTCACCCCGGCGGTGAGCGCGATCGCGCCGACCGGGTCGGCACCCAGGTACGGGCTGCCGACCACCACCACGGCGAGACCACCGACCGCCACCATCACCGCTGGCCGCCAACCCCGGTGCACCCGCTGGGCGAACCAGCCGCCGGTGACCAACGCGCCGGCGAGGAACACTCCCAACCCCACAGTGCTCAGCCCGGCGTACCGGCCGCCCTGCAACGCCGAGTAGCCGACCACGCTGTTGAGCTGGAGGTGGGCCCCGGTGAGCACGTCCAGCCCGACCACGAGCGTGGTGAGGCCAGCCACCGCGCCGACCGGCCCGAGGGTGCCCGCGTACCCGGGTGCGAACCGCACCGCCGCGGTGCCGGCGGCCACCAGCAGCGCGGTCACCGCGCCGAAGATCCACCCGGGGTGTTCGCCGCGCCACCAGGGCACCGCGTCGGCCAGCAGCGCCGCCGGCACCGTCAACGCCGCGGCGACCAGCAGCAGCTCCACCACCGCCACGATCCGCTTGGAGACGGGCGTCGGGCCGGCCGGGCCGGCGTGCGGACGGGCCCGGCGCAGCAGCGGCAGGATCGCGAGCGCCAGCAGCACCTGCACCGCGGCGAGCAGCGCGAAGAACACACCGGAGACAGCCCGCTGGGCGGCCGCCTCCCGGTCGGCGTTAGCCGGCGCGTTGATCGCCTCGGCCAGGTCGGCCGGACGGCCCTCGATGCTGACCGCCGGACGGCCGAGGAAGAGCCGCTCCGGCATGGGCCGACCCAACGCGGCGAGGGCGGTCGGCGCGAGGTCGACAAGTTGCAGGTACCCGTCGCGTCCGGTGCTGGCCGAGGTGAGCCACCCCCGCTCCCAGCCCGGCCCGTCGGCGACCGCCACGTGCAGCCGCGACGGCTGGTCGGTGTCGGAGATCCCCGCGACCAGCACCAACGACCGCGGGGGTCGCGCCGCCAGCACCCGGGCCAGCTCGGCGTCGGCCGCGCGGGCCTGCTCGGCGCGGGTCGCCGGATCGGCGCCCTCGACCGTGCCGAGGTCGACGATGCTCAACACACACGAGCCGAGCAGCGGCCGCGGGTCGGCCGGCAGCTCCGGGGCGTACCGGTCGACGCGGCCGAACGGTCGGGCGGCGGCCACGGCCGCTCCCGGGCCCACGGCGACGGAGCACCGCACCGACTCCGACAACGAGCCGGGCAGCGCGCCCCAGCGCAACCGCTGCTGGTTGTACTGGACCACGCTCTCCTGGTCGGGCAGGTTCGCGCCGATCCCGTCCGGTTGTTCCACGGTCACCGCCGCCGCCGGGCAACCATCGACCGCCCGGCTGCCGTTCCACGCGGCGAAGCTGCCCGCGCCCACCGTCAACCAGCCGTCCACCGGGCAGGTGGGCTGGTGCGCGGAGCGCACCGACAGGGAGCCGATCGACCCGTCCTGGGCCATCCGCCACAGCGTCGGGGTGTGCTGCGGATCCACGTCCTCCCAGCGCAGCCCGGCGACCCCGGCGAGCACCACGAAGTCGGCGGTGCGCTGCGGGGTGCCCCGGGGTGGGCGGGCGGCGAGCGCGGTGACGCCCAACGCCACCACGAGCAGTGTCAACAGGGCGGGAGCGATTCGGCGCAGCATCACCGGTGTCCCGTTCTCGGGGCGTCGGAGTCCGGGGCGGCCGTCGGACCGCCGGGATCCCCGGCCAGCTCGGCGTAGAGGGCGACGAGCGTGGCGACGGTGTCCGCCTCGGTCGGCCACGTCGCCGCCCGTTCGACACCACGCCGGCCCAACTCCGCCCGCGCCGCCGGGTCGTCCAGCAACGCGCGTACGGCCGCGTCGAGGGCGTCCACGTCACCGGCGGGGACCAACGTGGCGGCGTCGCCGACCAGATCCGGAAGCCCACCGACCGCGGTGGCCACCAGCGGAACACCGGCGCGCAGCGCCTCCTGGGCGAAGAGCTGCCGCGCCTCCCAGTCGCTGGTCACCACCGCCAGGTCCGCGCCGGCCAGCAGGTCGGCCACGTCGGTACGGTGCCCCAGCAGGGTCACCGGCGCGCGGGCGGCGGAGGTCCGTGCGGCGAGCGGCAGATAGGCCGGCCCGCTGCCCGCGATCACCACGACCGGCGGCGGGGTACGGGTACGCCAGCGGGCCGCCGCGTCGATCAGCACGTCGTAACGCTTCTGCGGGTGCAGCCGACCCACCGAGACGATCAGCGGCTGGTCCGCGCGGACGCCGAACTCGGCGCGTACCGCCGTCGGGCGTCGGCGCGGCGCGGGCAACGTCGGCGCGGCGACCGGGGCGAGCCGGGCGTCGGCGGCGCCCACCTCGGCGGCCCGTCGCACCAGGTCCATGGAGGCGCCGAGCGCCACCCGCACACCCCGGGCCACCACCCGTTCGACGAGCCGGGACACCCCGCCCCGCAGGCCCCCCGCGAGCACCGCGTTGTGCCAGGTGACGATCAGCGGGGCGGTCGGACGGGCCAGCACGGCGACCAACCCGGCCCGCAGGCCGTGCGCGTGCACCACGTCGACGCTGGCGGCGGTGAGCACCCGACGCAGGGCGAGCACGGCGCGGGCGTCGGCCGGAGTCGGGCTGGCCGGGATCTCCACCGGCTCGAAACGCGCACCGACACCGGTGAAGTCGAACTGCTCCTGAGTCGCCGCGGGCCCACAGACCAGGACGGTGGCGCCACCCGCGACGAGGCCACGGGCCACCGAGCGGACGTGCTGGCCGACGCCGCCGGTGCTGGACGCGAGCACCAACGCGACAGTGCCCGACCAGCCGGCAGGCAGAGCTGGCTCAGTCATCGCGTCGCCGTCTCCTTCCCGTCGCCCCGCTCCGCGGAGCCCGCGCCCGGTGTCGGCGCACCGCCGGACGGCCCCCGCCGGCCCAGACGCCGCAGCACCCCGGCGAGCAGTGGCTGTACGTCCCGCCGGTCGACGAACCAGACCACGGCGAGGAACACAACCCCAACCAGAACCCCGGACAGCATGCCCTGACCGAACGCCGCCGCCATCGTCGGGGTGCCGTCGTCCGGCGTGGCGAGCCAACGGGTGAGGCCCCAGCCGGCGAGCCCGGCGAGCACACCGGCGAGGCCACCGGCCGCCCCGGCCCGCGCCGCACCCGTCAGCGCGGAACGGCCGGCGCTGCGCAGCACCGCCAGGAGCAGCAACGCGCCGAGCACCAGCATCCCCACCGAGTTCGCGGACGTCACCGCGAGCACCCGGTCCCGCAGCGGCAACAGCGCGCCGAGCAGCAGGACGACGGCCGGCACCACCAGGAAGCCGACCCCGGTGGCGAGCGTGGCCGCCCGGGTCTCACCTCTGGCATAGAGCGCCCGGGTGAGCACCGCGAAGAGGCCATAGCCGACCAGCCCGGGCGCGTACCCGATGATCGCGGCGGCGGCGGTCGACGCGGCCTCCGGCGGGAAGAAGAAATGCCCGACCGGCCCGGCGGTCCCGATCAACGCGGCCGTGCCGAGGCAACTGAACAGGAGCACGCCGCGAACGGCCGGTGCCAGGGTGGCCCGGTAGGTGTGCTCGTCCCCGGCGGCCCGCGCCGCCGCCAGGGTCGGGTAGGCCGCGATGGCCAGCGGCACCGCCAGCACCGCCCACGGCAACAGGTAGACGGTCTGCGCCAGGTTGTAGACGGTGGGGTTGGTCGCCGCACCGTACGTGACCTGGTTCAGGCTGACGATCAGGGCGATCTGCTGCGTGGTGACGGTAACCGCGCCGGCCACCGCCAACCCGCCGACCCGGGCCCGCGCGTCAGCGGTGAACCCGAATCCAGGTCGCAGTCCGAGGTGCAACCGGCGGACCGGAATCAGCAACGACAACGACAGCACCACCACGCCGAGGGTGGTCCCGGCAGAGAGCAGCAACTCGCCGCCGCGGCTCACCCCGCCGACGGTGGCGTAGCGTCCCTGGGTCGCGCCGAACACGAGGTAGACGACGATGACGGTGAGGCTGGACAACAACGGGGCGAGCACCGGCCAGGCGAAGCGGCGGTGTGCCTGGAGCACCCCGGTGAGCACGATGCCGACTCCGTACAACGGCAGTTGCGGCGCAAAGACCCGCAACATCCGCACGCCGCTCTGCTGCTGCGCGGGGGTCAACCCGTCGCCGAGCAGCCCGATCACCGGCCCAGCGGCGAACACCACGACCAGCGCGAGCGGGACCAGCAAGGCCAGCGTCCAGGTCAGCAGCGCGCCGGTGGTCCGGGCGACGGCTGTCCGGTCGCCGGCCGCCACCGCCCCGGCCAGCAGCGGCACGACCAGGCTGGCCAACGCCCCACCCGCGACGATCTCAAAGATGAAGTTCGGCACCGCGTTGGCCACCACGTAGGCGCCACCGAGGTCGGTGTGGCCCAGGCCCACGGTGAACACGGCGGTGCGGCCGAAGCCGGCGAGTCGGCTGGCCACGGTGAGGACGGCGATGAGCGCGGCTGCTCCGGCCAGCCGGCCGGCGCCGGCGAGGGGTGCCGGTCTGTTCACGTCAGTCGGCGCGCCGGCCCAGTGCGTCGAGTTCGCGTAGCCCCGGGGTCCGCTGGATCACCGCCGTGAAACTGACCTTCTCGCTGGCGGCGGTGAGCCCGGCGAGGACGGCGAGCAGACCGGCCCGGCCGACTGGGCCGGTGCGGGCGGCGAGCGCGACGCCGAGCAGCGCCCCGAGCGCGTTCGCGCCACTGTCGCCGAGCATCACGTCCTCGGCCAGGTCGTCGCGGAGCAGGCCGGCGGCGGCGCCGGCCGCACCCGCGGCGATCCCGCCCTGCGGGCCGCCGGTCAGTGGCGCGGCGAGCAGCAGCCCGGACTTGATCGCCCGGCCCGGTCGCAGGTCGAGCAGGTTCAGCAGGTTGGCCGTGCCGGCGATCACGCCGGCGCCGAGCAGCACGTCGACACCCCGACCGAACGCCCGCTGCCGCTGCCGGCGCGGATGCGCGGCGACCCGGGGGTCGGCGGTGAGCAGCGCGGCGGCGCCCAGCCCGGCGGCACCCACCCCGACGACCTTGACCAGGCCGGCGGTGATCCGTCCCTCGCGCAGCGCGGCGAGGTGCCCGGCGAAGCCCTTGGCGGCCTTCTGTTCCGGCCGCGCGCCGACCACGTCGTCGTACAGCCCGACGCCGCCCGCGCCGAGCCCGGCGACCAGGGCGGCCCCACCGGCGGCACCGCCGGTGGCGCCGAACGCGCCAGCGGCGGCCGCGCCGGCGGCGAGCGCCGGCCCGGCGGCCAGGCTCACCCTGCGGCCCCGGAAGTTGGTGCGCTCCAACGCGGGCCCGGCCGGCGAGGTACGTGCCTCACGCAGCGCGTACCGGGCTGCCGCGGCACCCGCGCCGGCGATCAGCAGCCGGCCCAGCGCGCTCACGCCGCCACCTCGCTGGCTCGGTCACGCGCCACCTGGTGGGATCCGGACACGGGGGTACGTCGTTCGCTCACTGGGGCAGTCTAGGCAGCAGCGACGGGGCGTTGTCGCCGACGCCGTACTGTCCAGCCTTCTTCTCGGTGAGTTGCTCCACCAAGGCGAGGGTGGTGACCACCTGCCCCTGCACGGTGTTGGCGTTGTCGACCGTGGAGATGGTCTGGGTGAGCACCGGGTCGCCGCGCACCACGCCGACCAGGTTGCCCCCGACGGAACCGTTGCCGGCCACCACGATCGACCCGGTGCGGTCGAACTGCTCAGCGATCTTGACGACCGACTCGTCCCGCTTGTCGGAGTCCTTGTCGACGTACGGTTGGCCGCTGACCACGACGACGGCCTCCGCCGAGGCGGTGACCTTGTTGCTGTCGGTCGTGAGGTAGCCGGCGTTGTTGTAGGCGGCGAGCACCGCCCGCCGGTCGGCGTCGCTGACCGGCGCGATGCCCTGGGGCCGGTCCAGCAGGACGCTGGCCAGCAGCGCGCTGGAGGTCTCCACGCCGTGTCCGTTGCCCGGCAGGCCAGTGGTCTGCGCGGTCGGGCGGGCCGCGGTGACGGCCAACTCCAGCAGGTTGGAGTTGTTGTCCGGGTTGATGAACTTGTCCTGCAGGTCGACCTGACCGGTGATGGTGGCGCCGGCCTGCTGGAGCTTCTTGAGCACGCCCTCGGTGTGGTCGCGGCCGTTGGGCAGGCTGAGCACCGCGACCCGATGCCCGGTGAGGGTGCCGGGCAGGACGACCTGGGAGATCTCCTCGGCGAACTCCTCTTCCAGCGCGAGTTGCTTCTCCATGTTGCTGACCGTCTGGCGCCAGTGCTGGTTGTCCTTGCGCAGCCCGGTGACCTGCCCCTCGAGCGAGTCGGCGAGCGGGCCGTTGAGGGCGGCTGTGCCGACCACCAGGCCGATCGCCAGAGCCAGGAAGACCGCGGTGAGGGACACCACGTGGTAGCGGAAGTTGATCACGCTTGCAGCCTCTTGATCGGTCGGGAACTAGAAAAGCCGGTACAGCTGGAACACGAAATTGTCCCACCACTCGGCGACCACGCCCAGGTACGCCTTCCCGACGGTCGACACGGCCACCGCGGACGCCATCGCCGCGATCGCCGACAGCACCAGCAGCAGCAGCGACGAGCCGGAGATGCTCTGCCGGTAGAGCCGGCTCACCCCCTTGGCGTCGACCAGCTTGCCGCCGACCTTCAGCCGGGTCAGGAACGTCGAGGCCATCCCGCCACGACCCTTGTCCAGGAACTCGACCAGGGTCGCGTGGGTGCCGACAGCCACCAGTAGCGAGGCACCCTTCTCGTCGGCGAGCAGCATGGCCAGATCCTCGCTGGTCGCCGCGGCCGGGAAGGTGATCGCCGGCACACCGAGGCCGTTGACCCGGGGCAGGCCGGGCGCCCGGCCGTCCGGGTACGCGTGCACGATCACCTCGGCGCCGCAGCGCAGCACGTCGTCGGTGACCGAATCCATGTCGCCGATGATCATGTCGGGGGTGTAGCCCGCCTCGACCAGGGCGTCCGCGCCGCCGTCGACGCCGATGAGCACCGGCTTGAACTCCCGAATGTACGGGCGCAGCACATCCAGGTCGGCCTTGTAGTCGTAGCCGCGCACCACGATCAGGCAGTGCCGACCCTGGATCTGGGTCTCGATGTCCGGCACCCCGACGCCGTCGAGCAGCAGGTCGCGTTCCTGGCGCAGGTAGTCCATCGTGTTGGCGGCGAACGCCTCCAACTGCACCGACAGACCCTCCCGGGCGTCCGCCATCGCCTTGCCGACCGACTCGGCGTCCTGCAGGCTGCCGTGGGCCACCGGCTCGTCACCGGCGAAGACCGTGTTGCCCTCGATGCGCACCTGGTCGCCCTCGCGGATCCGCTCGAAGACGCCCTCCCCCAGGTCGTCGAGGAGCGGAATGCCGGCGGCGATCAACACCTCCGGGCCGAGGTTCGGGTAACGACCGGAGACCGAGGGCTTGGCGTTGAGCACCGCCGCGACCCCGACGGCGACCAGCGAGTCGGCCGCCACCCGGTCCAGGTCGACGTGGTCGATGACCGCGATGTCACCGGGGCGCAGCCGACCGACCAGGCGTTTCGTCCGGCGATCAAGGCGCGCGGTGCCGAGGACTCTGCCCGGTTCGGAGTTCCGGTTCCGGCGCAACGTGGGTAGACGCATCGTGACCATCCTGGCATGTGAGGCAGGCTTTTCTGTCGCGACATGCCTGAGCAGGGCCGCCTACCCAGGGAAGCACACACCGGCACAAGCCGGTGTGCTTGCGCTCACAATACGCGGCGTCACAACCGCCTTTCCTTGGCGGCCACGGCCAACAGCTCCTCGGCGTGGGCGATACCCAGATCTGAATCGGGCAAACCCGCCAACATGCGCGCCAACTCCCGGGCCCGCTCGGTGTCCTCCACCACCCGCACACCGCTGGTCGTCACCGCACCACCGGTGTCCTTCGCCACCACCAGGTGCCGGTCGGCGAACGCAGCCACCTGCGGCAGGTGCGTGACCACCAGCACCTGGTGGCTGCGGGCCAACCGGGCCAACCGGCGGCCGATCTCCACCGCCGCCTGACCGCCGACCCCCGCGTCGACCTCGTCGAAGACCAAGGTGGGCGGGCCGCCCGAGCCGGCGAACACGACCTCGATGGCGAGCATCACCCGGGACAGCTCACCGCCGGAGGCGCCGCGCTGCAACGGCAGCGACGGCGCGCCCGGGTGGGCCAGCAACCGCAGCTCCACCTCGTCACCGCCGTCCGGGGCGACACCCACCTCGACGCCGTTGACCGCCAGCGTCGGCTCGGCGCGCCCGGCCGGACGCGGCAGCACCGCCACCTCGATCCGCGCGTGCGGCATGGCCAGCCCGGCAAGCTCGACGGTGACCTGGTCGGCGAAGCGGATCGCCGCCTCCTGCCGGGAGGTGGAAACCCGGCCGGCGAGGTCGGCCACCTCGACGGCGAGCCGCTGACCCTCCCGCGCCAACTCGTCCAGCACGTCGTCGGACAGGTCCAGATCGGACAGTCGGGTGCGCGCCCGATCGGCCCAGGCGATCACCCCGTCGACGTCGTCGGCGTACTTGCGGGTCAACGCGCGCAGCGCCGCCCGCCGCTCGTAGACGTGCTGCAACCGGGCCGGGTCCGCGTCCAACGTCGCCAGGTACGCCGACAGCTCCGCGGACACGTCGGTGACCAGCGTCGCCGCCTCCTCCAGGCGGGCCGCCAGCTCACCGAGCGCCGGATCGGTGCCGGACTGCGCCTCCAGGGTCCGCCGGGCGGTGCCGAGCAGCGCCGCAGCGTCCGGGGTCTCGTCGGCGGCCTCCGCGCCACCGGCCACGCACTGCTGGGCGATCTGCGCCGCCGTCCGCAGGCCCTCGGCGTGTTCCAGCCGCTGCGCCTCGGTCTTCAGCTCGTCGTCCTCACCGGGCTGCGGATCGACCCGGGTGATCTCGTCGAGGCCCAACCGCAACAGGTCGGCCTCCTGGTTGCGCTCCCGGGCGTTGCGCCGCCGGTCGGCCAGGTCGTCGACCACCCGACGCCACCCCGTGTACGCCTCGCGCAGCGCGTCGAGCAGCTTCTCGTGCGCGGGGCCGGCGAACCGGTCCAGTGCGGCCCGCTGCTCGGCCGGGCGCAGCAGCCGCAGCTGGTCGGACTGCCCGTGCACGGCGACCGCCTGCTCGCCGACCTCACCGAGCATCGACACCGGCATGCTCCGGCCGCCGACGTGGGCCCGCGAGCGCCCCTCCACCGTCACCGTCCGGCTCAGCAGCACCGAGCCGTCCTCGTCGGGCTCACCACCGGCCTCGGTGATCCGCGCGTGCACGGCGTCGGCGACCCGCCCGTGCAGCCGCAGACGCCCCTCCACCACCGCCCGGCCGGGTTGGGCGCGGACCCGCCCGGCGTCGGCCCGGCCGCCGAAGAGCAGGCCGAGGCCGGTGACCACCATCGTCTTGCCCGCACCGGTCTCGCCGGTGATGACGTTCATGCCGCCGGTCAACGGCAGCGTGGTGTCCTCGATGACGCCCAGTCCGGTGATGCGCAGCTCTTCCAGCACAGCCACCGACAGTAGACGCGAGGCCCGACAATTGACCAGCCGACGGGCCCGGGTACGGCCCGTACCCGGCCGACGTACAGTTCTGCCCCGTGTTGGACGTCATCGGCCTGACCTCGGCTGAGGAGGAGCTCTACCGCTGCCTGCTCCAGCTCACCACGGCCCGCATCGACGAGTTGGTTCATCGCCTGCACCGGCCCCGGGAGCAGGTCGTCGCCCAGGTCGAGGCGCTGCGCGCCAAGGGTCTCGTGCAGCCCACCGACAACGACCCGGACGCCCCGCTGCGCCCGACCGCCCCGGACGTCGCCCTCGGCGGGACGCTGCTGCGCCGCCAGGAGGACCTGGAGACGGCCCGCCGGCTGGTCACCCAGTTGGCCGAGGAGTACCGCTCCGGACTGCGCCGGCACCACGTCGAGCACCTCGTGGAGGTGATCACCGGCGCCCGGGTCCTTCGGGACCGCCTGCGCGACCTGCAGAACTCGGCGCGCACCGAGGTGCTCTGGTTCTGCCGGGCCAACCCCCTGGCCATGGCCGGCCCGGAGAATGTCGAGGAGTTCGACGCGCTGGCCCGTGGGGTCACCTACCGGGCCATCTACGAGCGTGACCTGCTGCTGGAGCCGGGCGCGTTGGCGGACCTGGCCAAGGGGGTCGCCGCCGGCGAGCAGGCCCGCGTCCTGGACCGGCTGCCGGTCCGACTGGCCATCGTGGACGCCCGAACGGCGATCTGCCCGCTGGTGCCGGACCGCGACGGCGGCGAACCGAGCGCCGCCGTGATCGGACGCAGTCAACTGCTCGACGCGCTGCTCGCCCTCTTCGAAAGTCACTGGCGGGTGGCCACCCGCCTACGGCTCGACGACCCGCTCGCCGTCGCGGCACCGGAGGCTCGTCGGCCGGAGCCCGAGGGTCATCCGGGCGACGGTTACCAGCCCGACGCCGACGAGGCGCGGCTGCTGTCGCTGTTCGTGGCGGGCGTACCGGACAAGTCCATCGCCTCCCAGCTCGGGGTGAGCCGGCGGACCGTGCAACGGCGGATCGCCGACCTGATGGCCGCCGCCGGCGTGGACACCCGGCCCGGGTTGGCGTTCCAGGTCGCCCGCCGCGGCTGGCTCTGACGCGTCCACCCGGTCCGGCCGGACCACGAGGCGACCGGCGGTTGCCGAAAGGGTCCGCCGTCGACCGACGGCGGACCCCACCCGGCCGGGCGGGACGGCCAGGCCGCCCCACCCGGTCCGAATCAGCGCAGCCCGTACGCCTGGAGCACGGTCTGATCGACGGTGTTCCCGGCCCGGTCAGCGGCGTGCACCCGCAGCGACACCGTTCCGCGCCCCGCCGGCACGGTCGCGGTGTACCGGGTGCCCGACCCCTTGGTCGGCGCGTTGCGCCAGGTGACGCCCCCGTCGAAGGAGACCTGCACCCGGACGCTGGTGCTGGTCGGCGCCGGCACCCCGGTCGGCTGCCGCAGGGTCAGCCCCAGCTGGTGCGACCGGTTGCCGCGTACCGTGCCGAGCAGGTCGGCCGGCACCCGGTAGTCCACCTGCAGCAGCGACAACGGCGTGGCGGCGTCGCCCGCCGGTCGGGCCGAGGTGAACTCCCAGGCGGTGTCGGTGCGCGTGCCGTAGCGCCACTCGGCCGAGGATCGCTGGGTGCTCACGTCCAGTCGGTAGCGGGCCGCCCCGGCGGTCGTGGGCACCGGCGCCCAGCCCTCGGAGAGGTCCGCGATCTGCTGGCCGTCGCGGCTGACCCGCGCCGTCACGGTGTCCGACTCCTCGCTGTCACCGGCCACGCTGTAGTGCCCCTCGGAATCCACGAACTCGGGCACCCGCAGGTCCAGGTTGTCCCCGGTGCGGGTGGGCACCGGCGCCCCGCGGGCCGGGACGGCCGGGCGGATCACCGGCGCGTGCCAGGTCTCGGTCACCCGGTCGTCGGCGGCGTAGCGTCGGGGCTGCTCGGTGAGCCCACCGAGCAGACGCCCCCAGGACCAGGTCACCTTGTGCAGGACCTGGTGCTGCCACCAGGAGTCCCCCGAGCTGACGAACTCCTGCCGGGTGGTGCCGGTACGCACCGGCCGCTGGTCGTCGTTCCAGGAGGCCTCCTGCCACGGACGCCAGCCGAACCGCTGCTCAGTGGCCCACTCCGTACCGCCGACGTCACCGTAGCTGGCGGTCACCTCGGCCGTGTTCTTCGCGGTGACCGTGTGCACGATCCGCTCCGGCACCCGGCCCTTCGAGACCTGCCACACGTCGTAGAGGTACGGGCTGTCCACGGTCAGCGTCAGGTCCAACGTCGTCCGGCCCTTCCGGGCCTTCGCGATCAGTTTCTGCCCGTCATCGTGCGCGACCACCAGCGACGGGATCGGCAGCCGGTCCCCGAGAGGCTGCCACACCGTCCATGCGCTGAAGTCCGCCGGCCGGACGATCAGCACGACGGCGGCGCCGGCGGCGGCTGCCGCCGCGATCTGCTCATCCTCGGAGCGGTCCGGGCTGCCGGCGAGCAGCGCGGCGGCACCGCGTACCCGGGTCAGCTCGGCGGGGGTGCCGGTACCGGCAAAGACCAGCGGCAGCTTGCGCCGATCGGAAGGCGCCGGCGAGTAGCCCATCAGGTTGATGTCCAGCGGCCCGGACACCCCGCTGATCTTCGCGTCCACCATCGGAGCGACCAACTGCCAGCGCGACGCGAACTCGAACTCGCCCCGCTTGACCGGGCGTGTCGGCGTGACGTTGACCTGCTGGATGGTGCTGTAGGTCATCACACCGTGGTCCACCTGCCGGCCGTTGCCGAAGACCCGGTGCTCGTAGAAGCTGATCGTCGACCGCTGCTCGGTGGGCTTCGGCGTCTCGATCCGTACCGGGGTGCCCTTGCGCGGGTCGAGCACGACGGTGAGGTCCCTGTCGATCAGCAGCTCCGGGTCGGTGACCAGGGTGATCTGCTCGTCCAACGGGGCACCGTGCTCGATGAGCGCCTCGACCAGGTAGGGGCCCTCCTCGACCTGGAGCTGCACCTCACCGCCGACCCAGCCGAGCCAGTCGGATTCGGGCTGCTCACCGAAGAGGGTGAGCACCGACGCGAGCCCCGGCTGACCCTTCATGTCCAGCGCCTTGACGGTCACGGTGTGCAACGGGCCGCTGAGGGTGAGCGCGACGGCGGTGCGCACCGCGATGCCGTCCGCTCCGGTGGCCACCAGCCACCCGCTGTGCACACCCCGGTCCAGCTTCGCCGGGTCCGCCCGCAGCGGCACGGCGACGCTGCCGCCGGCCGGTACGGTCACCTCGGCGCCGCCGACCGCGACCCCGTCGGTCTCGGCCGTGCCGGCGTCCAGGTTGCGCAGCTCCAGGGCCAACCGCAGGGTCTGCGGTGCCGTGCCGCCGTTGGTGTACGTCACGGTCCGCTCGACCGTCGCGCCACCGGTGCTGAGCCGGCCGAAGTCGGCGGTGGCGGAGGAGTACACCCGCTGGCCGAGCGCGCGGGCCACGTCGACCCGGCCGGCGCCCTGCTCGAAGACGGTCAACGCCGGGTTCGCCTTCGTGGTGCTGACCAGCGCGTCCTTGAGTTTCGCGGCGGCCCAGTCAGGGTGTTCCTGGGCGAGGATCGCCGCCGCTCCGGCCACGTGCGGGGTGGCCATCGAGGTGCCGGACGCGGTCGTGTAGGCGTCGTCCACCGGCGTACCCATGGTGGTGCCGGCGGCGCGGGCGGCGACGATGCCGACGCCCGGCGCGGTGATCTCGGGCTTGAGGCCGTTGTCGCCGAGGCGCGGACCCCGGCTGGAGAACTCCGCCAGGTTGTCGGCGCGGTCCACCGCGCCGACGGTGAGCGCCGCCGCGGCCGCGCCGGGCGCGCCGACGGTACGCGCGGCGCCCGAGTTGCCGGCGGCGACCACGAAGAGCGCGCCGGTCTCGGCGGTCAGGTCGTTCACCGCCTGGCTCATCGGGTCGGTGCCGTCGGTCGGGTCGCCGCCGAGGCTCATGCTGACCACCTTCGCGCCGGAGTGGGCGGCCCACTCCATGCCCGCGATGATGGACGAGCTGTAGCCGGAGCCGGCGTCGTCGAGCACCTTGCCGACGAGCAACCGGGCGCCCGGGGCGACGCCCTTGCGTTTCCCGTCGGACGCCGCCCCGCTGCCCGCGATGGTGGAGGCGACGTGGGTGCCGTGGCCGTGCCCGTCGCGGGCGCTGCCGCTGCCGGAGAAGTCCTGCGCCTCGGCGATCCGACCGACCAGGTCGGGGTGGGTGGCGTCGACACCGGTGTCGAGCACCGCCACCTTCACGCCGGCACCGTCCCGACCGGCGGCCCAGGCGGTCGGGGCACCGATCTGCGGCACGCTGTGCTCCAGCGTCGGGCGGACCTTCCCGTCCAGCCAGATCCGGGCGACACCGGCGCCGAGCCGGGCCGGCGAGCCGGCGCTGACCCGCTGCCCGGCAGCGCCGCGCAGCGACGTCCACAGACCACCGAGGTCACCCTTGCCGACCCGCAGCGCGGCGCCGTTGATGCTCTCCAGGGGACGCGCGTCGGTGGCACCGGTCAGCGGCCTGACCCGTCCGGCGGCCGGCTCCTGATAGCGGACGATCAGCGGCAACGCGGCCTGCGCGGCATCGCCGTATCCGTCGGCCGCCAACTCCTGGACGTCGAACAGGTCGGGGTCGAGCACCCCGGCGGAGAGGTACGGCACGACGTCGCTGGGCAGGACCCGCAACCCGCCGTCGGCCTCGATGGTCTGGAAGGTGATCCGGTTCCGCCCCGGGCCGGGGCGGACGGTGGCGGCGACCCGACCGGGTGCGGCCTGCACCAGGTCGACCTGGTCGCCGGTGATCAGGGTGATGC
>NZ_QGSZ01000299.1 GCF_003857055.1 Micromonospora inaquosa | reverse complement strand
ACGTGATGGGGGGCGGAGGGCTGGCCGTTTGTGGTTACCGTGAGTGGGCGTCCAGGCCAGCACGGTGGGTGACGTTGCCGGGCGGCTCGCCGTACCGGACGAGAACGTGCCAGAGCTGTTTGAGGTGCTGGAGTGTCTCGACCGTCGGTCCCCGGTCCGCCCACCGCTCCGGCTCGGTGACCACCGACACCGCACCCCGGCCGATCAGCGCCGCGTCCACCGGGTCGCCCGGTCGGGCGAACTCGCGGTGCAGTCGCGCCGCCAGCACCGGGATCGCCGGGCCTCGGAACTCGGCGTCGACCCGGTCGACGGCCAGCGCGAAGCCTGGGTGCCACCGCAGCGGGAAACCGTGCCGCCGGGCGATCGATTCCAGCGTCGCGCCGGTCGGGGTGCCGGCGAAGGACGGGTCCACCACCAGTTCCTCGACGTCACGCGCGAGGTCCAGGGTGCCGTGGATCTGGGCCTCCACGTAGTCGTCGAGCGCACGGCCGACCATGAACGGCGCAGGTGGCCCGTTCCGTAACGTCCGGGCGAGGGTGCCGACGTCCGTTCCGGCACGTCCCAGGCACGCACCGGTGGCGGCCATGTCGGTCAGGAGCCCGGCGAGCACCGGCTCGAAGGCGTCGGCGGTGCCCACCACCCGGGGACCGAGGTGGCTGTCACCGAGGCAGAAGGTCGCCCGGGTCAGCACCGCCGGACGTAGCCGCAGGTGGCAGGAGCCGAATCGAGGGCAGGCGCCGTCGGCGTGGTGGAGCAGGTTCAATCCGCCGTACACCGGGCGATCAGCCGGCCTGACCCCGGATCGGCCAGGGCCGCTTCTTGCGCCGGGGTGAGAGTGGCGGCCCGGAAGCTTCCCGGCTCAGCTGTCGCCGTCACCGTCGGGCTCCGCGTCCCGCGTCCCGGCACTCGCCGCTGAACGCCGCCTCCTCCGGCAGGCCCAGCGCGTCCCGGAAGAACGCCACGGCGGCCTCGTGGTCGGCGGCCTCCACCACGAGGCGCAGCTGACGGACGACGGGGGCGGGCAGGTCGGCGGCCATGAGCGGAATCATAGGCGGGGCGGGTTAGGTTGGGACCGTCCAGGAGGGAGCGAGGATGGTCGAGGCTGGGAGCTATGACGCGTACCCGCTGCACCCGGTCAGCCGGGTCGCCTCCTCGCTGACCGACGCGGCGAGCGCGCCACGGCAGGGCGACGAGGGCGCGCCGACGGCGTGGCTGGTCTTCGATCCGCAGGTCGAGCGGGCCCTGCGTGACCTGCGGGTCGGCGCGG
Source organism: Micromonospora inaquosa (assembly GCF_003857055.1). Classification (GTDB taxonomy): domain Bacteria; phylum Actinomycetota; class Actinomycetes; order Mycobacteriales; family Micromonosporaceae; genus Micromonospora; species Micromonospora inaquosa. The sequence continues at coordinate 21,311 of NZ_QGSZ01000299.1, read as the reverse complement.
AGCTGCTGGTGCTCACCTGGTTGGACCGCGCCCGACGCGACGTGCTGGCGGTGCACCCGCGCGGCGACGAGACCCGGCCGGAGACCCCCTCGACGGCACCCTGATCCTGGACGTCAAACCGGTGCTGGGCGCGGCCGACGAACGCTGAGCCCGTCGACCACCCACCAACACGTCAGCAGGCCGACACGCCGGCCCGAGCAGGACGCCCCGCGGGAGTCAGTGGCCGCGGTCCAACCATTCCTGCAGCTGCGGCGCCTCCGCGCCGATCGTCGTGTCGTCGCCGTGACCGGTGTGCACGACCGTCTCCGCCGGAAGGGTCAGCAGGCGGGTACGGATCGACCGGACGATGGTGTCGAAGTCGCTGTACGAGCGGCCCGTCGCGCCCGGACCACCGGCGAAGAGCGTGTCGCCGGTGAACACCGCGCCCAACTCCGGCGCGTGGAAGCTGCACGCACCGGGGCTGTGCCCAGGAGTGTGCAACACCCGCAGCGTGGTGCCGCCCACCTCGATGCTCTGCCCGTCGTGCAGCTCGCCGTGGGGCGGCAGGTGCGGGTGGACCATGTCCCAGAGGACCCGGTCCGCGGCGTGCAGCAGCACCGGCGCGCCCGTGGCCTCGGCCAGCTCGGGAGCCGCCCGGACATGATCGTCGTGGCCGTGGGTGGCCAGGATCGCCCGGACCTGCCGGTCGCCCACCAGCGCGAGGATCGCCGCCACGTCGTGCGGTGCGTCCAGGACGACGCACTCGCGGTCGTCACCGATCACCCACACGTTGTTGTCCACGTCGAACGTCTGCCCGTCCAGCGAGAACGTGCCCGAGGTGACCGCGTGGTCGACCCGGGCGGTCACGGGAACACCACCACCGAGCGGAGCACGTCGCCGTGGTGCATCCGGTCGAAGGCGTTCTCGACCTGGTCGAGAGCGATCTCCTCGGTGACGAACGCGTCGAGGTCGAGTCGCCCCTGCAGGTACAGCTCGGTGAGCATCGGGAAGTCGCGGCTGGGCAGACAGTCGCCGTACCAACTGGACTTGAGGGCGCCGCCACGCCCGAAGACGTCCAACAGCGGCAGCTCGACCTGCATCTGCGGGGTCGGTACGCCGACCAGCACCACAGTGCCGGCCAGGTCGCGCGCGTAGAACGCCTGCTTCCACGTCTCGGGTCGGCCCACCGCGTCGATCACCACGTCGGCGCCGAAGCCGCCGGTGGCGGCACGGATCGCCTCAACCGGGTCCGTCTCGGACGCGTTCACGGTGTGCGTCGCGCCGAACTGGCGGGCCCAGTCGAGCTTGCGGCTGTCGGTGTCCACGGCAACGATCGTGGTGGCGCCGGCGAGGACCGCACCGGCCACCGCCGCGTCCCCGACGCCACCGCAACCGATCACCGCGACCGAGTCGCCCCGGCTGACGTTTCCGGTGTTCATCGCCGCACCGAGCCCGGCCATCACCCCACACCCGAGCAGACCCACGGCGGCGGGTCGGGCCGCCGGGTCCACCTTGGTGCACTGCCCCGCGTGCACCAGGGTCTTCTCGGCGAACGCACCAATGCCCAGCGCCGGGGCGAGTTCGGTGCCGTCGGTGAGGGTCATCCGCTGGGTGGCGTTGTGGGTGTTGAAGCAGTACCAGGGGCGACCCCGCCGGCAGGCGCGGCAGACCCCGCAGACCGCCCGCCAGTTGAGCACCACGAAATCGCCCGGGGCGACGTCGGTGACGCCCTCGCCGACCTGCTCCACGATGCCCGCCGCCTCGTGACCGAGCAGGAACGGGTAGTCGTCGTTGATGCCACCCTCGCGATAGTGCAGGTCGGTATGGCAGACACCGCACGACTGAATCCGGACGATCGCCTCACCGGGCCCCGGATCGGGCACCACGATGGTGGTGACCTCGACCGGCGCGCCCTTGCTGCGGGAGATGACTCCCCGGACTTCCTGGCTCACTTCGCCTCCTGCTGATGGTCTGCGGCAGGGCCGGGTGCCGGGGTGGGCGGGTGTGCCACGGGCTCGGCGCTGGGCCCCCGGCGAACCTACCGCGACCACCACAGCCTGCCCAGCCGGCCCGGCGGGTTATCGCGGGCGGTCCGGGGTACGCGGGCCGCATTCGACAACGGCCAACGGGAGTGACCAATGAAATTCGCCCACCTGCCGCTTCGGCTCACCATCGGCGCGTACTTCATCAACTCGGGTCTGAGCAAGCGCAACCTGGAAGGCGGCGCGGCGGAGGGCATGCACGGGATGGCAGTCGCCGCCATGCCTCAGCTCGGTCAGCTGGAGCCGGCGCGCTTCGCCAAACTGCTGTCGTACTCGGAGATCGCCCTGGGGGCCGCGCTCATCGCGCCGTTCGTCCCGGCGCCCCTGGTCGGGCTCGGCCTGACCGCGTTCGGCACGGGCCTGGTGCAGCTGTACCTGAAGACGCCGGGGATGCGTGAACAGGGCAGCATCCGACCGACCCAGCAGGGTTCGGGGCTCGCCAAGGACGTCTGGTTGGTCGGCGCGGGGCTGACCCTGGTGTTCGAGGGGTTGACTCACGGCCGTCGGCGCCGCTGAGGCGGCCTGAGGCACTGCGGTGACTCAGCCTCGGTCCGTGCGGCCGTTCTACCGGCCGATGCGGCCACATCGTCGCGATGAGCCGCACCGCGCGGCCACCCCGCTGGAACTGTTCTTCGACCTCTGCTTCGTGGTGGCCGTGGCGCAGGCCGCCACCAGCCTGCACCACTTCCTGGCCGAGGGTCGCCTCGCCCACGCGGTCACCGGCTACGTGATGGTGTTCTTCGCGATCTGGTGGTCGTGGATGAACTTCACCTGGTTCGCCTCGGCCTACGACACCGACGACGACGTCTTCCGGATCACCACCCTGGTGCTGATCCTCGGGGCGTTGATCCTGGCGGCCGGTGTGCCACGTGCCTTCGCCGACAACGACTTCACCGTCATCACCTACGGGTACGTGGTGATGCGACTGGCCGCCGTGGCGCACTGGAGCCGGGCGGCGGTCGGCGACCCCGCGCACCGTGCGGCGGCGCGCCGCTACGCGATCGGGGTGACGCTGGTGCAGATCGGGTGGCTGCTGCGCCTGTTGCTGCCCCTTGAGTGGGGGCTCGCGTCGTTCGTGCTGCTGGCGCTCGCCGACGTGCTGGTGCCGGCGGTGGCCGAACGCCCCGGCATGACCCCCTGGCACCCGGCACACATCACCGAGCGGTACGGGCTGTTCACCCTGATCGTGCTCGGTGAGGCGGTGGCGGCCGTCTCGTTGGCGATTCAGGACGGGCTCGACGCCGGGGAACACGACCTCTGGTGGCTCGCGGCGTCGGGCGCGGTCATCGTGTTCGCGCTCTGGTGGCTCTACTTCGACCGGCACAACGAGGCACCCGACCGGCTGCCGTACTCCCTGGTCTGGGGTTACGGCCATTATTTGATCTTCGCGGCGATCGCCGGGGTCGGCGCGGGCCTGGGTGTGGCGGTGGACTACGAACGGCACCTCGCGCACATCTCGGAGCGGACCGTCGGGTACGCGGTGGCCGTTCCGATCGCCGTCTTCCTGCTCACGATCTGGGTGCTGCACGTACGCCGGCAGCAGCACGGGACGGTGGTGGTCGCCTTCCCGGTCGTCGCCCTGTTGGCACTGCTCACGCCACTGGGCCCCGCCCCGGTGTACGTGCTCGCCGCGCTGCTGGTCGCTCTCGTGGCGATCACCGTGTTGTTTCGCCGCCACGACGTGGGGCGGACCGCGGCGGTGGCCGACCCGGCCTGACCGCGGTCACGCCACCGGGAGCTTAGTCCTCCGACGCCCGGGTGAAGATCATGATCCAGTTGGTCTCCCAGGTCTGCTCGCCGTCGACCGAGAACGCCTGCTCCCAGCGGGCGGTGGTCGCGCTGATGTCCGACCAGATGAACCGGCACCGCACCGGACGCCCCTCGTGCTGGTCGTCGGCGTAGAAGTGGCCGACCCCGTCGACGAAGCGACCGACCATCGGCGGCAGCCCCAGCACCCCGGTGTCACTGCTCATCCAGTAGATCGACCACTCTTCGCGGGCCGGGTCGAAGATCCGGATCGTGGCGCCAGCGGAGCCCTTGGTCGGGAACGTGATCTCGTCGAAGTGACCGCCGCCGGCGAAGAAGCCGTGCGCCACCGACACCCCCGGGAACTCCTCCCACTCGTCGGAGCCGACCAGCCGCTTGCGCAGCCTCCGGTTGACGACGTTCCAGGTGCCCACAAAGAAGTCGAAGTCGCCCATCAGCGGCCCACCGGCCCTTCCGCTCGCGTGTCACGCAGATAATTGGTCAGATTCGGACTCTCCGGCAGGAGCATGTGCCGGACCCAGGCGGCCCGTTCGTGTTCCAGCACCGCCAGCTCCCAGACGCAGCCCACCGCGGGCCGGCGCAGCTCGACGAAGTATGTGGGGTCCTGGTCCGGACAGTCCAGTGCCGGTTGCCCGGCCGCCGCGACGCGGATCTCCACCGCGTTGTCCCACACCCAGGTGTACACCAGCAGGTAGGCGCCGGTGTCCGCGCCCCGGTGCAGCACCACCCACCCGGCGGCGGGGGTGCCGTCGTCCGCGACGTCGGCCAGCATGGCGGGCAGCAGGTCGTACGCGGCCTTCTCCACCTCCGGTTCGAGCGGCCGTTCCGGCTGGTCTATGTGGTACCGCTTGAGCTGGCGACCGTCCACCGTGATCGGTCCCGGTGTTCTCAGATCCTTGTCGCGAAAAGCCATGCCGGGACGGTACGACCGGTCCCCTGACAGCTAGTGTCAGTGAAGTGCGAGCCAGTCGACTTCTCTCCGTCCTGCTGCTGCTGCAGTCGCACGGACGATTGACCGCCACGCAGCTCGCCGGGCGGCTGGCCGTCTCCCCCCGCACCATCTACCGGGACGTCGAGTCGCTGCACGCCGCCGGCATCCCGCTCTACGGCGAGGCCGGGCACGCCGGCGGCTACCAACTGGTCGACGGCTGGCGGACCCGCCTCACCGGGCTGACCGCCGAGGAGGCCGACCGACTGTTCCTCGCCGGGCTGCCCGGCCCGGCCGACGAGTTGGGCTACGGCGACGTGGTGGCGGCGCTGCAACTCAAGCTGCACGCCGCGCTCCCCGCGCCGCTGCGCGACCGGGCGACCCGACTGCAACAACGCTTCCACCTGGACACCCCCGGGTGGTACGCCGACGGTGACGCCTCCCCCGAGTTGGCCCGCACGGCCGAGGCGGTCTGGCGGCAGCACCGCGTCGAGGTGCGCTACCGCGGCTGGAACGGCGAGGTGACCCGGGTCCTGGAGCCGTACGGCCTGGTCCTCAAGGGCGGCCGGTGGTACGTGGTGGCCGCCCAGCCCGGCCGGGGCGCACCGGCCACCTACCGGGTCAACCAGATCCTCGCGCTCACCCCGCTGGCGCAGGAGTTCGACCGACCCGCCGACTTCGACCTGCCGGCCTGGTGGCGGGCGCACGTGGTGCAGTTCCGGGCCCGGCTGCACCGCGACGAGGCCCACGTCCGGCTCTCCCCCGCCGGGCGGGAGCGGCTGCGCGAGATCGGCAGCGATCCGGTGGTGACCGCGATGGACACCAGCGCCGGGCCACCGGACGCGCGGGGCTGGGTGAGCGCCGTGCTGCCGATCGAGTCACTCACCCATGCCCACGGTGAACTGCTGCGCCTCGGCGCCGACGTCGAGGTGCTGACCCCGGTGGCGCTGCGCGAACGGCTCGCCGCCACCGCGGCCGGGCTCGCCGCGCTCTACTCGCCCGCCTGATCAGGGCCGACCCGTTCCACAGTGGAAGGGTCGGGGGCCTCGGTTGTCGGCACGATGTGCCACCCTGGGACGGTCATCAACGGTCACCGGAGGTGAGGGTCACGCTACGGCTACGCGCACTGGTCGCCGTCCCCGGCACCGGGCCGGTGACCCTCGACGTTCCCGCCGGCACGCTCGCCGCCCTGGTCGCGCCGCCCCGGTTCGGCACCGCGGTCGCCCGGGTGCTGGCCGGGCTCGCCCCGCCGGTGACCGGTCGCATCCTCGTCGGAGACCGGGACGTCACCGGCCTACCGCCGCCCCGCCGGCAGATCGGCTACGTGCCCGCCGGTGGCGCGCTGCTGCCGCAGCTGACCGTGCGCCGCAACATCGAGTACGGCCAACGCAAACGCGAACGGGTGCACGAGGTGGCCAACGACTGGACGGCCACCGTGGTCGACCGGCTGGAGTTGGCGCTCTCCCTCACCCTGCTGCCGCACCAGATCTCCGCCGCCCAACGGTTCCGGGTGGCGCTCGCCCGAGCGGCAGCGTGCCTGCCCGAGGTGCTCGTGGTCGACCTGCCAGCCGGTTCGGCGGGCGACAGCCGCCTCGGTGACCTGGTGCCTCGGCTCTCCCCACCGGACGCGCCCGGGGTGGCGGTGCTGGTCTGCACCGCCGACCCGGCCACCCTGGCCGAGATTCCGGTGCGACACGACCTGGTCACCGAGCCGAGCGAGGCACCCCGATGAGGCCGGCCGTCCGAGCGCGTCGTCGTACGCTGCTGCGCGCCGCCGCCGCGGGCGCCACCGCGCTGGCCGCCGGCTGCTCCGGCGGGACCCGCTCGGTGCAGGTCGCGGTGGTCTGGAGCACCAGCGAACTGGACCGGTTCCGTGAGGTCGTCGCCGGCTACCCCGCCCCCGTGCAGGTGGTCAGCGCCGGCAACGACATCGACGCGTTCCTGCGTGCCCGACACCTCGCCGGCACCAGCCCGGACGTGGCGATCCTGCCGCGTCCCGGCCTGGTCACCGAGTACGCCGAACGCGGCTGGCTGAGCCCGGTGCGTGCGTCCACCGGGTACGCCGTACCCGCCGAGCTGGGCGAGCTGCTGACGGCCGAGGGCCAGCGCTACGGCGTCTGGGTCAAGGCGGCGCACAAGTCGCTGGTCTGGCATCTGCCCTCGATGCTGCCCGTGCAGCCGGTCGACTGGGACGCGCTGGTCCGGCGTACCCAGGAGCTCGCCGCGCTCGCCCGGCGCGACGGCGGGCCGGCGCCCCTGGCCATCGGCGCCGCGGACGGCTGGGTGCTGACCGACTGGTTCGAGAACGTCCTGGCCGACGTGGCGCCGGAGAGCTACAACGCCCTCGCCCGCCCGGACGCCGACTGGCAGGGCAGACCGGTGCGCGAGGCGCTGGACCGGCTCGCCGGGCTCTGGAGCATCAACGGGGCGTTCGTCGGCGGCGGCCGTCGCGCCCTGCTCACGCAGTACGAGGAGTCGGTGATCCAGGTGGTGCACACCCGGCGGGCGGTGATGCTCGTCGGGGCCGACTTCACCGCCGACGTCGCCAACCCGTTCCGGCGCGGCTCGGAGGCGCCGGTCACGTTCCGGTTCCCGGGCACCCAGCCGGGCGGCGGCCCACTGATCGTCGGCGGGGACGCGGCCGTGGCGTTCGCCGACGCCCGGGGCGGGGTCGAGTTGGTCGAGTGGCTCACCAGGGCCGACTCGTTCCAGCCGTGGCTGCGCGCCGGCGGCTATCTCTCGCCCAACACCAATGTCACGATCGGCAGTTACCGGGACGGCGTCGGCCAGCGACTGGCCATGGAGATGCGGGCGCCCGGCACCCTTCGTTTCGACCTCTCCGACCAGTTGCCCGGCGCGTTCACCGGCTCGGACGGGGTCGGCATCTGGCGGATCATGCAGGGCTTCTTCGCCGACGTCACCGACGGGGTCCGCGCCAGCGAGGCGATCCGTCGGGTCACCGGTCTGCTCGCCGCGGCGGCCCGCAGCGCGGGGGGCGGCCGATGAGCCAGGTGCGGGTCCTCGGCGAGTTGGCGGTCCTCGACGATGTCGGGCCGGCCCGGCGGGGTCGGGCGTATCCGGCGGCGGGAGCGACGTCGGCCCTGCTGCTGCCGGCCGCGGTGCTGCTCGGCGGGCTGGTGCTGTGGCCGGTGCTGCGGACCATGCATGCCAGCGTCACCACCGACGGCCACTGGGTGGGCGCGGCGCACTTCCGGACCGCCCTCGCCGCCCCGGGCACCGGCGCGGTGGTCGGCCGGACGGTCCTCTGGGCCCTGCTGGTGCCGGCGGTGGTGACGGCCCTGGGCTATCTGCTCGCCGCCGCGTCCCGCCGCTCTCAGGAGGGCGGCCTGGTCCGGTTGATCCTCCTGGTGCCGGTGGCGTTGCCGCTGGTCGTCACCGGGGTCACCTTCCGACTGATGTACGACCCGGACCCGAGCCGAGGGTCGGCCACCCTGGTCGCGACCCGACTGACCGGCCGCTCGGTCGAGGACGCGCCGCAGTTGCTCGGGCCGGGGATGGTCACCGTCGCGTTGATGTCGGCGTTCGTCTGGGCCTGGGTCGGATTGGCGGTGCTGGTCTTCCGGTCCGCCCTGGACGCGGTGCCGCCGAGTCTCGCCGACGCGGTCCGCGCCTACGGCGGTGCGCGTCGCCATGTGCTGTGGGACGCGCAGTGGCGGCCACTGCTGCTGCGGACCACCGCTGTGGTCTTCGCGTTGGTGGCGGTCGGCACCAGCCGTACGTTCGATCTCATCCTGGTGATGACCCCCGGTTCGGTCCGCGACGAGGCGTCGGTGCTCGCCCTGCGGATCTGGCAGACGTCCGGGGGCACCACCACCGGCGACGGTGCCGCGCTCGGCGTGGTGTGGCTGGTGGCGGTCATCGGCGGAATCATGGTGGCCGCGCTCTTCGTCCGGCAGGCCTGGCCCCCGCCCCGCGTCGAGGCGGCACCGGAGCCCGCTCCGGCCGCCCCGCCCCGGCGGGTGTTCCGACTGCTCGCGGCGGGTGCCGCGATCGCCTGGCTGGTGCCGCTGGCGGTGCTGGTCGCCACGTCGGCGCACGGCCGGGTGGACGCCGCCGCGCGCGGCTGGTGGTCCGCGCCACCGAACGGTGAGTCCTACCGCGACCTGGTCACCGGCACGGAGCTGTGGCGCACGCTGGGCTTCACCCTGCTGCTGGCCACCGCGGTGACCGCCACGGTGCTGGTGGTCGCGTTGCTGGCCGCGTACCCGTTGGCCTGGTTGACCGGGCCGGCCGCGCAGGCCACCGGGCTGCTGCTGCTGGCCGCCAGTGTGGTGCCGATCCAGGTCATCGCCGGGCCGGTCAACGAGGTGCTGGGCCTGGTGCTCTCCTCCGGCACGGCTCAGGGTCTGGCCCTGGTGCACATCGCGCTGGGTGTGCCGTTCGCGGTGCTGGTGCTGCGCAACGCGTTCGCCGACCTGCCGGTCGAGCAGGTCCGCGACGCCCGGCTGGGCGGGCGCCGGTGGTGGCACACGCTGCGCCGGTTGGCCCGGCACAACCTGTCGGCGGTGGTGGCGGTCTCCGTGCTGGAGTTCGTCCAGGTCTGGAACGACCTGGTGGTGGGACGCCTGTTCGGTGGGCCGGGGGCGTCGCCGCTCGGGCCGTTCCTGGCCGAGCAGACCCGCGGCTTCGTGAGCAACAGTGGCGCGTTGGCCGCCAGTTCGGTGCTCGCCTCGGTGCTGCCGGTGGTGCTCGTGGTCCTCTCCCGGCGGCACCTGGTCGCCGGGCTGGTCTCCGGGGGTGTCCGGTGACCGGGCCGGGTGGTGCGCGGGGTGGCTCGCGCTGGCCGGCGCTGATCGCGATCGGCGGAGTGGTCGGCAGCATCCTCGCCAACGTGGCCAGCAACCTGGCCGGCAATCTCCTCTCCGAGCTGGCGGCCAGCGTGCTCGGGCCGGTGACCATCGTGCTGGCCGCCGGCGGCGTGGTGGGTTACGTGGTGTACGAGGTGCGCCGCCGCCGGGCCGACCGCGAGGTCGGCCCCGAGCCGACGGAGGTGCTCACCACACCGGCCACCGGGGCGCCCACCCTGCCCTACACGGCCGAGTTCACCGGTCGCGAGGAGCACGTCGCCGCGCTGGTCGATCTGCTCGCCCGAGAGCACGCCGTGGCGGTCCTGGGCCGACGCGCGGTGGGCACCTCCGCGTGCGCGGTGCAGGCCGCGAACCGGTGTCGGGAGGACTTCCCCGACGGGCAGTACTACCTCGACCTGCGGCGGCGCGGCCGACCCCGCTCGGCTCGGCAGGTGCTCACCGCGCTGGCCCGGATCCTGGGCACCGTCCCGCCGACCTCCGGCCGGCCGGACGCGCTCGCCGCCGCCGCAGACGCGCTCCGCGGTCAGCTCGACGGTCGCAAGATCCTGCTGGTGCTGGACAACGTCGATCGTCCCGACCAGGTCCGCCCGCTGTTGCCGCCGACCGCGCGTACCTGCCGCCTGCTGCTCGCCGGCGGTCCGGCGCTGGTCGGTCTGGAGGGCGTCGTCGCGCACTGGATCGCCGAACCGGGCACGTCCGAGGCGGTGAAGCTGTTCGCGACGGCGGGCGGGGCCGCGCCGGCCGCGCGGGTCCGTCGCGCCGACCCGCGCACCGACCCGGCGGTACGCGACATCGTCGACCTGTGCGGGCGACAGCCGCGCACCGTCCGCGCCCTCGGTTACCGCACGGCTCAGCACGGCTGGCGGCACTCCGACGTGCTGGACGCGCTGCGCCGCGCGGTGCAGACGCCACCGCACCAGCGGCTCGCCGTCTCACCGGCGGCCCGGCTGGTCACCGAACGGGACATCGCGTACCAGGCGTTGCCCCGCCAGGCCCGACGGTTGTACCGGCTGATGTCGCTGGTGCCCGCCCCGGTGGACCGGCCCACCATCGCCGCGCTGGCCGGGCGGCACTCCGAGCTGGTGACCGCGCTGCTCGACCGGTTGGCCGCCGCCGCGTTCGTGGTCGGCGCGTCCGGCGACCGGTACGAGATCCGCCCCCTGCTGGCCGGCAGCGCCCGACTGCACCTGCGGGACGCGGATCCGGCCCGGGCCCGGGTCGCCGCGCAGGCCCGGCTGACCCGGCACCTGGCCCGCCGGGCGGAACGGCACGCGGCCAACCTGGGGGTGCTCGGCTCCGCCGGGGACCGGGAGTGGTCGCTGCCGCTCGACGACGACCCGTACGGCTGGTTCGACCTGCACCAGGAGCTGCTGCTGGCGGTGGTGCGGGTGCCGGCCGGCGCGAAGGAGACCCTGCCCCGCCGGGTCCGCCGGTGGTGGTTCCGGTTGGCCGTGGCGCTGTGCGGGTGGTTGGCGTACGCGGAGCGGCTCGACGAGTGGGAGCAGGTGTGCCGCACCGTGCTGGCCACCCCGACCGCCGACGACCGCCCGGAGATCGCCGGGTGGGCGCACAACGAGCTGGGGGTGCTGCGTCGACGCCGACACGACCCGCAGGGGGCCGCCGCCGCGCTCACCCTCGCGGTCAACGAGCGGGGGCGCCGCGGCAACGCCCAGGCGCGGATGAACCTCGGCCTGGCCCTGCTCGACCTGGGGCAGCTCGACGACGCGGTGGAGCACCTGGAGATGTCGCGCCGGCACCGCTCCGGCGCGGACCGGGCCGGGCACGCCCTCACCGACCTGGGTCTGGGCGCGGCCCAACTGGCCCGGGGAGAACCGGACACCGCGCACCACCATCTGGTGCGGGCGGCCAACACGTTCCGGTCGGTGGGCGACGCGCGCGGGTACGCGGCGGCGCTGACCAACCTGGTGCTGGTGCACGCGGCGCTCGGCGAGCACCTGGACGCCGCGCAGGCGTGGCGGGCCGCACTGCGCGAGTACGAGTCGGTCAACGACCCGACCAGCCGGGCGACGGCTCTGCTCAACGCCGGGGCGACGCTGTTGAGCAGCACCCCGGGGCAGGCGCGGACGGCGTACGAGCTGCTGGCCGAGAGCCGCCGGCTGCGCGAGGAGAACCGGCCGACCGCCGGGCTGGCGCGCACCCTGCTCTACCTGGGTGACGCCTGCGCCGCGCTGGGCGACCGGGCGGACGCGCGGCGGCACTGGGCGGACGCGGCGGCGGTGGCCGAGGAGGTCGCCGACGCCCAGGGGTTGGCCGCCGCCGACGCCCGACTGGGCCCTGCTTCATAGGGGCGGCCGAGCCGAGGCGGGGTCCGGGCGACGATCCGGCGGCGTTGCGGTTCCGTCCGGGCCCGCCGCAGGCCGGCCAGTCCGTAGGGAGCAGGCTCTGAAGGACGACGCCGAGAGCCGGGTGACGTGGGTCGCTCGGGTTGGTCGGTGGCACGGCTCTGGGAGACTCTGTGATCGTGGACGCGCTCTCGGTACGGGGACTCAGCCGAAACTTCGGCGACCTGGTGGTGCTCGACGATGTGAGCTTCACGCTCCCGGCGGGCCGGATCGCGGTGGTGCTGGGCCCCAACGGCAGCGGGAAGACCACCCTGCTGCGTTGTGTGGTCGGCGCCGACCGGCCGGACGCGGGTGAGGTGCTGGTGCAGGGCCGCCGGGCCGACGAGACCGACCCTCAGGTGCGGGCGCTGGTGGCGGCGGCCCTGGACGACATCGATTTCTTCCCCGACCTGTCGGTGGTCGAGCACCTGGAGCTGATCGCGTACGCCCACGGGGGTGACGCCGAACCGGTCGGAGAGGTGCTGGCCGAGCTGGGTCTGGAGCCGGCCCGCGACCAGTTGCCGGTGACGCTGTCGAGCGGGCAGCGCCGCCGGTTGGCGTTGGCGTCCTGTTTCGTCCGGCCCCGCCGGGTGTTGATCCTGGACGAGCCCGAGCAGCGGTTGGACGTCCGTGGGCGGCAGTGGCTCGCCGACCGGCTGCTCCGGGAACGGGCGGCGGGCACGGCAGTGCTGCTGGCCTCGCACGACCCGGAGCTGATCGACGCGGTGGTCGACGAGCGCATCGAGATCGGCAAGTGACCGCCGCACCGGCCACGATCGCCGACGCGCCGGCCGGGGTGCCCACCGCCCGGCAGGTGCGGGCGCAGCTTCGCCGGGCCCGCAGTCGACACCACGACCATTCCCTCGGCGACGTGCTCGGTGACGCGTACGTCATCGTCCTGTTCGTGGGCATGTACGGCTGGTTCGCGATCAGCGCCAGCCGCGACCTGCTGGATTCCCCCACCGTGGGGCAGGCGGAGCCGGGCGTGCGGTGGTGGCTGGCGGTCGCCGCGCTGCTGGCCGGCGCGGGCCTCGCCTGGCGTGGCCTGCGCGCGCTCGGCCCGCTGCTGGTCACCCCGGCCACGCAGAGCTGGGCGACCAGCGCGCCCATCGACCGGCGGGCGTGGCTGGCGCCGCGCTTCGTCCTGTTGCTGGTGGGCGCGGCGGTTGGCACCGCGGCGCTCGGGGTGGCCGTGGCGGCGCTCGCTGGGGTCAGCGCACCGGCCGCCCTGGGCTGGGCTGCTGCGGCCGGCGCGGGGTGGGGTGCGGCCGCGTTGGCGCTCAGCGTCGTGGCCCAGAGCAGCCGCTCGGGGCGACGCTGGCCGACAGTGGTCGGGGCGGCGCCGATGGCGGCGGCGGCCCTGATCACCGCCGTGGTGGTGCTCGTCGGTCGCCTCGGTGACGGGCTGCCCCGGCCGGGGTCGACGCCGGCCGTCGCGCTGGTCGCCGTCGCGGTGCCCCTCGCGGTGGTGGGCACGATCCTCGCGGTACGCGCGCTGCCGCGGGTCGACCGGGCCTCCCTGACCACCGGAGCGCAGTTCGCCAACGCCGCCGCCACGGCCACGATCCTGCTGGATCCGAGCCTGCTCGTCGGTCTGGTGGAGAGCCGCCGCTGGCGCCGGATCGGCAAGGTGCGCAGCAGCCGGTTCCTACCCGGACCCGGCTGGTGGGCGCTGCTCCAGGCCGACGTGCGCCGGCTGCGCCGGCACCCGAGCGCCGTGCTGATCTGGGCGGCGCTGCTCGGGGTGCAGTACGCTGCCGCGCTTGCCCTGCCCGGGTTGGCGGGGGCGGCGCAGGTGGTGTTCGCGTACCTCGCCGCCGACCGGCTGACCGGCGGTCTGCGGGCGGTCAGCCGCTCACCCGGGCTGCGCCGGGCGCTGGGCGGCAGCGACAACCTGCTGCGCGGGATCCACGTGGTGGTGCCGGCCGTCGGCGCGGGCCTGTGGTGGTTGTTGACAGTGCCGACCGTCGACCCGGGGCCGGCCTGGCTGGCACCGATGCTGGCGCTCGGGGTGGTGGCCGCCGCGTTCCGGGCCGGCACCCGGCCGCCGATCAACTACGGCGGCGCGACGGTCAACACGCCGTTCGGGATGGTCCCGGTCGACCTGCTGCGTCAGGGGTCACGCGGGCCGGCGCTGCTCGCCGTGCTGGTCCTCGTCCAGCTGTTCCTGGGCTGACCCGGAGCGGCTGTCGTTTCCGTCCAAGACAGCGTCGCGACCGCGATCTAGCGTGGACCCAGCAGCCGCGATCCGAGCCCAAGGAGACACACAATGCGCGATCTGGTCTACACCGGTTTCATGTCGCTCGACGGCGTCGTGGACTCGCCCGGCGGCGGGCCGGGTGAGGAGCACCGCAGCGGCGGTTGGGTGTTCAAGGACCTCGAGTTCGTCCCGGAGGCCTGGTCACTGAAGGGCGAGGAGCTCACCGACACGACGGCGCTGATGTTCGGCCGTCGCAGCTACGAGGCGTTCGCGTCGACCTGGCCCGGTTCGGAGGACCACGCCGGCTACAAGGAGCTGCCCAAGTACGTGGTGTCGAGCACGCTGTCCGACGACGCGCTCGTCGACGGGTGGGGGCCGACGACGATCCTGCGGTCGGCCGGGGACGTCGCCGCGCTCAAGCAGTGCGAGGGCGGCGCGATCTTCATCCACGGGAGCGCGGAACTGGCCCGGCGGCTGTCCGATGAGGGACTGATCGACCAGTACAACCTGCTCGTCTTCCCCGTGCTACTCGGTGCCGGCAAGAGCCTGTTCGGCCGGGCCGACCGAGACAAGCACATGCTGACGCTGCGAGAGTCGGAGAGCTACTCGAACGGCATCCTCAAGGTGGTCTACGACGTCAAGCGCTGATCCAGGTCGAGGGCGATGGCGCCGCCGGTGCCCTCGCGTAGCTGCCGGACGGTGCGTCCGAGGTAGGAGCGCAGTGCCCGGGCCAGGTGAGGCTCGTCGAAGTAGTCGAGCTTGGCGACCACGTCGGCGGCCGGGTCGCCGGTAGCCAGCAGCTCCGCCGCCGTACGGGCCCGCTCGATCTGCCGGACCGCGCCGCGTGTCAGTCCAGTCGCGGCGCGGAACCGGCGTTCGACGGTACGCCCCGAGACGTCCGGACGGTGGCCCCGCAGCAGCTCGGCGACGAGCGAGTCCCGGACCACGGTCCCGGCCCGGACGAGGCCGTCGACCAGGGCCTCGGCGTCGTCGGGGCCGGGCGTCTCCCAGCGCGTGCCGTCCAGCCGGAACGTCCGGCGCGTGGTGTCGGGGAGCTCGATGCCACCGTCGACAAGCGTCGGGGTGGGCACGGCCCGCAGCGAGGTGCCCACGGCGAACTCGATGCCGGTGAAGGTCGCGCCCTCCGGCATCGGCGCCGTGCCGGTCCGGGTCTCGGGGCCGGTGATGCTCGCGTGCGTCCGGCCAGCCTGCTCCCAGAACACCAGGCCCCACCGCACCCCTGCGACGGACGTCATCGCAGTGACCCGCTCGCTCGTGCAGGTCCACACGGTGTCGACCCAGGGCGAGTCGGACCCGCGCGTCTCGAATCGCAGTCCCACCGGCGAAGGATAACGCCCGGCGAGCACGGTGGATCGGACGGTCCTAGCCGGAGCGGAGGGCGGCGGCGATCGTGGCGACGCCGTCCTCGATCTCGGTCGGCGTACGGGCCGCGTAGCCGAGCACGAGACCCGGTCGGTAGGGCCGTTGGCAGTGCCAGGACAGCGGTTGCACCTTCACCCCGCGTGCCATCGTCGCCGCCGCCAACTCGGTGTCGACCACGGCGTCGTCCAGCGTGATCATCAGGTGCAGACCGGCGGCGGCGCCGTGCACAGTCGCCGATGGCAACGCGCGGGCCAGCGCGGCGATCATGGCGTCCCGCCGGCGGATGTGTCGGCGGCGCAGCAGCCGCAGGTGCCGTTCGAAGGCGCCGGAGGTCATCAGCTCCGCGAGCACGAGTTGCGGTAGCACGGCGTTACCCAGGTCGGCCTTGCGCTTGGCGGCCACCACCGCCTCGCGCAGTCGCGACGGCACGAGCAGCCAGCCGGTGCGCAGGGCGGGGGCGAGCAGTTTGGAGACGCTGCCGGCGTAGCAGACCTGCTCGGGCAGCAGACCCCGCAGCGCCGGCACCGGCGGACGGTCGTAGCGGTGCTCGGCGTCGTAGTCGTCCTCGACGATCAGACCCCCGGCCCGTGCCCAGGCGACGAGTTGGCGGCGGCGGTCACCATCGAGCACCACGCCGGTCGGGAACTGGTGCGCGGGGGTGAGCATCACGGCCGGTACGCCACTGACGGCCAACTCGTCGACCCGCAGTCCGGCGTCGTCGACAGTGATCGGCGGGGTGTCCACCCCCCAGTTGTTCAGGTGCTGCCGCACGCCGAGCGAGCCCGGGTCCTCGACCGCGATCCGGTGGACGCCGGCAGCGGTGAGTGCCTGGGCGAGCAGCCCGAGCGCCTGCGAGACGCCGGCCACGATGATCACCTCGGCGGGGTCGACGCCGATACCGCGGTTGCGGGCCAACCAGGCGGCGACGGCCTGTCGCAGCGCGGGCGCGCCGCAGGGGTCGCCGTAGCCGAAGTCGGCCGCGGCGAGGCGGCGCAGCACGGTCCGTTCGGCGCGCAGCCAGTCGGCGCGGGGAAAGGCGGCCAGGTCGGGTACGCCGGGCGCCAGGTCGATGGTCGCGGGCGCCGCGCGTACCGCTTCGAAGATGTCGGTGCCCGGTGCCGGCGGGAAGGTCGCGACCGGCGCGGCGGCCGGGGCGGGGGTGGGGGTGGCCGCGGCCGGCGCGGCGACGACGACAGTGCCGGCGCGACCCCGACCGGCGACGTGCCCCTCCTCGGTGAGGCGCTGGTACGCCTCGGTGACCACGCCCCGGGAGACGCCGAGGTCGGCGGCGAGCACCCGGGTGGGGGGCAGCCGGTCCCCGACCGGCACCCGACCCTCGGCGATGGCCTGCCGCAGCCGGTCGGTCAGCCAGTCGGCGCGCCCGCCCGGCGCGGCGTCGGTGATGGTCAGGTGCAGGAAGTCGGACCCGGCCGGTATGGACCTGTCAGACGCCGTTGGTTTGGCTCTGCCCATCGGACCATTGTGGCAGCAGAGTGAGCGGGAGCCAGACCTGCCAACTCCGCCGGAGGACGACGTGAGCATCCCGTTCCTGATCACCACGCTGATCGTGGTGGTCACCCCCGGCACCGGGGTGATCTTCACGCTCTCCGCCGGGCTGTCACGGGGTGCTCGGGCCGGGGTGCTGGCCGCGCTCGCCTGCACGCTGGGGACGGTGCCGCACCTGTCGGCCGCGATGACCGGGCTGGCCGCGCTGATGCAGACCAGCGCCGCGGCGTTCGAGACAGTCCGCTACCTCGGCGTCGGCTACCTGCTCTACCTGGCCTGGTCCATCGCGCGTGATCGCGACGCCTTCGCGGTGACGACCGACGCCCCACCCCGCTCGGCGATCCGGGTGATCATCTCCGGGGTGCTGGTCAACCTGCTCAACCCGAAGCCGACGATGTTCTTCGTCGCGTTCCTGCCGCAGTTCGTGGACACCACGGCACCGGGCTCGACCCGGGCGATGCTCGGCTGCGGCGCGGTGTTCATGCTGCTCACCTTCGTGGTGTTCAGCGGCTACGGCATCTTCGCGGCCCGGGTACGCGACCGGGTGCTGACCCGACCCCGGGTCACCGACTGGCTGCGCCGATCCGCCGCCGGCACGTTCGTCGCGCTCGGCGTGGCCCTCGCCCTCACCGAACGATAGGACCACAGTGCAGTTTCACCATTCGTCACAGCTACGCGACGCGTACCCCGATCTGGTCGCCGGGGTGGTGCTGGCCTCCGGAATCACCGCCACCGCCGACGAGGCGGGACGCACGGCCGACTATCTGACCGAGGCCCGACGGCGGTTGACCGCCGACGGGGCCGAGAGTGGGTTTCCGGAGATCCAGGCCTGGCGGCGGGCGTACGCGGCGATGGGGCTGCGGCCCACCAAGTACCGGTGCGCCGCCGAGGCGCTGCTGCGCCGGCTGCGCCTGGACGGCGAACTGCCCCGGGTGCACCCGCTGGTCGACCTCTGCAACGCCATCTCGGCCGCGTACGCCATCCCGGTCGCCGCGCTCGACCTGGACCGGGTCGACGGCGACCTGGTGGTCCGGCCGGCACGCGGCGACGAGGCGTACCTGAGCTTCGCGGGCGACACCGAGCATCCCGAGCCGGGCGAGGTGACCTTCGTCGACTCCGCCGGGCGCGCGCACGCCCGGCGGTGGACGAACCGGCAGAGCGGCTGGTCGGCAGTGCGGGCGGGCACCTCGTCGGTGCTGATCGTCGCCGAGGCGCTGCACCCGGGTGCCGAGCCGGCCGTGACCCGGCTGGTCGCCACCCTGGTGACCGAGCTGACCGAGGGGTGGTCCGCCCCGACGGCCACTGCGGTACTCACCGCCGCCGCGCCCCGTTTCCGCACCCCCGAACCCGGATGACGGCAGGGGTCAGGCGGTGTCGCCGGGCACCAGGTGACGGTAGCCGGGGATCGTCTCGGTGAACCAGCCGGCGACGCTGGCCAGGCCGCGTTCGTTGAGCTGCGCGTCGTGGATCGGGTACGCCGCCGCCGCGCCCACTGCGGCGGCGAATCGGATCGCCTCGTCGAGGCGCAGCCAGGACCCCTGGGCCGGGACGAGCAGGGTGCGCACCGGCTCGTCCGGCACGTGCAGCGCGTCGCCCGGGTGGTAGAGCTCGTCAGCGATCAGGTAGCCGAGGTTCGGGCAGTCGGGCTGCCCCTCGTGGATGGCGGCATGCCGGCCGCCGTGGGCGCTGACCGTGATGCCGGCCGCGGTGAACCGCTGCCCCGCGCGGACGCGGGTCACCGGCAGCGGGGCGAGATCCGGCAGGCGGGCACCCTCCGGGGCGTACACGGGGACACCGAGACCGGCGAGCCGCAACACGTCCACGTGGTCGGTGTGTTCGTGGGTGACCAGGACGGCGTCCGCGCCGACCAGGGCGTGTGGCTCGCTCCACGTCCCCGGGTCGATCACCAGCACCCCGCCGTCATGTTCGACGCGGACGCAGGCGTGGGTGAACCGGGTGATTCGCATCCCGGCGACGGTACGCCATCGACGGACTCCGCGTCGGGGAAGCGCGCGCGGTGACGCTTGCCCCGGGGCGGCCGGCGACACGCACACACGGTGACCCCGACCGGCCCGGTCGGCTCGGCACAGGAAACAATGGTGGCCCACCCTGATCGTCAGGAGGACCGCCGGCGTGTCGCACCGCACCGCACCGCCGTCCGGGGCGGCGCAGCTGCGCGCCGACTGCGGACGCTGCTTCGGGCTGTGCTGCGTGGTACCCGCGTTCGCCGCGTCGACGGACTTCGCCATCGACAAGCCGGCCGGCTCGCCCTGCCCCAACCTAGGCACCGACCACCGCTGCGGCATCCACACCGAGCTGCGGCAACGCGGTTTTCCCGGCTGCACGGTGTTCGACTGCTTCGGCGCCGGGCAGCAGGTCGCCCAGGTGACCTTCGGCGGGCGGGACTGGCGGGACGCGCCGGAGACGCTGCCGGCGATGGCGGAGGCGTTCGCGGTGCTGCGACCGCTGCACGAACTGCTCTGGTACCTCACCGAGGCGGTGGCGCTGCGCCCGCCGGCCGACCTGCGCGCCGAGCTGGAACGGGCCCGCACCGAGACGCTGAAGCTCACCGAGGGTGACCCCGCGCAACTTCGCGCGGTGGACGTCGCCGACCACCGGGGCCGGGTCAACCCGCTGCTGTCCCAGGCCAGCGAGGCGGCCCGCGCCCCCGGTGGCGTCGACCGCCGGGGCGCGCACCTGCTCGGGGCGGACCTGCGCCGCGTCGACCTGCGCCGGGCCAACCTGCGCGGGGCGGTGCTCATCGGCGCCGACCTGCGCGCAGCGGACCTCGGCCTGGCCGACGTCACCGGCGCGGACCTACGCGGGACCGACCTGCGGGGCGCGGACCTGCGGCACACCCTCTTCCTGCACCAGACCCAGCTGGACGCCGCCCGGGGCGACCTGGGCACCCGGCTGCCGCAGACCCTCACCCGGCCGGCGCACTGGACGGCGCTGCCGCTCACCCCGGTCCGCCAGCCGGCCCGGTCCCCCGCCCGGCGGGGCCGCCGCCGCTGAGCGCGAGGTTTCGGCCGGGACGACGCCGGGTAGCCAGCGCCGACGCGGACCGGCATCGACGGGAGGCACGGCGTGGGCTACCGAAATCGCCAAGGTAAGCAGCCGGGCGACCCGCAGCACAGCGAGGGCGAGGTCGGGCAGGTGCCGCTGGCGCAGGTCGAGGCGGACACCGAGGTTCCCGCACCGGCGGACACCGACGTCGCACCGGACATCGTGACCGAGCCCGACAACTCGGGCGTCGCCGGTGGTTCGTCCGGCAGCAGCGGTGGTGGCTCCACCATGCCGGGGCACCCCGACGCGACCCGCTGACCCAGGCTCAGCGGCTGGTCAGCGCGGCCCGTGCCTTGGTCATGCCCTTGTTGGCGAGCCCGTCGGCCCGCTCGTTCTCCGGGTGCCCGTTGTGCCCCTTGACCCACAGCCAGGTGACCTCGTGCCGTTCGCAGGCCGCCTCCAGTCGCTGCCACAGGTCGGCGTTCTTCACCGGCTGCTTCGCGGCGGTCCGCCAACCGTTGCGCTTCCACGACGCCAGCCAACTGGTGATGCCGTTGCGCACGTACGTGCTGTCGGTGTGCAGCTCCACGGTGACCGGCCGGTTCAGGCTCTCCAACGCCTGGATGGCCGCCATCAGCTCCATCCGGTTGTTGGTGGTGGGCGTGGCCTCACCGCCGCACAACTCCCGCTCGTGATCGCCGTAGCGCAGCAGCGCGCCCCAACCACCCGGCCCGGGGTTGCCACTGCACGCCCCGTCGGTCCAGATCTGCACGCCCCTGCCGGCCGCCGCGTCCACCATGCAAGGCAACCTACCGGGCGCGGACGTCGTCCTCCCCGCTCGGGGGCGGCGCGCCGAGCGTCGGCGCCGCACCGTACCCCGTCGCAGGCGGCGCGGGAGACGACGCCGGTCAGGTCGGACGCGGTGCTCCACCCGCGCCCAACGCATCGCCCACCACCGCCGGTGGGATGGCCGGCGCGGGCCGGGTGGGGCGCAGCCGGTCGCGGACCCGGTGTACGGCGTCACCGGCGGTCGCGGCGATCATTGGCATCAGCCGGGTCGAATTCATGATCGCGATCTCCTCGGCCGGGGTGGTCCGACCGTCGAGGAAGCGCAGCACCCGCTCGGCCGGGTTGCGGTCGAAGAGCCGGTCGAAGAACTCGGGGCCGCCCACCCCACCCCGGTCCAGCGCCCGCAGCGCCACCGCGTCCATCCAGCGGTGCCGGCGCGGGTACGCAGCCTGCGGCACCGGCGGCCGGCCCGCCGCGAGGGCACGGGCCACCTGGTCGGCCTGGCGGTACATGGCGGAGAAGGTGAAGCCGGTGGAGGGG